>JAJYUU010000017.1 GCA_021792405.1 Actinomycetes bacterium
GTGTGTGACAGTAGTAGTCAAGTTCCTCGTCTCCGTTCCAGGCGGGGTCCTAGGCCCGGTCAGCGCGTTGTCGTCGCGCGGCCGGGCCGCTTTCCTAACGGGGAGCCAGCCCGGATCCGGGCATGGCAAAGCGGCCCGTCGCCGTTGGCGGCGAGAGCCCCGGATGAGTGGTGACCTGACGCCGATGTGCGCGCAATGTGCGCGCAGGCGGCAGATGAATCAAGGAAACGCGGTTCCCCTGAATCGCAAGTCAGGGGAACGCCGCAGATCAGAGAGCGGAGGCTCGGGGATTTGAACCCCGGATGGGCGTGAACCCAAACCGCATTAGCAGTGCGGCGCCATAGACCGGACTAGGCGAAGCCTCCTGGTTGGCCCTACACCGGGCCGGGCCCTAGGCTACCGGTAGTGCCGGGCCCTCAGCAAAGCATGGTAACGAGCCATCGTCGACCGGGCTGTCAGGTCACTTCCATGATCTCATACTCCCCGTTCGCGTAGGCGTCTCGCATCCGGGTCTTGGCGAACTTGCCGACGCTCGTCTTGGGCACCTCAGCGATGAATGACCAGCGCTCCGGCAGTTGCCAGCGCGGGACGCGGCCGGCCAGGAACGCCCGCAGCTCAGCGGCTGTAGCAGTGGCTCCCTCGGCCAGGACTACCGCGGCCAGCGGGCGCTCGCCCCACTTCTCGTCCGCTACCCCGATCACGGCAGCCTCGGCCACCGCCGGGTGACCCATCAGAATGTTCTCCAGTTCCATCGAGGAGATCCACTCACCACCGGACTTGATGACGTCCTTTGCCCGATCGGTCAATGTCACATAGCCGAGCGGGTCGATGGTGCCGACGTCGCCGGTCCGAAGCCAGCCGTCGCGGAACTTAGCCGGGTCGTCGTCCTTGTAATACGCGCCGGTGACCCAGGGGCCGCGCACCTCGATCTCACCGACCGCTCCGCCGTCGCATGGCAGCAGGACGCCACCCTCGCCAACGAGCCGGTGCTCGACCTGGCACATCAGCCGGCCGGCCGTGTCCCGGTACCGCCACGCCTCGTCGTCGGGTACCCCGGCGGGCGGATGCGCGACGCTGCCGAGCGGCGACGTCTCGGTCATCCCCCAGGCCTGCACAATCCGGACTCCCAGCTCCTTTTCATATGCTTCCTGCAGCGAGTGCGGCACGGCGGAGCCGCCGCACGGAACGAGCCGGAGAGAGGTCAGGTCGCCGCCGTTGGCCCGAACGTGCTGGAGCAGTCCGTTCCAGATGGTCGGCACGGCACCGGCGACCGTTGGCCGCTCCGCCTCGATCAGGCGGACCAGCGGCTCGGGTTGCAGGAAGCGGTCGGGCATGACGAGCGAGGCGCCGGCCAGCACGGCGGCATACGGCAGGCCCCATGCGTTGGCGTGGAACATCGGCACGACCGGGAGTACCCGGTCAGCGTCCGACAGCCCGAAGACTCCGCTCATGCAGACGGCCATCGAGTGCAGGTGCATGGACCGGTGGCTGTACACCACGCCCTTCGGGTGGCCGGTGGTTCCGCTGGTGTAGCACATGGCGGCTGCCGACCGCTCGTCCGCATCGGGCCAGTCAAAGGTGGCCGGCTGGGCTGCCAGCAGCGCCTCATAGGAGTGGACCGGGCGCCCTGCCGCGGTCAGTTCGGCAGGCGGTACGAATTCTTGCCCGTTCCCGCCAGAAGTGACGATGACGTGCCTGATCTTCGGGGCGTGCGGCAGCACCTGGGCCAGCAGCGGCACCAGGGTGGAATCGACGATGACGACGTCATCCTCGGCATGGTCGGCGATGTACCCGATGACAAGCGGGTCGAGCCGCAGGTTCAGGGTGTGCAGTACCGCGCCCATCGAGGGGATGGCCAGGTAGGCCTCGAGGTGCTCGGCGTTGTTCCACATGAGGGTCGCCACTCGCTGGTCACCATCCACGCCGAGCGCCCGCAGGGCGTTTGCGAGCTTTGCCACCCGCGATCCGGTTTCCCCGTAGGTCTGACGGCGAGTGCCCGCGCTAGTAAGGCTGACGACTTCGGCATCGGGATAGGCGGTAGTGCCGTGGCGCATGATCGCTGTCACGGTGAGCGGGACGTCCATCATCGTGCTGCGCACGGGTAGCCTCCTGCGAGAAAAGCGCGCCCGACGCGCTGCAACCGGCGGGTCGGCGAACTGCCCTGTCGTGAGTAAGCTCACGGTATCGGCAAACGTCAGCGCTGTCAGCAGGACTTTTGCGCTCAATCTGGCTGAAGCTCAACGTCGATGCGTAGCTTCGCGACCGCGCGTGAGATGGTGCTCTTCACGGTGCCGACACTGACCCCGAGCACCTCGGCAACCTCCGCCTCGGTCATATCCTCGTAGTACCGCAGCATCACGGCGGCGCGCATCCGCTGCGGTAGCCGGTCGATCGCCCGCTGCAGCGAATCGCCCAGGTCCGAGCCGGCCGGAAAGTCGGTGACCGCCTGATCAGGGATCTCGTCGGTCGGGAACTCCTCTAGCCGGCGCCTCCGCCACCAGGAGATCTGGGTATTGATCATGGCGCGCCGGACGTAGCTGTCGACGGCGCCACGGTCCTCGATCCGGTTCCAGGCCAGATAGGTCTTGGCAAGCGCGGACTGGACAAGGTCCTCGGCGTCGGCGAGATTGCCGGTCAGCAGGTAAGCGGTGCGCAGCAGCGCACGGCCGCGGGCACGCACGTACTCGCGAAACGCGGGATCATCGGCCCGGCCAACGGCGGGCAGGGCGTCAGCAGGCTCTACTGTCCTTGCCGCGGGCACGCTCGGCAGCGGTGGCGCCCCCGCCGTCTCACCCGGGCCGGCGTATGTGCTGGCAACGCCGTGATCGCCCCCCACGTTCACACCCCAACCGTACCCAGCGCAGCTCGGCTACAGTCAGTTACCCCTCGTAACGGCGAGTCTCAGGTGGCGGAATCCGGCAGAACGGGATGGGCTGTCGCTATGGCGGACCGGTGCCATATCCGTCTCTCCGGAGCAGAAAGATCAGCAAACCGCTTGACGGCAACCCTGGGTGGTACGCATGGTCGTGAGGTTGGCAGAGCAGGCTGGAGGCGATGCAGGTGCTTGGCGGCCGGCCGGACTTCGCCTGCTGTGATCGCTGTGCCGGCCTGACCGCCAGCACCGTTGGCAGCGCGACGGCCAGCGCGGCCGCGGTGGCGCGGCGCCGCCTGCTCAAGGCAGCCGTATTCCGGCCGCAGGCGGAAGCCGGCGCCGTCGGCGCCGTCGGCGGCAGCTCAGGCGGCAGCAGCCGCGCGCCAGACGACCCCGTAAGCCGGGACATCGGCTTCGCCGATTCCTTTCAGCTGCCGCGCACCGTCGCCGGGATCGTCCTGGACGTCAGCCCGCACGTGCTTGTCGTCGCGGACGGCGAATGCGAGCGGCGGTTCACCCTCACCGCCGCCGCCACCGCCTGGCGCGGAACTCAGTTAGAGCCCGCCGCTCTGCGCCGGGACGACCACGCGATCGTCCGGCTGCACCCCTTCGGCCGGAACGTGGCCGACCGGATCTGGGCCAACATCGGCCGCGTCACGGGCATTATTACCGAGCGATCCGGCAATCAGCTAGTCGTTGACGAGGGGGCAACCCGTCAGCCGCAGGTGATCACGCTCCGGCCCGGCGCGCTCGGCCGCATCCAGGTCCGATTCCCGACGCTCGAGCCCGGCTACCTGGTCGACATCATCGGCACCCGGCGGCAGGACGAGCTCATCGGCGTGATCCCGGCCACGTCGCAGCCAGCCTATCCGGCCCACCGCATGCCGGCCCCGCCGCTGGTCAGCGGCCACTTGCCCGGTTCCATCACCGGATCGGCGACCTGGCATGAACCGCGAGAGGAGCCGCCTGGCATCCTGGGCACCTCTTATCCCGCGCTCGACCCTGAGACTCCGTGTGCCGAGAATCTGGCAGGCGGTGTTCACCAGAGTTATTCGCGGATGCCCTTCCTGTCCATCGGCAGCATCCTGCGGATCCGTAATGACTGCACCGGGGCTAGCTGCCTGATGCCGGTGACTGGCTGCGCGCCGATCGGACGGCTGTTCAACGACCGGTGCGTGACGTGTGGTACGTCACCCCGCGGCCGGGTGGCTGACCTGACGCTGGCCAGCTTCATCGCCCTGGGCGGCGAACTGGAACGCGGCTGCTTCAACGCCACCATCACGATCGGCGAGTGACCATGCTGTATGCCATTCGCGAGGTCCAAGTTCCGCTGCTCGCCGTGATGCTGCTCGCCGGCTGCATCGCGAAGGTGCTGCAGATGGTGCGGGCCGGCTCAGCAGCCGAGCAGGCCAGCCCGACCGCGTTGTTCCCGCGGCAGCTACGCGGTCCACTGGCCATCGCGCTCTGCACCATCGAGGGCGCGCTAGGGCTCGGCCTTATCGTCACGGCATTCCGCGTCGGCGAGCATGCGCTGGCCATCAGCTTCCGGATCGGCACGTCCATGCTGTTTCTCGTCGCGACCTGCGCGCTGATCGAGCTCAGGCAAAGCCGGCCGGATGCCAGCTGCGGCTGCTTCGGCGACTTCAGCACGGCACCGGTCAGCGGGCGGACGCTAGCCAGGTCCGCGCTGCTGGCAGTCGCGGGGCTGGTAACGGTCTGGCTCGGGCCTGTCACCTTGCCCCGGACAGCCGCTGGCGCTCTCGGCCTGCTGGCCATCCTGGGCGCCGAACTGCTCCTCGTCGTCGCGCTGTCACCAGAGGTAGGCGAGGGACTGGTCCGGTTCGGCTATTCCGAGCCATGCGAGGTGCGGCACGTGCCTGCCGCCCGGACGCTCGCGGCGCTCCGGCGCAGCAAGTACTGGCGCCGGTACGCCAGCCTGATCACTTCGGAGGTGCCTACGGACACCTGGCGCGAGCTGTGCTGGCGCTTCATCGTCTATCCGGGCCGTTACGCTGGCCGGCCAGCCGAAGTGGTCTTCGCGGTATTCCTGCAGCACCGGCGGCCGATCGTGCACGTCGCGCTGGTCGACCCGGCTACCGGCGCACCGCTGGACTGGCCTGCCGGGAGGCGGGGACCGCTACGGCCGGGCCGGGCTGCGCTCCGACGTCTCGCGCCCCACCTGTCGCCTGGATTCACGACTGTCCAGGCGCGGCCGACGCGGGTCGATCTGCCCTTCTCTACTGATATCTAGGCTGCATTCTAGACTCGCCTATACAACCCCATAGGCCGGACGAGGGCTGGCTCGGGCTGGCCCGGGCTGGCTCAGCCGGGTTGAGTGCGCAGGAACCTGCCGAAATGCGGGACAGTGAATGCGATGAGACCACGCTCCGAGCTGTAGATCAGGCCCTTCTTGATCAGGTTGTCCCTAGCGGGCGAGACGCTTGACGGCCTGCGGCCAAGTTCCTCCGCCACTTGCGCCGTCGGCACAGGCTCGTCGCCGAGCGTCGCCATTGCGCGCATGTATTCCCGCTCCGCCGGCGTGGCGCGCTCGTACCGGCTGCCGAAGAAGCCGATCGCCAGTTCGCTGGCCGCGACCGGGCCGGCCACGCTGACATCGTGCGCCGTCACCGGACTCGCGGCGGCCACGTCCCAGGTCACTTTCCCGTAGGCCTGCACGAAGTACGGATACCCGTCCGCGGCCGCGTACAGGGCATCCAGCGCGTCCGGCTCGAAGTCCGCGCCCTCGCGCCGGGCCGGGGCAAGCAGCGCGATGTCGGCCGACTCGCGGTCGAGCCGGTCGATCGCCACGTACCTGAAGAGCCGCTCGGAATAGCTCTTGCTCGCCGATAGCACGGACGGCAAGTGCGGCAGCCCGGCTCCGACGACGATCAGCGGCCCGTTGCTCTGGGACAGCTCATGGCAGGCCGCGCACAGCGCCGAGATGTCGGGGCCAGGGATGTCCTGCATCTCGTCGACGAACAGCGCGATGCCGACTCCCAGGTCGGCCGCAACGGATGCGGCGTCGGCGAATAGTTCGGTGAGGTCAACCTCCAGATCCCCGGAGTCAGCACGGCCGCGGACGGCCGGTGCATCGATGCCAAGCTGGCTGATGATCGAGCCCTTGGCCGCCTTGGCATCCCGGGCGGCGAATGCCTTGAGTACGCCGAGAAACTGGTCAATCCGATCCGGCGCGCGGTGCCGCGGCGCCAGTTCGCGCACGGCCATGTGCAGTGCACTGGCCACCGGCCGCCGGATCGACTGGTCTGGCCGGGCCTCAAGCTTGCCGGTGCCCCACAGCCGCTGCATCGCCATGGACCGGAACGAGTTCAGCAGCACGGTCTTGCCGACGCCGCGCAGCCCGGTGAGCACCATGCTGCGTTCCGGCCTGCCGCGCGCTACCCGCTCCAGGACGACCTCGAACTGGCCGATCTCGCGGTCACGGCCCGCCAGCTCGGGCGGCCGCTGACCGGCACCCGGCGCGTAAGGGTTCCTGACGGGGTCCATGCACAGGAGAATATGAGCGGATCTAGCACATTCCTTAGATTGACCTAGAAACCGCTACCGGCGTGTCGCCGACCCCCAATATCGCCGGGAACGCGGCCCGAGCGCCCAGCCGATTGCGCAGGCTAAGGTTCGCCGCGGGACGGGTGCTGATTCAGCCGGGCAAGATAAGCGTTGTAGGCGGCGAGGTGCTCGTCGTCGTCGATGCCGCCGCGGCCGTTCGCGGCATGCTGCCCGGCGCTGGCCTCCGCTGGCGCGGCGGCTGCGACTGGTGTCGCGGTGGCCGGCTGATGCGATGCGACCAGGCTGGCCAGGTTCGCCTGCCTGGCGCGCTCGAAGAAGCCACGACCGCTGACGGCCGCGCGCTCGTCCCTGCTCCACATCCAGAACACCGCCATCATCAGCGCGAACATGATCCCGTCGCCGCCGATCCACATCACCGCGCCGCCCAGGTGCAGGTCGGAGACCGGCGACGGGGCCCAGGCAGGGCGCGGTCCGATCGGGATCCCTGGCGAGTGCGCGCTGCCATAGCCGAGCGCGAGGCCGGTGAAGGTGTCGACCGGCATGAGCAGCACCAGGACGACGAACCGGATGGGATAGGACAGCCGCCACTTCACCGGCTCGCGGCCAAGGATCGGGAGGAAGAACAGGTAGCCGACGATCACGAACAGCGCGTGCTCGGCGCTGTGCGCGGCCTGACTCCGCTCGAAGTAGTTAGCCAGGCTGGTCAGGTGCGCAGCCAGGACACTGATTGCATACGCGGCCGCGCCGAATACCGGCCAGGTCAGGAAGCTGGCAACGGGCGACCGCAGCACCCGCTTGACCCAGCTGTGCAGCGGGTTCCGGCTGGCGTGCAACAGCAGGGTGAGCGGCTGCCCGACGATCAGCAGCGGCGGCGCGACCATGAGGAGCAGCAGGTGCTGCACCATGTGGTCGTAGAAGAGCAGGCCGTCGTAACTGCCGATGCCGCTCTCGGTAGCAACCACCAGGACCAGCATGCCGCCAAGGAACGCCGCGGTCCGCCAGGCGGGCCATGGCCGGGCCGGATGCCGTTTTGCCACCCTGACGACGCCCCATAGGTACAGCGCTACGGCGACCACGACGAGGGCGGTCACGATCGGCGCGAACTGCCACTGCGTCGCCACCGCCAGCAGGCCGAACCGCGGGAGCATGCTGTCTCCTTTCACCGGCGAGCCTACTTGAGAACTGGGCAGGTACGTCCGCAGCTGCTCCCGCCGCTATCGTTGTCGGCGGAGGGTTCGCCTAGTGGCCGAGGGCGACGGTCTTGAAAATCGTTGTGGCGTGCAAGCGTCACCGTGGGTTCGAATCCCACACCCTCCGCTCACCGCTCACCGAGCGCACCCCGCGGGAGGCCAGCATGCGCGCCGTCGTGATCGACCAGCCAGGCGGACCAGAGGTACTCAAGCTCCGCGACGTGCCCGCCCCGGTTCCCGGACCGGGCGAGGTAGTGCTGGCGACAACCGCCGCTGGGGTGAACCGGGCCGATCTGATGCAGCGCCAGGGCCTGTACCCGCCGCCGCCGGGCGCGCCGCCCTACCCTGGCCTTGAGTGCTCAGGGCAGATCATCGCAGTCGGGTCCGGAGTCACTGACTGGCAATCGGGAGACCAAGTCTGCGCACTGCTGGCCGGCGGGGGTTACGCCGAGCAGGTCGTGGTGCCCGCCGGCCAGTTGCTGCCAGCCCCGGACGGCCTGAGCCTGCGGGACGCCGCGGCGCTGCCCGAAGCGGCTTGCACGGTCCACTCCAACGTCGTGTCCTACGCCAGGCTGGCGCCGGGCGAGACGCTGCTTGTGCATGGCGGTGCCAGCGGCATCGGCACGATGGCGATCCAGCTAGGCCATGCTCTCGGCGCCCGGGTCGCGTGCACGGCCGGCTCGGCCGACAAGCTCGCCAGGTGCCGCGAACTCGGCGCTGATCTCGCCATCAACTACCGCGAGGAGGACTTTGCGTCCGCGGTTCAGGCGTTCACCGGCGGCCGCGGCGCCGACGTGATCCTGGATATCATCGGCGCCGCCTATCTGCCGCGTAACGTCAGTGCGCTGGCGACTGGCGGGCGGCTGGTGGTCATCGGCCTGCAGGGCGGCGCCACCGGCGAGCTGGACCTTGGCGAGCTGCTGCGCAAGCGGGCTACCCTGCACGCTTCCACCCTGCGCGCCCGGCCGCCGGAGCAGAAGGCTGCCATCGTGGCCGGAGTGCACGCCGAGGTATGGCCGCTGATCAGTTCTGGCCTGATCAGGCCGGTGATCCAGGCCACGCTGCCGCTGGCCGAGGCAGCGCGGGCGCACCGGATGATGGACGCGGGCGGGCACGTGGGCAAGATCCTGCTCACCGTCGGCCCGGCCGGCTGAGCCCGCCGAGGGCCGGCAACCTCGGCCGCGGCAGGCAGGCCGGCCCCAGATGTGCACATCGCGCCCAGCGCCGGCAGACTAGGCACCATGAGTGAGCAGAGCAACGGAGATATCCACGACAGTCCGCGGATCGTTGTCGTCGGGCCGGACGGTGTAGCGACCGAATCCGAGACGGGTGAAGGACCGCGCGAGCGCCCGGTCACCGAGATGATCGAGCAGCCAGCGAAAGTTATGCGGGTCGGCAACATGATCCGGCAGCTGCTCGAGGAGGTCAGGGCAGCCCCGCTGGACGAGAAGAGCCGGGCCAGGCTCAAGGAGATCCACGCGAGCTCGATCAAGGAACTTGAGGACGGCCTTGCCCCGGAGCTGGTCGAGGAGCTCGAGCGGCTGTCGCTGCCGTTCGCCGAGGACGAGGTCCCCAGCGAGTCCGAGCTGCGGATAGCCCAGGCACAGCTGGTCGGCTGGCTCGAGGGGCTGTTCCACGGCATCCAGACCACGCTGTTTGCACAGCAGATGGCTGCAAGGGCCCAGCTTGAGCAAATGCGCCGGGCGCTGCCCGCCGGGATGATGGCGCCCCAGCCAGATGTCGAGGACATGACGCAGCGCCCCGGCCGGACATCGGGGCCCTATCTGTAAACACGGCAGTGAAGGTGCTGCGGGCGGTGGCCACCGGCGCCGGGCTGAGAACGGCAATGCCGGGCTAGCCTTGGCCGCCGGCGCCGTCGTCAGACCTGACCCGACCGGATCCTGGCGAGCCAGTCGGCAGCCTCTATGTACTCAGCGTCCGATTTGTCCTGTTGCCTGTCCGCCTGCGCGTCCGCAGCTGCCGTGCCCGCGCCGTCGGCTGCCGCCGTTACTGCCTGCGGGTAACTGCCGAGGAAGCGGACGGCGCTGCAGACCCGGCGAAGCCCCATCAGCGCCTCGCCGACCCTGGCCTGGGCGACATGCCCCTCGCAGTCGATGAAGAACCGGTACCGGCCGATGCCATCGCCAGTAGGCCGCGACTCGATCCGGGTCAGGTTGACGCCGCGGAACGCGAACTGGCCGAGTATGTCCATCAGCGCACCAGGGTGGTCGTCCATCAGGAAGGCAACCACGGACGTCTTGTCCGCGCCGCTGCGGCCCGGCAGTTCGCCCGGCAGCCGGACCGCGACGAACCGGGTGACCGCGTCGTCCCGGTCGTGCACGGCGGCGGCTAGCGGTACCAGGCCGTAGAGGTCCGCGGCGAACGCCCCGGCGAGCGCGGCGTCCAGCCCGCCTTCGGCCACCTGGCGGGCAGCGTCAGAGTTGGAGGCGGCCGGCAGCCAGCGGGCGTGCGGCAGATTGGCCGCCAGCCAGTTACGGCACTGCGGCTGAGCCACCGGGTGCCCGCCAACCCGCCGGATGTCGCCCAGGCTGGTGCCCGGCCTGGTCAGCAGGGCGAACTCCACCGGGATCAGCACCTCGGCGCATATCACCAGCTCGGTGCCGATGGCGAGCTCGTCGAGTGTGGCGGTGACCGCGCCCTCGACCGAGCTCTCGATTGGCACGACGCCGAGCTCGGCCCGGCCGCTGCGGACCGCGTCAAGAGTGGCCTGAATCGACCCGCAGGGCAGCGCCTCCGGCTCGGCCCCCTGTGCCAGCTCGCGGACCGCGGTCTCGGTGAACGTCCCCCGCGGACCGAGATAGGCGTACCGGTAGCTCACCGGGGCAGGCGGCCGTTCGCTCCGGCGCCAGGCGACGCCAGACTACTGCGCAGCCGCACCACCGCCGGCTCCCTGGCCAGCAGTGCCCTGCTGACGTCGGCAAGCTGATGCAGCCGGTGCAACTGGCTGCGCCAGTCCGTGCCGGTCGCCCGGTGTGACAGCGGGACTTCCACCTCGGTCACTCGCATGCCCATGCGCAGCAAGTCGATCGTCATGCCGGTCTCGGCTCCCCAGCCCGGCGCGAGCGGCAGCGCGGCGGTGAATGCTGCCCTGGTCAGGCACCGCTGCCCATTCAGCGGCTGGGCGGGGCGCCAGCCGGTCGCTCGCTGTATCCCCGTGCCTGCCGCCGTGGTGACGACGCCGAAGCCGCCGATCCGGACCCGCGTGCTGAACACCGCGATGGTCATGTCCGCGATACCGGCCCGGACCGGATCGGCCAGCGGGCCGGCCTCGATCGCGCTGTCAGCCAGGTCGGCATCGAGAAAGAGCAGGTGGCGAGGCCCCGACGCGGGAACGCTGGCGGCACTAGCCTCGATCAGCCGGACCGCCTCCGCGCCGGTCTCGAGCGCGGCGGCCTTGCCGCGGCGGCGTGCATGCCGGACCAGGTGCGCGCCGGCGGAAACCGCCAGTGCGGCCGTGTCATCGGCCGATCCGTCGTCGACGACTACGACGATATCCGCGCCGCTGAGCTTGCTGGCCGCGCAGACAGTCGCGGCAACCCGCTCGGCCTCGTTCCGGGCAGGGATGATGACGGCTAGGTCGCCTGGCGGCATGGCATTGATCCTAGTGCGGGCGCACGCACGGCCGAGCCCGCTGGCGGCGAATCTGGCCGGGATGACCAGCCGGTCCCCGGGGCTACGGGCCGGTCACCTTTGCCGGGTCATCGAGCACGGTGAACACCGACTCCAGCCCTGTCACCTGGAGCACCTTCCTGGTAGCAGATCCTGGCCCGGCCAACTGCAGTTCCCCGCCGCGCTCGCGTGCCTGCCGGTGGGCAGCGAGCAGCACGTTGATGCCAGTCGAGTCGCAGAACCCGACGCCAGACAAGTCCACGACCAGCCGCGCCGGGCTCCGGCTCAAGGCGGTCATGAGTTCTGACTGCAACCTGGGCGCGGTATACAAGTCAATCTCGCCCGCCACGGTGATCATGGTGAGATCATCCTGCAACCTGGTCGTGACCTTTAGCTCCACCTGCCGCACACTACCGGTCCGGCGCTGAAGCGGCTAGATGGGCTTATCCAGTCGGCCGGTTAAGCCCGGCCTGTCCCGAAAATCACGGCGCGCAGCTTTGTACCTTCCGGTGGCTGGCCATCCGCTCGCCGCTCAGGCGGCCGTCATTAAGCTCGCCGAGACCAGCTCGGCACCGTCGCGATCGGCACCGTCACGATCGGCACCGTCACGATCGGCACCGTCACGATCGGCACCGTCACGATCGGCACTGGCGGCCAGCGGCACCGGTGCGGTCTGCGGGCGCTTGGTCACCGCAGCCGTCGGCTCGCGGCTGACCGGACAGGTCATGCAGCGCGGTCCGCCGCGCAGGCTGGCCAGTTCGCTGCCCGGCACCCGGATGACCGTCACTCCGGCGCCCTCGAGCCGGTCGTTGGTCTCCGAATTCCGCTCATGGCTCACCACAATCCGGTGCCCGATGACGAGCACGTTGCTGCCGTCGTCGCCCCGGCCGGACTGGCCGAAGACCGGGTCCAGCCCCGAATCGATCACCTGCAGCCGGGCAATTCCCATGGCCTGCGCCGCCGCCTGCAGGAACGGCTGCGCCCTGGACACTCGCAGGCCGTCGCCCCGCCACGAGATCGCGTGGGCCGTCAGGGTGTACGCGATCCCCGGGTGCATGAGCACCGAGTCGTGGTCCACCACCGCGCAGAGGGTGTCCAGGTGCACGTCGCAGCTGTACTGGCGGATCGGAACCGCGAGTACGGCCCGGGCCAGGCGGGCAGCGAAGAGCTGGCGCGCGAGGCGCTCCGCTCCGGCCGCCGTGGTCCGCTGGCTCACCCCGATGGCCACCACGCCAGGCGCTAGCAACAGCACGTCGCCGCCGTCCATCGGCTCAAGATCGCGGTCATAGACCCACTTCGCTGCCGCGAACTGCGGGTGGTGCCGATACACCACGCTGGCCAGGTCGGTCTCCCGGCGCCGGTGCGGTGCGACCAGGCTCGCCACCGCGAGCCGGTCACCGATCCAGAAGCTGGCGTCTTTGCTGAACACCAGGTTCGGCAGCGGATCGAGGACGAAGTCGTGCCGGTCGAGTAGCTCGAAGACCACGCCGTGGCCCATCTTGAGTTCCTCCGGCGTCAGCCCGGCGATCAGCACCTGCGCCAGCCGCTCCGGACCCAGGTCGTCCAGGTGCGAGCGCAGTTGCGCGCGGAGATCGTCGCCCAGGCCCGCGTCGGCGACCGCCAGCCGGATGGCCTCGGTCCTGGCTGGCTCGTACTCCAGCGTGTCTTGCAGCAGTTCAGTCAGGTAGAGGACCTCTGTGCCATGGTCGCGCAGCACCTGGCAGAGCACATCGTGCTCTTCCCTGGCCTTGCTGACCCAGGGCAACGCCCGGAAAAGCAAGCCGCCCGGGTGCCGCGGGGTTATCCGCTGCATCTCCACGCCCGGCCTGTGCATGAGCACGGTCCTCAGCTGCCCGATCTCGCTGTCAACACCGTGCATGGCGGTCACGACCATTCCCCCCGCTCTCACCGCCGGACCGCGATCCCGGCGGCCACCAGCCTCGCCGGTGACCCGGCGGGCCGGCAGCGCCCGCGATTCCAGCCGGCTAGGGAAGGTATTTCCGGCGCGGCGCGGCCTTACGCCTGGCCGGCCACGGACCGCGGCGCCGCGGGCTAGTCGCGCAGCGAATCCGCCGTCATGACGCGGACCAGGCCGCCCAAGCCTGCGGACAGGCCGGCGCGCTCCTCCGCGGACAGCGCGGCCAGGATCCGGGCATGACGCGATCGCCACGCTTCGAAGAGCCTGCCCGCGACCTCGCGCCCCTGCGGCGTCAGGTACAACCTGACGTAACGCTGATTGTCATCGTCTCGGCCGCGGCTAAGCCAGCCCTTGCGCTCCAGCCCGGCGGCGAGCCTGCTGACCGTGCTCTTGTCCAGCTCCAGCAGTGTGGCGAGCTCACCTTGGACGATGCCACGGGCTGACGCCAGTTCGATCAGCGCGCGGGCTTCCGAGGCCGAAACCGGCGGCGCGGCCGCCTCACCAGCCGACGCCGGCCGCGCGTCCGGGACCGGCCCGGTGAGCGCAGGAGATAGCATTCTGAGCAACTGAGCCAGCAGGTGCTCAAGCTCGGCGCCGCCAGGCGACTCGTCGGCCATGCAACAGTTGTATCGCACAACTGTACTAATGGTACAGTCTCGGGCGTGAAGGCAGCCCCGCGCAACCCGGAGTCCCGCAGGAGTGCCGCGTGAGCGACCCGAACGTGCCGTCGCCGACGCTGCTGTCAGCAGGCGGCGATCCGGGTGCGGGCCGCATCGCCGCGGCAGCGGGGCTTGAGCGCCAGAGCGAGGTCCGCTCGCCCGATCTTCCGACCGAGCCGCTCGGCACCTATGCGCTCCGGCACGGCCTGCGGCCCAGTGCGGAGCGCCCGCCGGTCCTCGCCTACCTGGCCGAGATCTGGCGCAGGCGGCACTTCGTCATGGCCTTCGCGACCGCGCGCAACATCGCGATGTACACCGAGGCCAAGCTCGGCCAGATCTGGCAGGTGCTCACGCCGCTGCTGAACGCCGGCGTCTACTTCCTGATCTTCGGCGTGCTGGTGCCCATCAACCGCGGCATCCCGAATTACCTGGCCTTCCTGGTCACCGGCGTGTTCGTGTTCAACTTCACCCAGCGGGCCTTCATCACCACCTCCTCAGTGATCACCGAGAGCCTGCCGCTGATCCGTGCGCTGCAGTTCCCGCGCGCTGCCCTGCCGCTCGCCTACGTGATCATCGAACTGGAGCAGATGGTCCTGGCCATGGCCGTCCTGGTCGTGATCGTGCTGGCGACCGGCGAGCCGGTCACCTGGTACTGGCTGCTGGTGATACCGGCGCTGCTGCTGCAGACCATCTTCAACATCGGGATCGGGCTGTTCGCCGCCCGGCTCGGGGCTCAGGTCAACGACTTCAGCCAGCTCCTGCCGTTCCTGATGCGGACCTGGCTGTACGTCTCCGGCGTGCTGTTCAGCATCCAGAACCTCGGCCTCAGCCAGACATCGTTCCTCGCGAAGCACTCGTGGGCGGTGCAGGTGCTGGAGGTTAACCCGGCGGCGGTGTACATCACCATGGTCCGCGATTCGGTCCTGCGCAGCCAGCGGCTGAGCGCTCCGGGCGCCAAGCCGTACAACGCCGCGCTGTGCACGCAGTGGCAGAACGCCGCGGCGCGTGGCGGCACCGTGCCGGTCAAGCTGCAATATGACAGCGCATATTGCGCTGCTCACATCACTGTTCAGCACTTCTGGTACTACGGCATCGGCTGGGCAGCGCTTGCCCTGGTCGTCGGCTTCTTCTTCTTCTGGCGCGCGGAAACACGGTACGGCCGTGGCTGAGCCGATGGTCGTCGTCGACGACCTGCACATCGTGTACAAGGTGTACGGCGCGGGCGGTGACCGCGGCTCTGCGGCCACGGTCTTGCTGCGCGCCCTCGGCCGCAGGACCCGAGGCAACATCCGCGAGGTCCACGCCATCCGCGGCATCTCGTTCATCGCCTACCGGGGCGACGCGATCGGCATCATCGGCCGTAACGGCTCGGGCAAATCCACGCTGCTGCGGGCGATCGCCGGCCTGCTGCCGCCCGAGGACGGGAACGTCTACACCACCGGTGGCGCGTCGCTGCTCGGCGTGAACGCAGCGCTGCTCGACGACCTCACCGGCGAGCGCAACGTCGTGCTCGGCTGCCTGGCGATGGGCATGTCCAAGCAGGAAGCCAAGGTCAGGTACCAGAGCGTTGTCGATTTCTCCGGCGTCGGCGACTTCATCAACCTGCCGATGAAGACGTACTCGGCCGGGATGGGCTCCCGGCTGCGGTTCGCGATCGCCGCGGCCAAGCACCACGAGGTACTGCTGATCGACGAGGCCCTCGCCACCGGCGACGCCGAGTTCCGGGTGCGCAGTCACAACCGGATCACTGAGCTCAGGCAGGCAGCGGGCACCGTGTTCCTGGTCGCGCACAACCTGGAAGAAGTCGAGCTGACCTGTAACCGGGTCGTCTGGATGGACCGGGGCAAGATCGTGATGCAGGGCGACGATGTCATCAGCATCGTGGACAAGTACATCGATGCCTCGGGCGGTATCCCGGTCGAGCGTGATCCAGCAACCAGGCGGCGGCTGCACCGGGCAGTCGGGGGCGAGAGCTAGGCCGTCAGCCCGGCCGCCTCGGTATCCGCGGCCAGGCTGCCCGCGCTTCGCAGCCGAAGCCGCATGGTGGTGCCGCCGCCGTCGTTCCCGGTGGCGGCGATCTCGCCGTCCTGGGCCCTGGCGAGCTGCCGGACGATGTACAGGCCCAGGCCGATGCCGCCGAACCGGCGCCGGTCGCCGGTCTCACCCTGCACGAACCGCTCGAATACCCGCTCGCGGTCCGCGGGCGCGATGCCGATGCCCTGGTCGGTGACCTCGACTACGATCACCTCGCCATCCGGCCGGGCATGCACGCTGACCGTCCCGCCGTCGGGTGAGTACTTGAACGCGTTCTCAAGCAACTGCCCGATGATGATGTCGGTTGCCATCGGATCGCCGTTGGCCAGCGGGAGGTCATCGGCAATGTCGAGGCCGAGCGTGTGCCGGTCCGACAGCGGCCCGAACGCCGCCACGGCACCGCGCAGCAGCCCGCCGAGATCGAACGGGCCATTGCTCACCTGAAGCTGGTCGGCGCCGGCCCTGGAGCCGAGCAGCAGCTGCTCGACCAGCTTGGCGAGCGAGCCCGCCCGCTCGGCGATCGTCTGCACCGCCGCGCGCCGGTCGGCATCGGAGAGCTTGTCCCAGCGGCTGGCCAGCGTGCTGGCAAAGCCCCGGACCACGGTTATCGGCGTGCGCAGCTCGTGACTGGTCGTTGCCAGGAACAAGTCCTTGGCCTCCTCCAGTTCCTTTGCCGCGGTGATATCCCGGAAATCGAGCACCTTCTCGCCGCGGCCGCTCAGCCCGGTGCACAGCAGGTCGATCCACCGGCCGTTGGCGAGCCGGTAGGTCAGCTTCTCGCCGGGCGCCGGCAGCGGGAACGGCGGGCGCCGGCCGGCGGCCAGGTCCGGGGACAAGCCGGTAAGGCGGTGCGCCGCCGGGTTCCACTGCCGGACCAGGCCGTCGGCGTCCAGCACGGCGATGCCGTCGGCGCTGGCGTCGATCACCGCGCGCTCGTGGGCCCGCTGCCGGACGACTTCCTCGAAGGCGGTCACGTTGGACAGCGCGACGCTCGCATGCCCGGCCAGCAGCTCGAGCAGCTCAAGCTCGACGTGGCCGACCTTGCGACCGCTGTAGAGCGCGTACAGCGCGCCGAACGGGCGCCCTGCCACATGCGAGAGGCTGAGCGTGATCGTGTGCAGGCCGGGCAGCGCGGCCCAGATCAGGTCATCGAAGCCACCCGAGTCGCTGGTGGCCATCAGCACCGTCTTGCCCGACCGCATGAGCTGGCCGACCATGCTGCTTTGCAGGTCAGCGGTGCGGCCGCGCAGCTCGGCGGGCAGCCCGTCCAGGCTGACCAGCCGAAGCCGGTCCTGCTCGATCAGCACGAAACCGCCGGCGTCTGCCCTGGTGAGTTCGCGCAGGCTGGCTGCGATCCGATCGAGTACCGCCTCGAGCTCAAGCTGCGCGTTCATATCGGCGACGACATCACCGAGACGGCGGACAACCCTGGCGCGCTCGGCCATGGAGTGCCGCACCGGCTCGTCGTCGTGACTGCGGTGGCACACGCAGACCCAGCCGGCCAGCTCGCCCGCGCTGCCGGTCATCCTGCTCGCATCGATCCGCAAGTCGACCATCGAGCCGTCCTTGCAGATCCGCCGGGTAGCGAAGGAGACATGACCACCGCTGGCCACTCGCTCGAGTACGGCGTTGTGCTCGGCTCGCAGTTCCTCCGGGACGTAGGGCGGCTCCAGGCCGACCACCTCTGTCGCGGTCCAGCCGAATAGCTTCTCAGCGGCCGGGTTCCACAGCGTCACGCAACGGTCGGTGCCGGTTGCGATGATCGCATCGGCCGCGCACTCGATGACAGCGCGGGCAGTGCGATCGATCCTGTCCCGGTCCGGCTGTGCCGCGGCGAGCTTCAACCCCACCGCCTCATGGTGCCATCTGCATCCGGCCCTGGCGCGGTGAACTGCGCAAACTACCTGCTAGCAGCCGGGCCGACAGCGGCCGGAACCAGCGCGGTAAGGCGGACGTCTAACGGGCATGACGCCCACCGCGCAGCGCCCGCACGCACGCGTTCATCGGACACCGGCTCATCGGACACCGGCTCGTCCGGGTCAGCTACTGTGGCGCTGCGCGGCCGCAGCCATGTGCGCGCTGCTGGCCGCCGCCTGCGGTAGCACTGCGGCACCCGGTCACGGCTCGTCGTCGACCCGGCCCGGCGGCGGGCACAGTACCAGCGAGCCGAGCGCAAGCAGCAGCGGGCCGGTGACCGCCGCCGCGGCAAAGATCTCGCTGTCCGTCAGCATCAGCGCGACGGCCACTAGCCCGGCGGCGCACTACACGCTGCGCTGCGATCCGGCCGGCGGCACCGTCTCCGATCCCGCCGCCGCCTGCGCCAGGCTGCTGGCAGGCGCTAGCCTGTTCGGCCCGCTGCCCGCGCACGTTGCCTGCCCGGCGATCATGGTTAACGCCGGCCGGGCAACGCTGACCGGCACCTTCCTCGGCGCTCCGGTGCACGAGACCATTGTCGCCGGCGGATGCGACATAGGCCGCTGGGCCAAGCTCAAGCAGGTGCTCGGCTAACGCCCGCTGACAGGCGCTACTTCAGCAGCCGCGACAACCGCCGGTCGGCAAGCGGCTTGCCCCCGGTCTGGCAGGACGGGCAGTACTGCAGCGCCGAGTCGGCGAAAGAGACCTCACGAATGGTGTCGCCGCACACCGGGCACGATTCGCCGGTCCTGCCGTGCACGCGCAGGCCAGCCTTCTTTTCCTGCTTCAGGTCGCTGGCGGCGAGCCCGCCTGACCGGCCGATGGCCTCCCGGAGCGTAGCGATGATGACGGCATGCAGGTCTGCGACCTCCTGCGGGCTGAGACTCGAGGCGAGCCGGAACGGGGACATCCTGGCGGCGTGCAGCACCTCGTCGGAGTAGGCGTTGCCGATCCCGGCGATGAGCTTCTGGTCTCGCAGCAGCCCCTTGATCTGGGTACGGCGCCCGGCCAGTATCCCGGCCAGTACCTCGGTGGTGAAGCCGGCGTCCAGCGGTTCGGGGCCTAGTGACGCGACGCCGGGGATCTGCCCGAGCTCGGCCACGAGATACACAGCAAGGCGCTTCCTGGTCCCTGCTTCGGTGAGGTCGAAGCCGCTGCCGTCGCTGAAGCGCAGCCGGAACGCCAGCGGACCCTTGCCCGGCTTGGCTGGCGCCTCCGGCAGCGTATCCCGCCAGCGCAGCCACCCCGCCCTGGCCAGGTGCGTGACCAGGTGCAGAGCGCCGCCGGTGGCCGGCGCGCAGGTCAGGTCGAGGAACTTGCCCCGCCGCGAGGTACCGCTCAGTCGCGCCCCGTGCAGCGCCGACAGCGGCGGATCATAGGTCTTCAGTACGGAGAACTCGGCCACGTCGCCGCGATCGATTTCCCGGCCGACGGCGCGCTCGCGCAAGTCGGCTGCGAGCGCCTCTACTTCAGGCAGTTCCGGCACTCCTCGATTCTGCCCGATGCCGCCGCCGGCCGGCCACGGTCATGATCTCGATCACAGCGCAGCGTGCCGCTCGCCGCCCGCTGGCTGCTTACCTGAACGGGCAATACCGCGGTCATCTCGGTGACAAAGCCCGTCCTGGCGGCCTAAGCTGCGGCCAGCTAACCGACCGCGTTGCCGGGAGCGCCCGCGACGTCAGCACTCGATCGGCAGCCGCGCGTCAGGGGTGGGCGAGGAGGGATTTGAACCCTCACGTCCTCTCGGACACACGGACCTGAACCGTGCGCGTCTGCCGTTCCGCCACCCGCCCCGGGAGCAGCAGACAGGTTAGCACGTCCGCAAGCTATCCCACATCGCCGATACCATCGGATACGGCAGGGAGAGGAGGGCGCCACGGTGGGAGTGCTGCAGCGCTTTGAGCACAGGCTCGAGGGAATGGTCGAAGGTGCCTTCGCGCGGGCGTTCAAGTCTGAGTTGCAGCCGGTCGAGGTGGCCAGCGCGATTCAGCGGGAAATGGACGACCGGGCAGCCATCGTGGCACAGGGCCGGACCCTGGTGCCCAACGACTTCGTCGTCGAGGTCGCCGAGGACGACTACGCGCGCCTCGACGTGTATGCCGACAGCCTCGGCATCGAACTGGCCACCCTCGCCCGCGAGTACGCCAAGGAGCAGGGTTACTCGTTCGTCGGACCAGTCCGGATGCGGTTTGAGGGCGTCCGGGATCTCACTACCGGCACGTTCAGGATCCTGTCCGGGGTGATCCGGGGCACGACGGTGGAGGACGGTGAGATCCGGCGGCCGGTGAGTGACCTCCCGCAGCGTGCGGGCGGCTTCCACGGCAACCCCCGGCTGCTGGTGTCCGGACCGGAGCCCGGCCCGGACGGCAGCACCCAGCGGACCTTCGAGATCGTCACGCCACTGATCATCCTGGGCCGCGGCACCGATTGTGACCTGCGGCTCGTCGATCCCGGTGTGTCCCGGCATCACGCCGAGATCCGGGTCGAGGACGGCGAGGTCGTGCTCGTCGACCTCGGCTCGACGAACGGGACATTCGTCGATGGCCAGCCGGTGCGACGCATCCTGCTCACCGATGGCACCCAGGTCACCCTCGGCCGGACCACCCTGGTCTTCCGCCGGGACCGTTCTTACTGACCTGGACCGCCGCCAGCCAGCCACCCGACCGCGAACCGAAGGCGAGCCGACCGCGAACGCGCCGCCACGCCAGCCAAGGACTCATGACCCGATGAACCCGCTTGAGCTCACTCTCGTCAGGATAGGGTTCCTTGCCGTCCTGTGGCTCTTCGTCATCGCGGCGGTCGGCGTGGTCAGGACGGACATGTTCGGGCCGGTCAGCCAGCGGCGGCGGCGGTCGGCGGGCCGCCAGGCCACGCTGCCCCGGCAGCCGAGACCCAGGGCCAAGCCGGTCCGCTCGGCCAGGTCAGCGCCGCAGCAGCTGCTGGTGACGGCCGGCGCGCTTGCGGGCACCAGCCTCGTGCTCGCCGACGAGCAGATCACCATCGGCCGGGCTGATGATGCCACGCTAGTTCTCAGCGACGACTACGCTTCAACCCGACATGCCCGACTCTTTCCACAAGATGGTCAGTGGCTGGTCGAGGATCTCGGTTCGACCAACGGCACCTACCTGGACCGGCAGAAGGTGACCCAGCCGACTCCGGTCCCCATCGGCGTCCCGATCCGCATCGGCAAGACCGTTCTGGAGCTGCGCAGATGACCCTGGCACTGCACTACGCGCTCCGCTCAGACGTGGGGCTGCTCCGCGAGGGCAACGAGGACTCCGCGTATGCAGGCCCGCGACTGCTGGCAATCGCCGACGGCATGGGCGGCCACGCGGCGGGCGAAGTAGCCAGCGCGGTGGCGATCTCGGCCATCGCGCCGCTGGACCGGCAGAACCTCGTCAGCGATGACGACATGCTGAACGCGCTCGCGGACGCAATCTCCTCGGCTCGCGCCACGCTCCACGACATCAGCGCGGCCGACCCGGCCGTTGAAGGCATGGGAACCACTCTGACAGCCATGCTGTGGGCGGGCGCCCGGGTGGCGGTCTGCCATATCGGGGACTCCCGCGCATACCTGCTCCGCGACCATGATCTTTACCAGGTCACTCGCGATCACACCCTGGTCCAGTCGCTGGTCGATGAGGGACGGCTCAGCCCGGCAGCGGCGGCCAGCCACCCGCAGCGCTCGCTGATCCTGCGGGCGCTGCAGGGCAGCACCGACGCCGACCCCGATCTGGCCATGCACGATGCCATCCTGGGCGACCGGTACCTGCTGTGCTCGGACGGCCTCACCGATGTCGTCGGGGACGAGGCGGTGCACCGGGTACTGAGCACAGTGCCGGACGCCGAAGAAGCGGTGGACCAACTGATCGCGCTCGCCATCCACAACGGCGGCCCGGACAACATCACCTGCATTGTCGCGGATGTGGTCGACACTGTGGCCGGCCCGCTGCCACCGACCAGGGACGCGGTACTGGCCGGCGCGGCCGCCAGCGGCGATGTCAGCACCTTGCTACGGGCAGCCGTCGGCAGTGCGGCAGGGGCAAGCGGCGCGGATCCGCACGCCGCGCCACCGGGCGCGAGCATGAACGGGCACCGCGGCCGGATCACAGCCGGGCCGGGTGGTGAAGACGATCAGGACGAGGGCTTCGACGAGCCCCGGCGGCGCTGGCCGGTAGTGACCTCGGTGCTGATCGTGCTGATCGTGCTGATCGCCACCGGTATTTACGTCGGCTACCGGAGTATTCAGGAGAACTACTACCTGGCTGCGGATGGCTCGCACGTCAGCATCTACCGCGGGATCAGCCAGAAGATTGCCTTCGTCGGCCTGTCCAGCCTCTACCAGAAGACCGACGTGCTGACCAGCGAGGTCCCGGCGGGCCTCAGCCTGCCGACGACGCCGACCACGCTGGCGAAGACGCAGGCGACACTCACGCAGATCATGCAGGATCACGCCTGCGACGTCGCGAGCCAGCACATTGCCGGATGGCAATCCGAGTACGACAAGAAGCTGCAGGCGGCCAATGCCGCCAGGGCAGAGCGGGCCAGGCACAGGAAGGTCGCAATCCCGTCTGTCGCGATGCCGCGCAAGCCCGTCCTGCCGCCTTACTGTGCGGGGGCCGGGTGAGCTTCACCGCAAGCAGCGAGCAGTCAGTTCCGTTGCCGCACGGGCGGCGCGGGACTGAGTTGCTCATGCTTGCCTTCGCGCTGGCCGTAGTGCTGTTCGCGTACAGCGCGGCCGGCCTCGGCTTGACGGGCAAGCTGCCGGGGCTGCCGGTCGACTTCCTGGTGTTCGCCGCGGTCATGCTGGCAGCGCACCTCGCTGTCCGCCGCTTCGCGCCCTATGCCGATCCGCTGCTGCTGCCACTTGCCGTGCTGCTCAATGGCCTCGGCCTGGTAATGATCTACCGGCTGGTCCAGTCTGGCCGGGGCGGTAATCCCGGCTACCAGGTGGCCGGCCTGCCCCCCACGGCCGCGACTAGCCAGTTGCTGTATTCCGGTGTTGGAGTCGTCGCCATGGTGGCGGTGCTGGTGCTGATCTCCGAGCCACGGGTGCTCCAGCGGTACACCTACACCCTCGGCGCGCTCGGCCTGCTGCTGCTGGCCCTCCCGGCGATGCTGCCGGCCAGCCACAGCGTGGTCAACGGAGCCAAGGTCTGGATCATCTTCGGCGGCTTCTCCGTCGAGCCAGGCGAGTTCGCCCGGCTCGCACTCGCCGTGTTCTTCGCCGGGTACCTGGTAGCCAAGCGAGACGCGCTGGCGCTGGCCGGGAGCCGGGTGGCCGGCATTGACCTGCCCCGCGCTCGTGACCTCGGCCCGGTGCTGGCGGCCTGGGCAGCGAGCCTGCTCATCCTGATCTTCGAGACCGACATCGGCACGTCAGCACTGTTCTTCGGGATGTTCGTGGTGATGCTCTACATCGCCACCCAGCGCACCTCCTGGCTGCTGATCGGGGTGACCTTGTTCCTGGGCGGTTCGTACCTGACGGCGCTGATGTTCCACCACGTGATGGAGCGGTTCACGGTCTGGCTGCATCCGTTCATGGGCAGCAATCCGACCGGGATCGCCTACCAGCCGGTCCAGGCTCTGGAGGGGATGGCCTTCGGCGGGCTGTTCGGCACCGGGCTTGGGGCCGGCCAGCCGTATCACACCCCCCTGGTGCAAAGCGACTTCATCTTCGCGGCATTCGGGGAAGAACTCGGCCTGGTGGGCGTCATGGCGCTGCTGCTGGTATTCGGACTGCTGGTGCAGCGCGGCCTGCGCGCGGCCCTGGCGGCCAAGGACCCGTTCTCGAAGCTGCTGGTGGGAGGCCTGTCGTTCGTGCTAGCACTGCAAGTCTTCGTGATCGTCGGCGGGGTGACCGGCCTTATCCCGCTGACTGGCATCACTACCCCGTTCCTGTCCCAGGGGGGTTCTTCGCTGGTAGCTAGCTGGATCCTGATCGGCGTGCTGATCAGGGTCAGCAACACCGCTCGCAAGCCGGCCCCGCAGCCGATCCAGGACGAGGGCATGACTCAGGTGGTGCGCGCCGCATGAACCGGGCACTGCTGAGGATCTCGCTTGCCTGCCTGGCCATGTTCGTGTTGCTGCTGCTCAACGTCAACTACCTGCAGGTTTTCAGGGCCACCGCGCTGGCCGCCGAGCCGGGCAACATCCGGGTGTTCGACCAGCAGTTCACCTACCAGCGCGGTGCGATCGTCGCGGCCGGGGATCGTAATGCCGTGACGATCGCCGAGTCCCGGCTGATCAAGGGAACCGACATCTACCAGCGGTATTATCCGCAGGGCAAGGTGTACGCGCCGGTCACGGGCTATGACACGATCTACAGCCAGACCGGCATCGAGGCGGCCGAGAACGGCCTGCTGGCAGGGACAAGCCCGCAACTGGCTGTGCACAATCTGACCGCGCTGCTGACCGGAAAGCAGAAGCAGGGCGCCACCGTCGAGCTCACGATCAGCCCTGCCGCGCAGCAGGCCGCCTACGACGCCCTCGCCAGCGACGGCGGCCGCCCGGCGGCCGCGGTGGCGATCAACCCGAGCACGGGCGCGATCCTCGCGCTGGCGTCTTACCCGACGTTCAACCCCAACCAGCTCGCCACGTTCAACGGCGTCCAGCTGAATAAGGTCGATGGGCAGCTGCTCAACGACCCGTCGCAGCCGCTGCTCAACCGGGCCATCTCGCAGACCTATCCGCCCGGCTCGACATTCAAGATCGTTACGAGCTCGGCCGCCTTCTCGACCGGCCTGATCGCCAGCACCAGCACACCGGTGTCCGCGCCGCCCGTGTGGACGCTGCCGAACGGGCATACGCTGACCAACTACGACAGTGAGCTGTGCGGCAATGGCAACCCGCCGATCATCCAGGCGTTCTGGATGTCATGCAACACGGCATTCGGCAAGATCGGCATGAAACTCACCGCGCCAGTCCTGCGGCAATGGGCGACCAGGTTCTGGCTGAACAAGCCGCTGGACATCCCGCTGCCGGTAGCGCAGAGCGTCTACCCGCGGGGGCCTGGCTGGACGGACCCGTCGCTGACGGCGTACTCGGCCATTGGCCAGTACAACGACGCAGTCACGCCGTTGCAGGAGGCGATGCTCGCCGCCACCATCGCCAATCATGGCACCCTGATGCGGCCCTATCTGGTCCAGCAGGTCGTCGGCCCTGGCCTGTCCGTGATCTCCTCGACACAGAAGACCGTGCTGAGCCACGTCGATACGCCGAAGGTTGCCGGCCAGATCCAGGCAATGATGTACCAGGTCACCCATAATCCCACCGGCACCGCATATGGCTCAGCCGGGCCGCAGGTCACCGGCGGCATCACCATCGACGGCAAGACCGGAACGTCCCAGAACGGCGCCAACCCCAACGGGCTGGACGACGCGGTCTTCACCTGTTTCGTGCCAGGCTCCGGCGGCCAGCCGTCACCGATCGCGGTGGGAGTGGTCGTCAAGGAAGGCGGGTTCGGCGCCTCGGCGGCCGCGCCCATCGCCGTCAAGATCATCCAGGCTTACCTGAAGGCGCACCCGTGAGCGCGCCCAGCCGGCCAGCCGCCGCGCAGCCGGCCGGCTGCGCGGCCGCATGCCGAGAAGGCCAGGATCCCGGCTACACTCCGGCCAGCGATGCTGGTCGGAGCCCTCGATAAGCAGGACGGTAAGGTAAGTGCGCGACATGACTCAGCCTCGGCTGCTCGGCGGCCGCTACGAACTCGACGGAATCGTCGGGCGCGGCGGCATGGCCGAGGTCTTCCGGGCCCGCGATATTCGCCTCGACCGAATTGTCGGAGTTAAGACGCTTCGCGATGACCTGGCGCGGGATCAGACTTTCCAGGCCAGGTTCCGCCGCGAGGCGCAGTCCGCGGCGTCGCTGAATCACCCATCCATCGTCGCGGTGTACGACACCGGCGAGGACATGGTGGGCAGCGTCCCTGTCCCTTACATCGTGATGGAGTTCGTCGACGGCCGGACGCTGCGCGACCTGCTCAGAGACGACCGGAGACTGCTGCCGGAGCGGGCCGCCGAGATCACCGACGGGGTACTGCGCGCGCTGGACTACAGCCACCGCAACGGCATCGTGCACCGCGATATCAAGCCCGGCAACGTGATGCTGACCCGCGCCGGCGACGTCAAGGTGATGGACTTCGGCATTGCCAGGGCGGTATCCGACTCGCAGCTGACAATGACACAGACTGCCCAGGTCATCGGGACGGCGCAGTACCTGTCGCCGGAGCAGGCCAGGGGCGAGCGAGTGGACGCCCGCAGTGACCTGTACTCGACCGGCTGCCTGCTGTACGAACTGCTGACCGGCCGCCCGCCGTTCACCGGGGATTCGCCGGTAGCCATCGCCTACCAGCACGTCAAGGAGGAGCCGGTGCCGCCGTCCCGGCTGGATCCGGAAGTGCCAGGCTGGGCTGACGCGATCGTCCTCAAGGCGATGCAGAAGGACCCGGCTGACCGGTACCAGTCAGCCGGCGAGATGCGTAACGACATCCAGCGCGCGCTGTCCGGCGCGCCGGTCGCCGCGCCCATGCTCGGCGCGCGGCGGCCAACCGGCGCGCCGACCCAGGTGGCCGGCCGTACCGCCGCCACCTCCCGGTATCAGTACGGCCCGGACGACGGGAGGCAGGGCGGCCCGCCGCAGCGTGAGCGGCGCGCGTGGCCCTGGGTGGTCCTGACTGCCGTCGTCGTGATCCTGATCGCGGCGATCGCGTTCAAGCTCCTCAGCGGCGGCGGCGGGACAGCGGTACCCAGCGTGGCCGGCGATTCCGTCGCGGCAGCAAGAGCGGCGATTGTCAGGGCCGGCCTCACCGTCGGAGGCGTGACGCCGGTGCCGAGCACTGTCCCTAAGGGGGAGGTCATCAGGACCAGCCCGAGCGGGGGCACGACCGAACCGAAGGGGACCCCCGTCACCATCTTCGAGTCCGCCGGGCCGAAGACGAAGCTGGTGAACGTGCCGCCCGTGGTTGGTCTGAGCAAGAGCGCCGCAATCAGCAAGCTGACGGCGGACGGGTTCAAGGTGAGGGTAACTTCCGCTACCTCGGCGGGATATCCACCCAATACGGTGGCAAGCCAGTCGCCGCAGGCGGGCACCCCGGTGAAGCCAGGCGGCACGGTCACTATCGGCGTGACGGCCAAGGCGCAAGTGGTCAAGGTGCCGGGCAGCGTCATCGGGATGACGCAGGCGCAGGCCATGGCGCTGCTGCAAGGTCCGCCCTACAACTACTTCGTGACGCCCACACCGGGCTCCGGACCTGGCGCGGTCGGCACCGTGTATGCCACCAGCCCGCCCGTCGGCACCACGCTCGGACCCGGTTCGCCGATCACCATCTACGTGGTCCAGGCGCCGAGCCCAAGCCCGTCGGTCACGCCGTCCACCACGCCCAGCAATACCCCGACGCCGAACCCGTCGGGCTCACCCACGCCGTCAAGTGGCATCCTGCCCGGCGGCAACGGCAACGGGCGCGGCAAGTCGGGGTAACCGGCGAGCGAGCGAGCGGCGCTGGCCCGCGGCACGGCTGAGAAGCCGGACAGCTGACAAGCCGCGCGCCTGACGAGCCGCGTGCGGATGCACTCAGTGCCGCGGACCAACTACGCTTACGCGGACAGGCGCGCCCGGATCCGCGTGCCGAGGCCCCCGGCATATCGCCGGCGGGCAGGAAGTAGTCACCTCAGGAGACGACCGTGCCGAAGTCCCGCGTCAGAAGCAAGGCGGTCTACACCCCTCCGCCACGGTCCGCGAAAGCCAAGGTCAGCCCGCCCTGGCTGGCGCCGGTGATGCTCGGCAGCCTGATCGTCGGCTTGGTCTGGATCGTGGTCTTCTATGTCAGCCAGCAGAAGTGGCCGGTCAGCGCGCTCGGCTCGTGGAACCTGGTGGTCGGCTTTGCCTTCCTGGTCGCAGGCGTGGTGCTGTCGACGAAGTGGCGCTGAGCCGCCAGCGGCTAGAACAAGCGTCCCTGGTAGAAGGTGTACGTGCCGAGCAGCAGGTGGTTCCGGACGAGAACGCTCACCACGAACACAGCCAGCATGGCCAGGGTGGCGGCGACCTGGATAGCGGTGCGGTTCTTGCGCGGCGCGTAGGCAAAAGCCGCGGTGAGCAATCCGCCGGCGATCAATCCGCCCACGTGCGCCTGCCAGGCGATCTGCGGCACCGAGAAGCTGAGCGCCAGGTTGATCGCGATCAGCAGGACAACCGGGCGAGCGTCCGCCCGCAGCCGCTTGGCCAGCACGAACCATGCCCCGAACAGCCCGAAGATCGCGCCTGACGCGCCAGCGGCGAGCTCGGATGGCACCAGGTAGTAGACCAGGATCGAGCCGCCCACCGCGCTGATCAGGTAGACGGTCAGGTACCGGATAGACCCGAGTGCCCGCTCGATCGCCGGGCCGACCACGAAGAGTGCCCACATGTTGAAGGCGATGTCCAGGAAGCCGAGATAGCCCACGCCGGGCGGCGGCAGGAACGCGCTGGTGATCAGCCGGTACCACTGGCCCGCCGCCACGCCGAAGACCGGCGCCCGCTGCGGGAACGCGCCGATCATGGCCCAGTCGTAGCCAAGCTGGGCGTGGGCCAGTTCGATGAGATACAGCACTATGTTCAGGCCGAGCAAGGTCCACGTCACCCGCGCATCGCGGGTGACAGCGCCGCCGAACCGGCCAGCCGGCCGCCGCACCGTCTGGTTACCTGACCTGATGCAATCCAGGCACTGGTGCCCCACAGCCGCGGGCCGCAGGCAGTCCGGGCACGCCGGCTTCCCGCAGCGGACGCAGGAGACGTAGGTCGGCCGACCCGGATGGCGGTAGCACACCGGCGGGGCGGCCTGACCCTGGCCGGGCTGAGCCTGGCCCTGGTCCGGGGGGTTGGCCATCGGGCAAATCCTGCCTTACTCGGTCTGCGCGCGCTCGATCTCGACGGACTCAAGCACGACGTCGGTCACCGGCCGGTCACCGCGGCCGGTCTGTACCCTGCTGATCCCATCGACGACGTCGCCGCCCTCGATGACCTCGCCGAAGATCGTGTGCTTGCCGTTCAGCCACGGGGTCGGGCCCGTGGTGATGAAGAACTGCGAGCCGTTCGTGCCGGGGCCTGCATTCGCCATCGCCAGCAGATACGGGCGGTCGAAGGCAAGATCCGGGTGGAACTCGTCGGCGAACTTGTAACCAGGGCCACCGGTGCCGGTGCCAAGCGGATCGCCCCCCTGGATCATGAAGTCCGGGATTACCCGGTGAAAGATCGTTCCGTCATAAAGCGGCGCGTTACTCGCCTTGCCGGTGGCCGGGTCCGTCCACTCCCGGCTGCCCTCGGCAAGCTCGACGAAGTTCCGCACCGTCTTCGGCGCATGGTCAGGAAATAGCCGGACAACCACCTGGCCCCGGCTGGTCCGCAGCGTCGCGGTCAGCTTGTTGCTCATACCGGAATCCTGCCACGACCGGGCCGTGCTTCCGCCACGCCGGCCCCCGAGGTGGCGTTACGCGGCTGGATTGACTCGTCCTCGCAGGGGAAGGGGTCTGCCTGGGGAAGAACTTCCAGGAGGTCTGTGTGTCTGTTACGACGAAGAAGAAGCCTGCTAACGGGCTCCGCGTGCAGGCCATCCAGGCGGCCCGCCAGGCCGCTCCGCTGGCCAAGACCGTACCGCTGGCCCAGTTGGCCGCCCTGCAAGCCCAGCAGGCAGCCCAGCAGGCCGTGCCGCTGGCCCGGACAGCGGGCACGTCCATCCGGCATGGCGCCGACGACGCGGTGGCGTGGGCCACGCCGAAAGTCGATGCCGCCCGTTCCTGGGCCGCGCCGCAACTTGAGCATTCTGCCAGGGCGATCAGTGAGAGCCTCGCGCCGATGATCTCTAGCGCGCTGATCTCGGCGGCACACAAGATCGAGGTCCCGAAGCGGAAGTCGCCGCACCGCCGCTGGCTGCTAGCCGGCTCGATGATGCTCGCGACGGCGGCCGGGCTTGCGGCGGCGTTTGCCATGCGGGTGCGCCAGCAGACCGAGGCCTTCTCTGGCGCCAGCGCCGTCGGCAGCACGGCTGAACCGGGACCCGACGGCGCGCGCAACGAAGCGGGAACGGGCATTGAATCGGCGGCCGATGACGGTCCCGACCCGGATATGAACGGCCACCCGACGATCACCTGAGCGCGCCAGCCGGTCCCGGCCTGGCCTGGGCGTGACATAGGTCGTGACCAGGCCGCGACGGGCAGGACATGACACATCGTGACCGCGTGCCTAGCCTTGGGTCATGCTCCTGCCGCCGTATGCGCCGTCACGGACCAGGACGGGCTGCGCCTGAGCCGCAGGATCGTCGCCAGCCTGTTCTTCGTGGTGATCTTGCTTCAGCCGTGCTTCACGATCATCCAGCACGGCCCGCGAACCGGTGAGCAGTGATAGCTCCGCTCGCCGCGTTCTTCGCCTATAGCGCCGCGCGGCGCGCCGAGGCGGTGGAGACACTCCGCCGGACGAGAGCTGAGCTCGCCAGGGCAGCCGTCGCCGAAGAGCGCCTCCGGATCGCCCGCGACCTGCACGACCTGCTCGGCCATTCGCTGTCGCTGATCACGCTGAAGGCCGAGTCCGGGCGAGCGGCCGGTGCCGGGCCCAGTGCCGGTGCCGGTGCCGGTGCTCGCAGGATCTGCATCGCCCGCCGGGTCTGCCGGGCTGGCCGGGCTCGCCGAACGTGTCTACAGCCTGGGCGGCGAGGTCACCGCCGGGGCCGACGGTCATGGCTTCCTGCTCCGGGTCGCCGTTCCGCTGACAACACCGGCCTGACCCGCGCCCGGCCGCGAGAATGAATATATGACCGTGCGGATCATGGTTGCCGAAGACCAGACGATGGTCCGGCAGGCGCTGGTGGCCCTGCTGGAGCTTGAGCCAGGCGGCCGCCTGCTCCGCGACGGCTTCGACGGCAAGGTCATCATCGTCACCACCTTTGACCGGCCCGGTTACCTGCGTGCCGCGATGACGGCCGGGGCGAGTGGGTTCCTGCTCAAGGACGCCCCGGCAGCCGACCTGGCGGCCGCCATCAGGCGGGTGGCCGCGGGCGAGCGGGTAGTCGACTCGTCGCTGGCCGCGGCGGCGCTTGCCCAGGGCGACAGCCCGCTGACCGGCAGGGAGCGGGAGGCCTTGGGCACCACTGTCCGCAACCACCTGTCGGCCGCAATCCAGAAGCTCGGCGCCCGCAACAGGGCCGAAGCCGTGCAGATCGCGCAACGCAAGGGCTGGCTGTAACGCCATGCTGCTCGACAGCGTGGTACGGACCTCGGCGGCCATCGCCGCCACGCCGGCCCGGCTCGCCAAGATCGACCACATCGCCGGCCTGCTGCGCAGCGTCCCGCCCGGCGAGGTCACGGTCGCCGTCGCGTTCCTGTCCGGTGACCTCACCCAGCGCCAGATCGGCGTCGGCTACGCCGCATTGACTGACCTGCTTGGCGGATACGGGCGGCGCGATCCGGAGCCGCCTGGCCTGGCGCCGCCGCCGGAAGCACCGCAGCTCACGCTGACCGAGACCGATCGCGCGCTGGGCCAGATCGGCGCGCTGGCAGGCCAGGGATCGCAGGCCGAGCGGCGGCGGCTGCTGGCTGACCTGCTGGGCCTGGCCACCGGGCGAGAGCGGGAGTTCCTGGTGCGGCTGCTGGCAGGGGACTTGCGGCAGGGCGCACTGGACGGAGTGATGACGGACGCGGTCGCCAGGGCAGCGGGCGTTCCCGCCGCCGAAGTCCGGCGCGCCTATCAGCTCAGCGGATCACTCCCGGCCGCCGCGGCCACAGCACTCGGCGCTTCCGGCGCCGATGCCGCGATCGGTGCGCTCCGGGCAGTGGCACTGCAGGTCGGCCGGCCGGTCCGGCCGATGCTGGCCGCTTCCGCGCCGTCGGTCGCCGCCGCGCTGGAGCGGATCAGCCCGGCCGCGGTGGAGTGGAAGGTGGACGGCATCCGGGTGCAGGTACACCGGCAGGGCTCGGCGGTCCGCGTCTTCACCCGGACCCTGGATGACATCACCGTCCGGGTGCCTGAACTGGTCCGGGCCGCGCTGACGCTGAACGTGACGGCGGCCGTGCTGGACGGAGAGGCGGTCGCGCTGCGCCCCGACGGCCGGCCACTGCCGTTCCAGGTCACCTCGGCTCGCGCGGCCAGCCAGTCGACCGCGAGCGACCAGCCTGGCCAGGTGCCGCTCGCGCTGTTCCTTTTCGACCTGCTGCACGTCGACGGGACGGATCTGCTCGAGCATCCGGCAGCGGATCGCTATGCCAGGCTCGCCGCGGTCACGCCCGCCGATCTGGTGATCCCGCGGCTGGTCACGGCCGACGAGGCGGCCGCCGTCCGATTTTTCAGCACGGCCATCGAGCGCGGCCACGAGGGCGTGGTGATGAAGTCGCTGGACGCTCCGTACGGAGCCGGGCGCCGGGGCAGCGAGTGGATCAAGGTCAAGCCGCGGCACACGCTGGACCTGCTGGTCCTTGCGGCGGAGTGGGGTCACGGCCGGCGTCAGGGCTGGCTGTCCAACCTGCACCTGGGCGCGCGCGACCCGGCCACCGGCCAGGCCGTGATGCTCGGCAAGACGTTCAAGGGCCTTACCGACGCACTGCTCGCCTGGCAGACGCAGCGGCTGCTCGAACTGGCCGATCCGCCGCACGATCCGGCAGCCAGCCTCCGGCGGGGGGTCGTGCGGGTCCGGCCGGAACTCGTCGTGGAGATCGCCTTCGACGGCGTGCAGGCGAGTACCAGGTATCCGGGCGGCGTGACGCTGCGGTTCGCTCGGGTGCTGCGCTACCGGCCGGACAAGAATCCGGCAGAGGCCGACACCATCGACGCCGTCCGTGCGCTGTGGCCGGGCGGTGCCCCAGGGATATTCCTGGCACACTAGGGCTGAACGTCATGCGCTGCCAGGACAGCAGCGGCAGGCACGGCCGAAGGGATAGCGACGAGTGCGAGCGGCATGGCTGGATGACGACGGCGCCTGGCGCACCACGCTGCGCGGGCGGCAGGTACTTGCCGATCCGAGGATCAACAAGGGCACCGCGTTCAGCGACGAGGAACGGGCCGCCCTCGGCCTGGTCGGCCTCATCCCGGCCGGGCACCTCACGCTTGACCAGCAGGCCAGCCGTATCTACGCGCAGTTCCTCGGGCAGTCATCCGACCTGGCCCGCAATGTCCTGCTGAACGAGCTGCACGATCGCAACGAAGTGCTGTACTACCGGGTTCTGGCTGATCACCTCAGCGAGATGCTGCCGGTGATCTACACGCCCACAGTCGGCCAGGCGATCGAGCATTACAGCCACGAGTACCGGCGGCCGCGCGGGATCTACCTGTCTGTCGACGAGCCGGGCCAGATCGAGCGGTCGCTGCGCGCGTTCGGACTGCAGGAAGACGACGTCGACCTGATCGTGGCCACCGATGCCGGCGCGCTTCTGGGCATCGGTGACTGGGGCGTGGGAGGCATGAGCATCGCCGTCGGCAAGCTGGCCGTGTACACGGCCGCGGCCGGCATCGACCCTGGCCGGTCGCTTCCGGTCATGCTGGACGTCGGAACCGACCGCCAGGCGCTTCTCGACGACCCGATGTACATCGGCAACCGGCATCCGCGGGTAGCGGCCGACGAGTACGACGCGTTCCTGGCCGCCTTCATCGCCGCGGTCGGCACGGTCTTCCCGAAAGCGCTCTTGCACTGGGAGGACATGGGTACTGCCAACGCACGCCGCCTGCTGACCCAGTACCGGGACAAGCTGCCCAGCTTCAACGACGACATCCAGGGTACCGGCGCGATCAACCTCGCCGCGGTGCTCGCGGCGGTGAAGGCCACCGGCACCGAACTGGCTGAGCACCGCGTCGTCATCTTCGGGGCCGGCTCGGCCGGCACCGGGATCGCCGACCAGCTGACGGCGGCGCTGACCGCCGACGGCCTGCCCGCGCAGCGGGCCAGAGCCCGGTTCTGGGCGGTTGACCGGCACGGCCTAGTCGTGGCCGGCGATGACGGGCTTACCGCCGGCCAGCGCAGATACGGCCGCGAACGGGCCGAAGTAGCAGACTGGCAGCGCGATCCGGTACTCGGCGGTATCCCGCTCGCCGAGGTCGTCCGCCGGGTGCACCCGACCGTGCTGATCGGCACCTCGGCTCGCGGCGGCGCGTTCACGCAGGAGATAGTCAAGGACATGGCTGCGCATGTCGAGCGGCCGATCATCATGCCGCTGTCCAATCCGACTGAGCTCTCCGAGGCCTGGCCCGCCGACCTGATCGAATGGACCGGCGGCCGTGCCCTGGTGGCGGCCGGCAGCCCGTTCCCGCCCATCGACTACGCCGGGACCAGGTATGCCATCGGCCAGGCGAACAACGCGCTGGTATTCCCCGGCCTCGGGCTCGGTGCCATCACCGCGCGCGCGTCCAGGATCACCGACGGCATGCTCAGCGCCGCGGCCCATGCAGTGGCACGCCTGGTGGACGCCGGCACGCCCGGCGCCCCGCTGCTGCCGGAGATGGCGGCGCTGCGCGACACCTCACTCGCGGTCGCGGTCGCGGTCGCCGAGGCGGCCGCCGCCGACGGCGTGGCCGGCCGCGAACTCGCCGGCGACCTGCGGGATCGGGTAGCCGCGGCGATGTGGCAGCCGGTCTACCGCCCCGTCCGCCCGGCTTGAGCTGCTTGCCCGCGATGGGCACGGCGTCACGAAGCTCTTTGCCGGGCCTGGTTACGACGAGGCGCCACCCAGGCCGGCAAGAACGTCGCGGAGCCCTCAGCGAGGCGGTAGCCAGCGCCTGACCAACTCCGTTATGCCAGCCAGTCTGGCCCCACGCCACTCTGTCAGGCGACGGGCGCAGGATCATTCGTCAGGCTCCGGCAGCCATTACCCTGACCGCCGCGATCGCCGCCGCCCGGACCGCCGAGATCCCGGCCCGTCCGCTGGCCCAGTCCTGCGACAGTACGACGACGAGCAGTTCATGGCCGTCGCACTCGACGACGCCGATGCTGCCGACCACGAAACGGCCGTGCAGCGGCAGATAGCCGTCGGCGACCGCGTAGTGAGTGCGGGACGTGGCTGCGGCCGGCACGCCCCAGCGCGGGGCCGCGGCCCTCACTTTGGCCATCAGGCCCAGCTCGTACGTGCGGTCGGCGAGATCCAGCGCGGAATGGCTGGTTGCCAGGTCAGCCAGCAGCTGCAACTGGTCGGCAACCGTCGTCCTGGTCATGCTCCACGCGCTGCCGGGTGCGGGGATCGTGTGCCGGAGCCGCAGCGCGCGGTCGCTCTCGGCCAGGCCTGTACTCTGCCCGATCGCCTGCCAGAGCCTGCCCGCCGCGGCGCCGCTCCCGTTGTCGATCATCTCAGCTGCCAGGCCGGCATCCAGGTGGCTGAGCCGCCTGCCAGCCCGATGATCCTGGTACAGCAAAGCGGCCAGGATGTCCGCCGCGGCGATACCGCCGGCATCGTAATGACTGGCCGCGCGGAACAGCGCCGTGGCGCCGGTCGCGGTGTCGGTTACGCCGACCGACAGCTGAGCCTTTCGTGTCCCGAGCGCGGCACGCAGGGCAGCGGCCAGCCGGGCGTTGAGCGCCTTTGCCTGAAGGGCGGGCGTAGTTCCGGCGGGGAGCTTGCGCAGGCTGTGCATCCCGATTGGATCCGTCCGCGTACTCGCGGCCACCGACTGTCCCAGTGCCGGACCCGGGCCCGCTCTGGCAGCCAGCACGCTGACTCCGACGACGAACGCCGCCATGAGGGCGAACGTGACGACGAACGCCAGCCGTTCGGCCACGCGCAGGCTCCCGGCATGGGCAGGCGCCCGCCTCACTTCGAACTCCGGAGCACAGCTTCCCCCGCTTGCCCGTGTCACCCCGTCCAGGCGTGCCTTGCGCACTGCCGCTGCGTTTGCCGCTGTTCGGTCGCTTTAGCAGTGTCAGGTACCGACGGAGGTTTATCGATTAATTTCCCCCGCTATTTTCAAGCTATTGACGACACGACAATAGCAGTGGCCCAAAATAGCTCTCTGGTACCTCTGAGCAGGGTATTCAAACCGTTATACGCTCGGCCCGAGCGCAGCAGAGAATAGTTGTCAGGGCATTTACCATTTTCCGCCGGACTATTACCTGGCCCGGTCGGCGGTGCCGCCAGCAGTCGCCGGCCCGCCTTCCGACCCATGTGACATGGGATGCGACCCGTCAGGTACTGGCCGCAACGCCGGCCGGCCGGGGCTACCCTGGGCACGTGTCATCACCCGCCGAGGCCGGCCTGCGGCCACCCCGATCCGTTGCAGCTGCGGTAGGCCGGGTCAGGCAGGCCGACAGTATCTGGTGGCTCGTCCTCGTGGCGGCTGCCTTCACCGTGGCACAACTCGCGGTTGTGGTGCCAAGGCTCGGGCTGAGCTGGGACGAGACCGTCTACATCAGCCAGGTCAGCATTCACGCCCCGGCCGCGTATTTCGACCCGGCGCGAGCGCGCGGGATTCCGCTGCTGGTCGCGCCGGTCACGCTGCTTACGTCGTCGGTCCTGGCGGTGCGGATCTACCTGGCCATTGCCTCCGGCGTAGCCCTGTTCCTGGCGTTGCTGTGCTGGCGCGGCCTGCGGCCGGCCTGGCAGCTTGCGCTCGCCGGGGTGATGTTCGCCGGGCTGTGGACCACTCTGTACTACGGCCCGCAGGCCATGCCGGACCTGTGGGTGGCGTTCAGTTCGCTGGCGGCCGTCGGCCTGTTCCTGCGAGCCGTTGGCGCTCAGGCTGGCGCAGCAGCCAGCGCTACGGCGGCCAGCGATTCGCCCGCGCGGCCGGCCCGCTGGGGTACGCTGACCGGGCTCGCCGTGTGCATGGCGATCGCCGCGCTGGTCCGGCCTGGCGATGCCCTGTACCTGGTCGCGGCATTGTGTGTCGCCGCCATCTCGGTGCGGCCGTGGCGACGCTGGCAGGTGCTCGCGGCCGTCGTCGGCGGCTCAGCAGCCGGCGCCGCCGAGTGGATCATCGAAGCTTACGTCAGCTTCGGCGGGCCGCTTCAGCGGTTGCACGAAGCGAGCGCCGAGCAGAACGGCTTCGGCTTCCATCTCGGTTTCTGGGACGAGTTGCGCGCCGTCAACGGCCCCACGCTGTGCCGGCCTTGCACGGTCGGCTTCCGGTACCCCGAACTGAGCCTGTGGTGGCTCGCCTTGCCGGTCCTGGTCATACTCGGCGCCTACGCCGCTCGCCGTGCCGGACGGCTGGCATCCTCGGTGCTCGCCTCGGCGTGCGGCTTCGCCCTCGCCTTCCAGTACCTGTTCCTCATCGACTATGCGGCACCGCGATTCCTGCTGCCCGCATACGCCCTGGCCGCGATCGGCGTCGCCGACGCCATCGGCGGGCTGCTGACTGGCGTTCAGCGCGACTTGCGTGCCCCGGCCACCTTGCTGGTCGCGGTCGTCCTCGGCGTCCAGCTACTGATCCAGGCGACCGTGCTCGAGCATCAGGTCACTGAGAAGGTCAGCTTCTTCGGCGACTACACCCGCATCACCGCCGACCTGCGGGCACTCGGCATTCGCCCGCCTTGCCTGATCAAGGGAAAACAGGACATTCCGGTCGCGTTCTACGCTGGCTGCGCCTCGGCCCCAAGGTTCGCCGTCGGGCAGAAAGCTACCGAGCCGGTCGCAGTACTGGTGACGCCCGGCCAGCCGCCGCCGGCTTACGCTCGCGGCTGGACCCTGCACGTCCTGCCCGGCATCCGGTCCAAGTTGCTGGCGGCGAACGCCTATATAGCGCCCCGAGGGTAGGCCGCACGGGGATCCCGCGCCGCGGCGTCACCGCGCTCCGGTTAGCAGTCGCCGCAGGCCCAGGCGTCCGCCACCATCTGGCGAAGGCCGTGCTGAGGCTGCCAGCCGAGTTCGCGGCCGATCCGCTCGCAGGACGCGACCAGCACTGCCGGGTCGCCGGGCCGCCGCTCAGTGATCTTGACCGGGATTTCCAGCCCCGTTACCTCCCGGCACGCTGCCAGTACCTCAAGGTTGGAGTAACCGGTACCGGAGCCGAGGTTGTAGATCTTGTGCTCAGCCGGACTGCATGCGCCCAGCGCGAGCAGGTGCGCGGCGGCGAGGTCGCCGACGTGGATGTAATCACGGATGCAGCTTCCGTCGGCTGTCGGGTAGTCGTCACCGAATATGCTGACCGGCCCGGACTGGTCCCGCGCGAGCTTGAGGATGTTCGGGATCAGGTGCGTTTCGACGGTATGCCGTTCCCCGAGCCAGCGGCCGCTGGCGTCCCGGACCGCGCCCGCCACGTTGAAGTAGCGCAGGCTGACGGCCGCCAGCCCATGCAGCCGGGCGTACTCGGTGAGCGCACTGTCCACGGCCAGCTTCGATGCTCCGTACGGACTGGTCGGCCGCGGCCTGGCAGTCTCACCGATCGGGATGGCCTCCGGCTCACCGTAGACCGCTGCCGTCGAGGAGAACACGATGGCCGGGACTTTGGCCGCGCGCATGGCGTCGAGCAGTGCCAGCGTGCCGCCAAGGTTGTGACTCCAGTACAAGCCGGGGTCCGCGACCGACTCGGCCACCAGCGACTTGGCAGCGAAGTGCAGCACTGCGTCCGCGCCCTCGGCCAGCAGCGCCGGGGCGTCGGCACGCAGGTCACCGCGCACGAAACGGGCACCGGGAGGGACCGCGTCGGCATGCCCGGTCGACAGGTCGTCCAGGATGGTGACCTGGTGGCCGGCTGCCGCAAGCTGCGCCGCCACTACGCTGCCGATGTAGCCCGCACCGCCGGTGACAAGCAGCTTCATGCGCCCTCCGTTGTTAGTCACCCGGAGAGGATACTTGCGCCAGGGCCGGCCGGCCACGAGGATGCTCAGCCGCTGCCATGAACCCAGCCGTCCAGCACGGCCCGGTTGGGCGGATCAGCCCGGTGAATACCGTCAGGCGCCGCTCGGGATCTCGACGCTGGCGTCCTTGAGGTTGTTCTCGCGCGCGCCGTAGAGCCAGCGACGGTTAGGTGTCGAGCAGGTCGAGTCCGAGGCGGGTGTGCAGTCCGTGGCGGCCGGTGTCGGTGAGCCGGACGGCTCGTTGTCCTTGGATGCGGGTGATCCATCCAGCCTCGATGAACGCGGCCAACAGGTGCGCGCCTAGGCGCCCGGCGAGGTGGTGTTGTTGCTCTGACCAGTCCAGGCAGAAGCGCAGCAGCGGACGCTGCGATGAGCGGTCGTTGTCGGTGAGCCGGTCGGCGGCGACGCCGAGGCTGACGAGAATCTGGGTGGCGTGGGGGCCGAGCGTGTAGGGGTGCTCGGTGAGCTGGCTGGAGAGCCGGTCGCCGGGTCGGCGGCGGGTGTCGGTGATGCCGTCGCCTGCGGCGAGCGCGCCAGCGTCGATCAGGGCCTGGGTGATCTGCACGCCGAGACGTCCGGCAAGGTGGTCGTAGCAGGTGCGGGCACTGCGGAGTTGGGTCGCGCGGGTGGAGTGGCGCAGCGACCGGACTGGCTGCATCGGCGCGAGCTGCGCCAGCGCCTCCAGCACTACGGCGACCTGGCCGGTGGCGAGCTGGTAGTAGCGATGCCGACCGGATCGCTCGACGGTGAGCAGCCCGGCGCCGGTGAGCCGGGCAAGCTGGGTACTGGCGGCCTGCGGCGTGACCGCGGCCTCAGCGGCGAGCACGCTGGCGGGCAGCGCACGCCCGTCGCTGAGCGCCATCAGCACCCGAGCGCGGGTCGGGTCGGCGAACAATCCGGCGGCGGCGGCGATGTCGAGATCCCCGCCCGGAGCGATGGTGGCGGTCATGGTCATGAGTCCAGTATGGCGCGGCGACACTTCCACGAACATGGAACCGATCGGGCCGCATCATTGGCTGCGTGGGCAAGGATCAACCAACGACGACACCCAACCAGTCCCGGTCCCCTGCCGTAGCCGTTCCCGCGCCGAGCGCGGGGCTGGTGCTGGTGGTGATGTGCGCCGGGATGTTCCTGGTGCTGCTTGACGTGACGGTCGTCAACGTCGCGGTCCCGTCGATCACCACCGGGCTGCGGACTACGACCGCCGGGGTGCAGTGGGTCGTGGACGGCTACACCGTCGCGCTCGCCAGTTTGCTGTTGGCGGGCGGGGCGCTCGGGGACCGACTCGGCCACCACCGCGTCGTCGCCGTTGGCCTGGTGATCTTCGGGGCGGCATCGGCCGGCTGCGCGCTCGCACCGTCCGCGGGCGTGCTGGTCGCCACCCGCGCGGCCCAGGGCGCCGGCGCGGCGATGCTGTTGCCGGGAAGTATCGCCGCGATCGCTGACGCCTACCCCGAGCGGGCGGCCCAGGCCAGAGCGCTCGGGATCTGGGCCGGGGTGTCGTCCCTGGCGCTGCCCGCAGGCCCGCTGCTCGGCGGCCTGCTGGTCTCGACGCTGGGGTGGCGGGCGGTGTTCTGGATCAACCCCCCGGTCACCGCGATCTGCCTCGTCGGAGTGCTGGTGTGGGTGCGAGCGCCTAGAGAGCATCGGCGGCGGCGCCTCGACCCCGCCGGACTCGTGCTGGGAACGATCGGCCTCGCAGCCGTCGTGTACGCGGTGATCGCCGCGCGGACGAATGCCGAGGTCGCAGTCGTCGCAGGCGGGTTCGGGGTGCTCGCCCTCGTAGCCCTAGTCGTGGTCGAGCGACGGGCCGCGGCTCCGCTGCTGCCGCCGAGCCTGTTCCGCCGTCCCGCATTCGCCGCCGCCAACGGAGCAGCGTTGGTGATGAACCTGACCAGCAACGGACTGCTGTTCCTGCTGACCCGCTACCTCCAGTCCGTCCTCGGCCACAGCGCCCTGGAGGCCGGGGTCATGCTGCTGCCCCTGTTCATCCCGCTCGCTGCGCTGTCTCCGCTGGCAGGCAGGCTCACCGCCCGTTACGGCCCTCGCCCGGTCCTACTCGGCGGTGCGGTCCTGGCCGCCGCCGGGCAGATCTGCCTGCTAGCCGTCAGCACGACCAGCTCCTATCCGCGGCTGATCCCGGCCCTGATCGGCGTCGGGCTCGGCGTCGGCCTGTTCACCGCACCCATCGTCGCGACCGCGATCCGATCCGTACCCGCTGAGCGGTCGGGCCTGGCCAGCGGCATCAACAACACCGCCCGCCAGGCCGGGACCGCCCTCGGCGTCGCCATCTACGGTGCTCTCGCCGCCAGCCCCGCACACCCAGGGCACTTCATCGCCGCGCTCCGAGACCTCGGGATCACCGCCGCAATCCTGTGGATCGCAGCGGCAGCACTCACCACCGCCACGACAAGAACATGACCAGCCCGGCACATGGCGCAGCCAACAACGCCTCAGACGATCCGGTTGGTGGGCCGAACGCATCACGATGCGAACCGCGATCTTGTAGTTGCCGGTGATCCGCTCGCGATCGGCCTGCGGTGGTCCCCTGCCCGGACGGCGGACGGCGCAAGGTCAGGCGGCGGCGCTGGTGCGCTCGATCCGCTCGGCGATCCAGACCTTGATGATGGATTGCCGGGTGACGCCGAGGCGCCGTGCTTCCCGGTCCAGGGACTCGATCATCCATGTCGGGAAGTCGACGTTGACCCGGCGCTGCTCCAGCGCCGGGCGACGCAGGCCGTCGAGGTCCAGGTCGCCCGTCACGTCCTCGCCGGCGTCGAACTTGCGGTCGAACTCCTCAGCCTTCATACAGCGCCACTTCCTCCTTCCGGGACCGCCGGGCCGAGATGATCCTCGCTCGCCCCTGCCGGTAGGTCACCACGACAGACCAGTGCCTGCCGTCGATCCTGCCGATTACCAGCCATCGCGGCTCGTCGGTCGTGCGGGCCGGGATCTCGACCCTGGCGACGTCCTGCCACAGCTGCTGAGCCTGGGTTAAGTCGATGCCGTGCTTTTCGAGATTCGCCGCGCTCTTGGCCGCGTCAAACTCGAACTCCACAGAACAGGCTCCTTCCAGGTATGAAAACTATACCATAATTGCTATCCGCAGATCGGGTGGTCTACCAGGGCTGAGCTGCTCAGCGCGAGATGACTAGCCCCGGGCTTGGATCTCCGACGGACCTTCCGTGGTCCCTTCGAGACCCTGGGACGCCCTAACCGGGACGTCCGGTTTGCCGCACAGTTCCAGGAGACGGCGAGAACGGCTGGGGACGAATTCCGTGGCGCCCGGCCGAACTGTGTGTCCGGACCAGCGGACCAGGCTCGCGCGACACCCTGGTCCCGTTAGCTGGCTGCGCGCGGCGACGGGTGCCTGCCAGACGAATCGGCCCTTCGGGCCCTCAATGGCCCATCGGCCGCTCGGCCGACAGCGGCGTTCGGTACCTGGCGGGCTATGGCCTTCTTATTTCCTCGTCTGCGCAACTCGTAGACGTACGCGGAGGAGCCGTAGTCTGCGGCCGGGAGCAGCAGGATCGGCGATGACGCCGGCCCCTGGGTCCATCCGTCTTCTGAGTAGCTGGCTTGCGGGCTTGAGCCGGTGGTCAGGCAGATCCCAGGGGCGCTCGCGTCACATGCTCCCCCGGCCTGCCAGGTGCCGGTGCCTGACCATCGAGTCGCGGTAGGCGCCTCGCCGTTGGCGAGGTTTATGGACAGGCCGGTCGCGGTGAATTGCCCATCGCCGCTGAACACGATGACGCCGCCGTCGCTGGCATGCCAGGTCCCGGCGATCTCGGCTGTGGTCGGAACCAGGTCTGCCGGGGGCAGCAGCACGCTTCCGGTGTCCTGGCCAGCGATGAACAGCGTGAACAGCAGGAAGGGGGGAGGCGAGGACGGTGAGGGCTGCGGCGGCTGCCACCTGCGGGTAGGCGCGTACCCGGTCCGGCCCGTAGCTGGCCGTGTTCCTCCTTGCCCGGGCAAACCAAGTGAGGAAGACAGTGCCCGTGATGCCGAACAGTACGAGCCACACCATGTCGAGGAAGCCGGGCCAGTCCCTCGCCGTGCCAGCGGCAATGCCCACCAGGTTGAGCGCGATGATCCCGGCGAGCATGGTCACGGTCATTCGAGCGTTCGCGCGCAGATCACGCCGGCCGCTGATCTGGCCCCGCGGGAAACCGGGTACGTCGGAGGGAGCCATCGTCTCGTCCTCCCTGGGACGATGAGGTTCGCTGAAGGCGGTCATCGTGTGATGACCGAGTGACTTGGGCTGCATGAGGGTGCGGGCATCAGCGGCTGCCGAACTGGTCAGATGATTGCCAGGCGTCGGCTGGTCAGCGTGCGCTGCCAGAAGCTGGCCGGATCTGACCGCGCATCTGGACCGGGGGTGCCGGGTACGGCGTCTGGGCCGGTCAGGTACTGGCGGGCGCGCGGCCGGGTCATGCACAGGACAGCCGCCACCGATAGGCAGCGCCCGACAAGCCGAGCATGCCGAACCCGTACGCCGGTACGGCTAGCCACAGGACGCCAAAGCCAGTCATTGGGAACTCGGTCGCAATGATCGCCCGCCAGGTCCGCTTAGACCGGCCGCGGTCGATTTGCAGGCCCAGCACCAGCTTCGCTGCCGTCAGGCCACCCGTGAGAGCCGACCAGCCGAGCGCGAGAAGAGAAGTCGGCTCCCGGCCGTGCACTAGCGCTGCAGCAGACAGGAGTAGCCCGACGGCCGTGCCCAGTGCCCAGAAGCCAGCCTGCACGAACAGCAGGACTTGCGGGTAGATCGCTGACGGCGGTTTCCGCTGGCGGCTGCATGGCGCCGGATGGGATGGCTGCCGGCTTGGTGCGCAAGTGTCCCGAGCCGCGCTGCGACGGATCCATGCTGGCGAAGTCACCAAGACGGCGGCCACCGGCCGCGGACAGCGGGCAATGCAGGTCCGCGCCTGGGTGGTCAGTCTTGTGCTGGCCGCGAGACGCGGCGACAGCCAGGCCGCCGCCGCACTGACCGGGCTGAGCCGCCCGCAGGCCAGCGCCTCCACGACGACGGCAGCGGCGGGCCGATGCGCCGAGGTCTGCCCGCCACCCGTTAAGTGACAGGAACTGCAGCCCTGCCGCTACCGCTACCTGCTCGCCATGCCGGGGGAACGGGCGGTGCCGAAGCAGCGCGTGCATGAGCCCGATCCCGGCAAGAGCAGCCGTGTCCTGGACCGGTGATCGCGCTGCTTGTC
>JAJYUU010000018.1 GCA_021792405.1 Actinomycetes bacterium
TGACCAGCGCGGCATGTCCGCTGACCGACGTGATCGAGGATCAGACGCAGGCTGCGCTCGACGGCCTGGTGCCCGACTTCCGGATCAACTGGGTGTGGCTGCCCCCGTGGGGCCCGGAGAAGATCACCGAGGATGGCCGCGAGCAGCTGCGGGCCCTCGGCTTCAACGTCTGATCGCGCGGGCAGCAGCCGGGCGCGCCGCTCACCATCCGGCAGGGCATGCAGCTGAGCGTGACAGTCGAGTACGCCAAGACGTCAATATGGCGCAGCGTGCAGCTTTCGGCTGACGGCGACCCTGGGTGACCTGCACGCGGGGATCCAGGTCCGGGAGCATGCCCCGCTCCGTGACGTGGTTCCCGGCCGGCGACCCGAAGGTCACCTGCGTGCATGACTTCGGTGCCGAGTGGACCCACGAGATCACCCGGCAGAAGACGATCACGCTCGATACCGGTCCGTCGTACCCCGTGTGCGTTGCGTTCGGCGGTGACTCCCCGGTCGAGTGCCCGGCGGAGGACTGCGGCGAGGAGCGGGCGGGCCAGTCACCCCGTGCCGCACGGCAAGCAGGCGGCATCGCGGCGCGCCGCGATTGGTCGGCGCGTCCGCAGCGTGTCCGCCCCGCGCTGTCGGCCGCGGGTGGAATGCTGTCCTCCGGTCGAAATCCACGGAGGTTCGCATCATGGGGAAAGCCAGCCGTAACCGGCGGCAGCGCAAGGACAAGGAGCGCCAGCGGCGCCGGGCGGAGCGTGCGGCGGACCTGGGCTGGTCGCCGGGCTGGCAGGGTATCCCGTCGCAGCGGGAGCTTGTCGCGACCGCGGTGAGCGCGGCGGTCGATGCCGTCTGCCGGGGTGATGATCGCGGTTTCGCGGAGTATCTCGGGCTGCTGGCGGCGGAGCAGTCGCCCGGCTGGACGCAGGCTGTCAGCCGGGAGATCACGGGCTTCCTGCGTCTTTCCGTCACGGCGGCGTGGCGGCATGGCTGGCAGCCGGCGGAGCTGGTCAGGCACGCTGGACGGGAGCTGGGCGAGGCCTGCGCGGACATGGTCGCCGACATGGTCGCGGACGAGATGCGCGGCTACGCCCCCGCGCTGGTCGATGACCGCTGGGCTGCGCAGGTGCTGGCGCTCGGTGCCGAGGTGTGGTGGGGGAGCGACGCCGAGTTCCTGTCCGCCCGGAGCGGGGAACCGCTGCGGGTCGCCATCGAGCTGCTGCACCTGCTGCAGCACATGCCCGTGCTGGAGCGGCTGTGCCCGCTGCCGGGCATGGCCCGCGGCGGGGTGCGGGCGGCGGGCAGCGACGCGGACGAGCGGATCCTGGGCAAGATCCGCGCGCTGCTGGCGAAGGCGGAGTCGACGGAGTTCCCGGAGGAGGCGGAGGCGCTGTCGGCCCGGGCGCAGGAGCTGATGGCCAAGCACAGCATTGATCACGCGCTGCTCGCCGCCCAGTCCGGGAGAAGGGACAAGCCGGCCGCGCGCCGGCTGCCGGTTGACAACCCGTACGAGTCGCCGAAGGCAACGCTGCTGCACGTTGTCGCGCACGCTAATCACTGCCGGTCGGTCTGGCAGAAGGCGATTGGCATGTCCACGGTGGTCGGCTTTCCGTCTGCCCTGGACGCGGTGGAGTTGCTGTATACGTCGCTGCTGGTGCAGGCCAACACGGCGATGCTGCGGGAGGGCGCGAAGAAGGACTCTTACGGGCGGTCGCGGACCCGGGCGTTCCGCCAGTCGTTCCTGGTGGCTTACGCATACCGGATCGGGGTACGGCTATCGCAGGCGACCGCGCACGCTGAGCAGGAGGCGGCGGCTGCCTCGCCGGGCAAGGACCTGGTACCTGTGCTGAAAGAGCGCCACGAGGCTGTCGATCAGGCCGTCGGCGAGATGTTCGGTGACGGTCTTGTCTACGACCGGGGGAGCCGTGCGACCGACCAGGAGGGATGGGCCTCCGGACTGGCCGCGGCCGACATGGCGGTGCTGCACAACCGGGAGCAGGTGAGCGCCTGATCATGCCGCAACAGCCTTCATGGCTGGGCCTGGCTCAGAATCGGCCGCCGCCCAGCCCGATGACCACGAACGCGCCGAGGACGAGCGCAACCGCCGCAGCTACTGCTGCCCGGTCGGCGCGGGTCCAGGCCACCCGGCGGTATGTCGTCCTGCGCTTGTTGACGCCAAAGGCCCTGGAGTCGGCGACCAGCGCCATCTGGCCGCAGCCGCGCAGCGATCCGACCAGGATCGGCACCGTGAGCAGTGGCAGCGCGCGGACCATCCGTCGTCCGTAGTTCCATAGCTGCCCGAGCTTCCACCACTTCTCCGGTCGGCTGAAGTCGTAACCGCGCACTTCCGCGGCCCGCATGACGGTGTTGAGGCGCTCGAAGACCTGCGGCAGGAAGCGGACGCCGACGGAGATGGCCAGGCCGAGCCGCTGCGGCGCGAGGAGTTTCGTGGTGGCCCAGACGACGTCCGACGGACCTGTGGTGAAGATCAGCACCAGGGCCGCCGAAGCGGTGACGAGCACCCGGCCGGCCTGGTGCAGGCCGTACACCAGGCCCGCGGTGGACAGGCCGGCGGTGCCGACCCAGGCCATCGTGATGGGGTAAGCGAAAATCAGGTGATCGTTGGGAGTGGTGTAATAGAGCCCTTGTGACCAGATCGACAGCAGCGCCGGGATGCCGATGATGACCGCCAGCACCCGTACCCGGAGAGCCGAGGGACGCAGCAGTATCCAGGGCACGAGGGTGACGCCGAACAGGACGTCGGTCCACTCCCAGTTCAGCAGGACCGACAGCGTGGTTATCACGATCGGGTACAGCAGCTTCAGCCGCGGATCGAGCCGGTGGATCGCTGTGTCGGCGGCCTCGTAGGACAGGACGTTGCGCAGTCCCTTCAGCCCGACGAAGCGCAGGAACAGTATCGGGCCCACCAGCGGCACCAGAAAGGTGATCGCGTAGGCCACCACGGTCTGGCCGGCCAGCGTGTGGAACAGCAGATGGTTCAGCGTGTGCATCATGGCGCCGCCCCGCTAGCGCAGGCTCGGAACGAGGAGCCCGACGAATTCCGGCACGCTGAGGGCCACCTCGGCTGGCTGGCCGGCCAGCCGGCCATGCAGGGCCGATACCGCGGGCGCGCGCACCCCGCAGCGGGAGAGCAGGTCCGGCTGGGCGAATGCCCGTCGCGGCACGGTGTCGAGCACGACTTCTCCTTCTCGCACCGCGACTACCCGGTCGGCGAAGCGGGCGACCAGGCGCATGTCGTGGGTGATGAGCAGGCAGGTCAGCGAGCCCAGCGAGGTGCGGACCCTGGCCAGCAGATCGAACAGCGCGGTGGCGTGCGCCTCGTCGAGGCCGGTGGTCGGCTCGTCCAGGATGAGGGCACGCGGAGCGCGGGTGAGCAGGGCGCCGAGCGCCAGCCGCTGGCGCTCGCCGCCGCTGAGGGCGTACGGGTGCGCGTCGGTCCGGTCGGCCAGGCCGATCAGGGCGGCGACCTCGCCAGGCGCCGGGGCGTCAGGCCCAGCCGGCACGTTATGCCGGCGGGTGAACTCGAGTTCTGCCGCCACGGTGTCGTTGAAGATCATGTCGTCGACGTTCTGGAACAGGTAGCCGACACGGTCTGCCTGGCGCGGGATGCGCCCGTACTCGACCGGGCGCCCGAAGCATGTCGCCGTTCCGGTGTCGGGCGCGACGAAGCCCATGAGCACGGAGCCGAGTGTCGTCTTGCCGGAGCCGTTCGCGCCGATCAGCGCGACCCACTCGCCGTCTGCGACGCGCAAGGACACGTCGCGGAGCGCTCGCTTTCCCTTGAAGGACACGCTGACGCCGACTGCCTCCAGCGCCGGGCCGCCCAGGCCGCCCAGGCCGCTCGGGCCGCTCGGGCCGGCGCGGTCGTCGGGACGGCCGGTGGCGTGATCGGCGGCCAGGTTCATGCCAGCGAGCTGGACCGTTGCCTCGTCGACTGTGAGCGGGGGATCGGCGGTGAAATAGTCAGGCAGTCGCTCGCTGAGAGTGACCAGCTCGGGCGGCCGTACTCCGGCCTGGTGCCATCGGGAGGTCGGCAGGAACGCGCGGCGCGGGTGGTCGTCGACGACGATCCGCCCGCCGGTCATCAGCAGTACCCGGTCGGCGTACGGGGCGACCTCGTCGAGTTTGTGCTCGATGACCACGACGCCCCGGCCGCTGACGTGACACAGCTCATGCAGGACCTTGAGTACCTCGTCGGTTCCGACCGGGTCGAGGTCGGAGGTGGGCTCGTCGAGCACCAGCACCGGCGGCGCCATCGCCAGCGCCGCCGCGATCGCCACCCGCTGTTTCTGGCCGCCTGACAGCGAGCTGATGGCCGCGTCGGCCAGTGCCCCGGCACCCACCATGGACAGCGAGTCGTGCACCCGGGCGACGACCTCAGCGTGCGGCAGGGCCAGGTTCTCCGGGCCGAACGCCACCTCCGCATCCACCTGGTACTGGATGAGCTGGTACTCGGGGTTCTGGAAGGTGATACCCACGTGCTGGGCCGCCTCATGCAGCGGCAAGGCGGTCAGGTCGACCGGCTCCGCGCCGGCGGTCTGCCAGGTTACCTCGCCGCGAAACTCACCGGCGATCCGGTGCGGGATAAGCCCGGCCAGGGCCAGCGCGAGCGTCGACTTTCCGCTGCCTGACGGCCCGGCCACGACCACCAGCTCGCCGGTGGTGATGGTCAGGTCGATGCCGCTGAGTACCGGCCGGCCACCCGGCTCGTAGGCGAACTCATCGATGACCGCCCGCAGGGTGGCAGGCGCCTGCGCGCTCCCCGTGGCCGGGTTGCAAATCCCGGCCACGGCACTGGCGCGCAGGTCGTGAGTCGTGCTGTCCGGCTCAGCGATCATGCTGCGGCACGGTAGCTGGGCCGGGCATCGCCGTCTGGTCGCCAGCGTCGGGCAGTCCGTCCGCTGCTCCGCCGTCTCGCTCCGCTGCGCGCAGCGGGCGGGCGATGCGCCACCACCCGACGAAGGTCACTACCGTCATCAGGACGCCAATGATTAGCAGCGACGTGCCTGACGACCTGTTGTCGTTGGCGAAACTGCCCCCGAAGACCGGGAATACGGGCTGGGCGTCGGCATTAAGCCCGCCGGTGAGGAACAGCACGATGCCGTCGATAAGCAGGAAGGCGGAAATGACGGCACCGACCATAGTCATCCGGAACGCGGTCTTGTAGCTGCCCATTGGCTGCCGCCGGGCGGTCATAGCGAGTCCTGCTGTCGGGAGGCTGGCGTCTCGCCGCTACCCGAAGCGTCCACCGCAGCGGTGCTCGCGACCTCAGCGCCGGGACTGCCGCCGGGACTGCCGCCGGGTGGCGCCAGCGAGGACCGGAGGGCACTACCGAGGCCGCCGCCTGCCTGGCTGGCGTTCGCCCCGGCGGACGGGCTCACGCTGCCGGCCACCCCGGCGGCAAACGCGGGAGTAGCCCGCCTCGTGCGCCGGTGGCCGGACAGGATGCCGACAGAACTGGCGACCTGGACTGCCAGGCCGGCCGTGATCGCCGCCTCGATGCCGTTGCCGATGCCGTTGCCGAGGATGCCGCCGCTGCCGGCGATGTTGGTGCCGACGAAGCTGGCCCAGGTGTGGATCTGGCCGTTCAGGAACGGGTCAAGCACGGCGTCCCCGATGATGACGTTGGGCACGGCCCGGAGGAATCCGATCGCGAAGCCGTCCCACAGCATCGCCCGGGCGCCGGACAGCAGGGCGTCGCCGCGCCACATGATGAACAGGTCGGTGAAGACCCCCTCGTCGAGCGCGTCCGGCCAGTTGGGAATGTTCAGCCCGTGGGTGGCGTACATGATCTCGCCGAGAACCCGCTTGACGAAGATCAGGGCCGTGACGGTGCCGGGCTTCCTGATCATGGCAACGGCGACCATGATGATGAACATGTAGGGCAGGTCCGGCAGCTGGATCCAGTTCAGGAAGTTGCCCGCTACCGGGATGGCCGAGATGAGCGGGCCGAAGAGCTGGTCGTTGAGGAAGGTATCCCAGGCCAGCAGCAGGACGGACAGGATGGCAAGGACGAATACGTCCTGAGTGGCCCACCGGTTCGCCTTGTTGCGCCGCGACCAGATGAACAGCACGAAGACACCGGCCGCCAGGACGAGCCAGGTGATGACGTAGAGCAGCGCCTTGACCCAATCGGGCGGGTTGAAGGTGCCGTAGAGCCAGCCGTGAAGCACGGCCGACGCGGCGAGCACGTGCGGCGAGGCAGTGAGCATGCTGATCCTTTCAGGATGTGAGAGTCGCGGTCGCGGTCGCGGGCAGTGAGTGACCGGGATCGCCGGCCTGGCTGTCCAGGCCGGCCAGGGCAAGGACGTGAGCCAGCCCGCGGGGGGCGCCGGCCGGTGCGGGCGGGAGTATCAGGCAGGGGCAGCCGACTGCGCTGGCGGCTCCGCCGTCAGCGGGTGCGTCGTTGCCGACCATGAGCGTCGCCGTTGGCTCGACGCCGAGTTGGTCGCAGGCGTGCCGGATGAGGGCAGGGTCCGGCTTCGCCCGGCCGTGCTCGTGCGACAGCACGAACACCTCGATCAGCTGAGCAAGGCCCGCGTGCTGGTATCCCTGCCGGATGTCCCAGCCGGTATTCGAGACGATGCCGATCGCCACCCTGGCCTCGCGCAGGCGCTCAAGGGTGCCGCGGGTGTCCGCATACGGGACCATGGTTTCCGGGCTGGTCTTGTACCGCTCGTACATCGCGACGGCCAGGCCGTCGCAGATGTCGTCGAGCGGGCCGTATGAGGCGAGGTACGCAGCACGGTGAGCCGCTGCCGAGCGGTTGCGGGCAAGCCGCGCTTCCGGTGACTTGGACTTCGCGGCCTTCAGCCCTCGCCACCGTGCCTGAGCATCGGCGAGGGTGATGCGCACGCCCCGCTCGGCCGCCAGCCGGACGATTGCCTCGGCGGCCGGCGTGCGCCCGAACAGCGTGCCGCCGTTGTCGAACAGCACAGCCTGGAATCTGGATCGCCGCGCGGGTCGTGTCTCCGGCAGGCTGTTCTCGTCATGCAGATCAGTTGTCACGTGGACAGCAAAGCCCGCGCAGGTTACAGGCAATGCCCTGGTAGATCATCCAGCAGGCAAACCTTCGACGTGCGCGATGACCGGATTGCCGGCGTATTTACGAAAGAAACGAATCAATTGACGGTACGTGCCGGCGCCGTGACACCCTGGCTGGCCGCCCGCGGCCGCGCGGTGCCGCCAGCGTCACCGTCTCGATCGTGCCGCCCGCCTCGAGCGCGCTGCGCGCAGCCGCGATCCGGTCTGCAGGCACGTTGCGGCCGAAGGCCGCTGACTGGCCGGTCAGGGAGAGGCCAACAGGGCCGGCCTCGCTGATCGCTTCGAGCAGGCGCCGCTGGATGACCTCATCGCCGCCGTCGGGCTGGATGACCTCATCGCCGCCGTCGGACAGGGCCCACGCCGCGGACTCACGGCAGTACCGCCACAGCGACAGGGCCGCTTCCAGGTGGCGTGGCCGGATCTCGTCGTCGCCATCGGTCACCGCGTAGACCAGGCTCAGCCGGGTCACGAACCACGCCGCCCTGGCCACGGCGATGCCGAGCAGCCCGCCCGGGTCGTCCGCGGCGATCTCCTGGTACGCGCGGAACCAGAACGACGTGCAGTCCACTCCGCGGCGCATCGGGCCCGCCTGTCTGGCATGCTCCAGCCGCGGGGCGAGCAGGGCGCCGATGCGCTGGGTGACGCGGGCCGGCACCGATCCCTCGTCCGGGACCGGCCGGGGCCGGCGAACCCGCACGAACAGGAACCTGCCGAGGAAGCTCGCCGACGCGTCGGTGAGTGAGGTCTGCGTCCGAAGCTGCTCCAGCGTCACGTGCGCGACCAGGCCGACATGGTGCCGCGTCCCCGGGTGGTGCACCGCATCCAGCGGCAGGCCATCCCAGGCGTTGCGCAGCAGCCATGGCAGCGGCGACGAGGACTTGCGGGACATCGCCAGGCTGCGGGCGAACATCGGCTCGTGCACCAGCAAACCGGGAGAGTCGCCCTGGCCCGGTGCCGGCCGCGTCCGGGCGCTGATCGCACCGGTAAGTCCGGCAGGGCCGGAGAGCCCCTGCACGACCCGGCCCCAGCCCGGCGGCGCCGCGGCATCGAGCATCTGCCGGGCCAGCCGCCAGCTTATCCCGCGGTTCGCCTTCGGGGTCTCGGCCACCAGCAGGGCGAACAGCGTCGGCGGCTGGACCGTGTCGCCGGTGCGCACGGCTGCTCCCCGGCCGATGGCTGTCGCAGCGCAGACCAGCGCGGTCACCAGCACTGCGTACGGATCTGCCTCCGTCATCGTGCCCGCGATCTGCGCGTACTCGCCGAGCGGCCCGGAGAAGGCGGGATCGGCCGCGAGCAGGCCGCTGCCTGCGGCGGCAGGCCCTGCCAGCGTGCCAGCGTCCGGTTCGCTCACCCGTGCACCGGTCCGCGGAGTCCGCCGACAGGCGGGACGAGCGAAACAGGAGGTTCGCTGTCGTCGCCGAGGCCGGCGAGGAACTGGTCGCGAAGTGGCGCAGGCATCGAGACGGGACGGCTGGGCGGGACGGCGCCGGCCGTGGTCCTCACGCTGGCTCCCTGTATCACGGTGCTTGGAGCGGCCTGGCTTCCTCGCGCCAGCGATTCGCCAGGCGCGAGGTGGTTCTGCGACGGAACTTTACTCTTGCGGGCCGGGCACGGGGCAGTGCAGACGCTGGCTCGCGGCCGCTAGCCGCCCGGCTGCGTGCTTACCGGCTGCGTGCCTACCGGCTGCGCGGGGGGCCGGCTGCTATCCGGGACCGCATCTGATCGCGCGCCGCCCAGCGAGTCTCCAGCCACCAGGTACAGCCGGCTGCTGCCCACTGCGCCGTGGTGGCCGCTGCGGCCTGCGGGTTTCCGGCCGGCGTTTCGCCGTCGGCGATGACGTCGAAGCTGCCGGGCATGCCCTGCTGGGTCAGCCAGCCGCGGACCGCCGCGGCGTCCTCGGGTCGCGGGCTCGCATCAGCGCCGGCGTATTGCGGGATGATGCCATCGCAGCGCAGCACCCGCCGCATCGACCGGGGCGCGGGCCAGACGCCTACCGCCCAGATCGGGATGCGCTGCTGCACCGGCTTCGCGGCGGCGCCAAGGTCCAGCCGCCCGGTCCCGTAGTCGTAGAACTTGCCGTGATAGCTGCGGCCGTCCTCCCACAGCGCGCGGATCAGGTCGATGCCCTCATCCATCCGGTCAGCCCGGTCCCGCAGGCCGGTGACCTCGCCGGTGCTGGGCAAGTCGGTCTCGAGCGCGCCGACTCCGACCGCGAGGATCGCCCGGCCTTCGGACAGCTGATCCAGCGTGGCAACCTGGCTGGCTACCTTCCATGGCCGGCGCCAGGGCAGTGGCGTCAGCATCGTGCCGAGCCGCACCCGGCGGGTTCGTTCCGCCATTGCCGCCAGCATGCACCAGGCATCCGGCCCGTAGGCGGCTTCCCAGACGAAGACGCCGTCCCAGCCAGACTCCTCGGCCAGCACGGCTAGCTCGACCTGCTCGGGCGCCGTCCCGCCGGGCAGGACCGCACCGTACCGCATCCGCCTGCCGTCAGCCAGGCTCGCAACCGACTCGCTGGTCATGCCTGCGTCTGTCATGCCTGCGTCTGTCATGCCTGCTTCCTAGCACTGACCTCTGACATCGGCCGGTCTTGCACCGGGCCCTGCGGCCGGTGGGATACACTCGTCCGCGTCATGATGTGCGGCCTGCTCCTTCCCGGCCGCGGCGAGGCCCGGTAGCCACCCCGGTCGGCCCCTCGCCGCGGGTCGATGTGCTGCGCCGACCGATATCGCCCGGTCCGCGCCTCCAGGGATCAGCCCGGAGCCAGTCATACAGGAGCAGAGCACCGTCATGAGCAACCCGTCAATGCAGCGTCCGTCCGGCATGCCATGCCACCGGTACCGCCCGTTCCCGGCAGTAAACCTGCCCGACCGGACCTGGCCGTCGCGTACCATCACCGCCGCCCCCCGCTGGCTCTCGACCGACCTCCGGGACGGTAACCAGGCGCTGATCGATCCGATGAACGCGGCCCGCAAGCAGGCCATGTTCGATCTGCTGGTCACGATGGGCTACAAGGAGATCGAAGTCGGCTTCCCGGCCGCGAGCCAGACCGACTTCGACTTCGTCCGCGGGCTCATCGAGAGCGGCACGGTCCCCGACGACGTCCGCATCTCCGTGCTCACCCAGGCCAGGGAAGAGCTGATCGAGCGGACCGTGCAGTCCCTGGCCGGGGCGAGGCTGGCCACGGTGCATATGTACAACGCGGCGGCTCCGTTGTTTCGCAGCGTCGTGTTCGGCTGGGACGGCGACGGCCGGGAGGAATGCAAGGCAGTCGCGGTCGACGGCACCCGCGCGGTGCTGAAGTACGCCGAGGAGTACCTGGCCGGGACGGACTTCGGCTACGAGTACTCGCCGGAGATCTTCATGGACACCGAGCTGGACTTCTCCCTGGAGATCTGCGAGGCGGTGATGGACGTCTGGCAGCCCGGACCGGGCCGGGAGATCGTGCTGAACCTGCCGTGCACGGTCGAGCGGTCCACGCCGAACGTGTACGCCGACCAGATCGAGTGGGTCAGCCGCAACCTGACCAGGCGGGAGCACATCGCCCTGTCCGTGCACACCCACAACGACCGCGGCACCGCGACCGCAGACGCCGAGCTTGCCGTGCTGGCCGGCGCGCAGCGGGTCGAGGGCTGCCTGTTCGGCAATGGCGAGCGGTCGGGCAATGTCGACCTGGTCACTCTCGGCCTGAACCTGTACAGCCAGGGCATCGACCCGATGATCAACTTCAGCGACATCGACGAGATCCGCCGGACCGTCGAGTACTGCAACGGCATCGGCGTGCACGAGCGCCATCCGTACGCGGGTGACCTGGTGTACACCTCCTTCTCCGGCTCGCACCAGGACGCGATCAAGAAGGGCTTCGACGACCTGGAGCGCATGGCGGCGCGGGCCGGGCGGCCGGTCAGCGAGCTGCCCTGGCAGATGCCCTACCTGCCGATCGACCCCAAGGATGTCGGCCGGAGCTACGAGGCAGTCATCCGGGTGAACTCCCAGTCCGGTAAGGGCGGCGTTGCCTACATCATGAAGGCCGACCATCATCTCGATCTGCCCAGGCGGCTGCAGATCGAGTTCAGCCAGGTGATCCAGCGGCATACCGACAGCGCCGGAGGCGAGGTCGAGCCCGCGCAGATGTGGGACATCTTCGCCGCGGAGTACCTGCAGCCCGGTCCGTTCGAGCTGATCGGCTTCACCTCGGTGAGCGCGGCAGGCAGCGAGCGGGTCGACTGCACGGTGCGCGCGTACGGCACCGAGCACGAGCTCACCGGCATCGGCAACGGCCCTATCGCGGCCTTTTGCGCGGCGGTCTCGGAGGTCGATCTCGGGCTCGGTGGCGTCAGCGTGCGCGTGCTCGACTACGCCGAGCACGCATTGACCGCTGGCCGGGACGCGGAGGCAGCGGCCTACCTCGAGATCGAGGTCGGCGACCGGGTGCTGTGGGGCGTCGGCATCAGCGCGTCCATCGTCCGTGCCTCGGTCAGTGGCGTCATCAGCGCGCTGAACCGCGCCGCGCGCAACCGCTGATCCGTGATCCCGAAGGAAATTGCACCGTTTCGGGCTAAGGAATTTACGCGTTAACGCGATTGGGGCTTGGGCTAGCCCCGCCGGTAGAACGGCGTGGCGCAGGCGGAGATCCACTCGTCGATGTGGTCGGGCTCCCGCTCGCCCGGGAAGGTGACATCGATCGGGAACGCGGTGTCCTGCGCTGGCGCCTGCCACGCCGCGCGCTCGATGGCCCCGGCAGCGAGGTCGCGCGCGGCGGCCTCGGCTGGGTCGTCCAGCGTCACCGAGATGAGCAGGCCCTCGCCGGCGAACCGCACGGACAACCAGGCGGCGCTGGCATCGCGCACCTGCCCGATCTGCATGAACCCGGCAGCGATGTCCGCCAGCAGCCCGTCCGGCCGGACGGGCAGCGGCCCGACGCTGATGTGGTCCGGCTCGCCCGCTGGATCCTGGGCGGCGAGGTACAAGACGCCGGGCGGGTAAACCGGCACGCTCTCGCTGGCCCCCGCGTTGAGCGCGATTCCGACGTTCGGTGGCAGCAGCCCGGCGAGGTCGGCGGCGCGGACCACGGCGTGCGGCAGGTCCCCGGCTGCCTGAGGCGTGTCAGCCCGGCGGGCTAGCTGCTGCAGTAACCGCGCCGAGGAGTAGGCGGGCACGAAGTCGCAGCCGAGATAGCAGACGGTCGGCAGCGTTACCGCGCTGCCCTGGACGGGCGCAGCGCCGCCAGTGGGCAGCGGCAGCCATAGCCGCGCCCTTCGCAGCACATCCAGCAGGTCGCCGACGCGGCCCGCGTCCTTGATCGCGGCGGCGAGCGCGCTCTCTACCGCGTACTCGGGCGCGATCTCGGGCGCGATCTCGGGCGCGATCACCGGCCACCCGGCCGGGCTCCCGGCAGCTGAACTGGCGGCCGCGGATCCGGGCGCAGCAGGGTCCGGCGTGGCGGTGTTGCTGTCGGTGGCGATGCTCATATCGTGTCCTCCAGGAGGGCCAGGACGTTGCCTGCTCGCTAGCAGCCTGGTTCTTCCGCGTCGCGGTCGGCATACGCTCGCGGCCAGTTCACCTGACGGATAGTAGGCGCTTGGGGGCAGTGCGTGATGGAAAACGGCCGGCCTGCAACTCAGCGCTGGCTCGATGTCGGCCCTGAGCGCATCGAACGCTGGCTCGATGAGTTCGCGCAGCGGCACGGCCCGGTGCAGCGTGACGTCGGCAACGACCGCGAGATCATCACCGTCCGGGCCGCCGATGGCTGCATCGCCGAGTGTCACGTCCCGTTCCCGCCGCTGCCTCCGGGGATGACCGGGACTGGCGCGGAGCTGGCCGGGCACGCCAGCGCCGACCGCACCGTCGCGGTGTTGCTGGTCCGCCTTGGCGGTTATGCGGCGGGCGTGTTCAGCGGCAGCCGGCCGCAACTCATCGCTTCGAAGGTCGGCAGCCGGCTCGTGCACGGGCGCAGTGCGGCCGGCGGGACCTCCCAGCATCGCTTCGCCCGGCGACGGGAGAAGCAGGCGCGCGAAGCGCTGCAGGCCGCAGCCGACACCGCGGTAGCGGTGTTCGGTCATTTCGATGGCAAGCTCGACGCGCTGGTGCTGGGCGGCGACCGGCGGTCAGTGTCGGCCCTGCGCGAGGACCCCCGGCTGCGTCCCTATTTCGAGATCGCGGTAAGCCGGTTCCTTACCGTGCCGGACCCGCGGCTGGTGGTGCTGCAGGGCACGCCGCGCCTGTTCCGGGCGGTGCGGATCAGGCTGACCGGAGAGGGATAAACCGTTTCGCCTGCTGCGCGGGCCTCGGGTAAGCTCGCAGCCATGCAACCGCTCCTGTCGTGACGCCGCGCCCCGGCTCAGGGGCGGAGCCTGCCCGCTGGCAGGTTCCTGACTGGCGTCCGACCCGATTCCGGTTATCTGGAGCGAGTTTCTGATGATCTCCGCACGCGATGTTGAACTTCGCGCTGGCGCGCGGCTGCTGCTCGGCGGTGCCACCTTCCAGGTCGCGGCCGGCGACAAGGTCGGCCTGGTCGGCCGCAACGGCGCGGGCAAGACGACGCTTGTCCGGGTGCTGGCAGGGGAGGGCCAGCCAGCAGCCGGCCAGGTTGCGACCGGCGGCTCGGTGGGCTACCTGCCACAGGACACCATGGTTGGTGACCTGACAGCACTGGCGCTTGACCGGATCCTATCCGCCCGCGGCCTCGACTCGCTGCTGGCCGGCTTGCGCGAGGCGGAGCTGCAGATGGCGGATCCCGACCCGGCCCGGCGCGACGCCGGCGTTCGCCGGTACGGGCACCTGGAAGAGCGGCTGACCGTGCTCGGCGGCTACGCGGCCGAGTCCGAGGCGGCCTCGCTCGCGGCCAGCCTGGGGCTGCCGCAGAAGGTGCTCAGGCAGCCGCTGCGCACCTTGTCGGGCGGGCAGCGGCGGCGGATAGAGCTCGCCAGGATCTTGTTCGGCGGATCCGACACGCTCCTGCTGGACGAGCCGACTAATCACCTGGACGCGGACTCGGTGAGCTGGCTGCGCGACCACCTGCGGACCTTCCGTGGCGGGCTGGTGGTCATCAGCCACGACACCAGCCTGCTCGATGCTGTCGTCAACCGGGTCCTGCACCTGGACGCCGACCGCAGCGCCCTGGATGTCTACAACCTCGGCTGGCGGGCCTACGTCGAGCAGCGCGAGACCGATGCCCGGCGACGCCGCAGGGAGCGGGTGAATGCCGAGCGGCAAGCCATCGCGCTGCAGTCGCAGGCCGACAAGATGCGGGCCAAGGCAACCAAGGCCCGGGCAGCGCACAGCATGCAGAAGCGAGCCGAGCGGCTGCTCGCCGGGGTCAGCGCGGACCGCGCCCCCGAGCGCGTCGCCAAGCTCCGGTTCCCGGTCCCGGTGCACTGCGGCAAGACGCCCCTGAGCGCGCAGCGGCTGTCGAAGTCCTACGGCTCGCTCGAGGTCTTCACCGACGTGGATGTCGCGGTCGACCGGGGTGCCCGGGTGGTGGTGCTCGGCCTGAACGGGGCCGGGAAGACGACGCTGCTGCGGCTGCTCGCCGGAGTCGAGGACCCCGATACCGGCGAGGTGCTGGCCGGGCATGGCCTGCGGCTCGGCTACTACGCGCAGGAGCACGAGACGCTGGACAACTCGCGCACCGTCCTGGAGAACATGCGCTCGGCCGCCCCGGACCTGGCCGAGAGCGAGCACCGGCGCATTCTCGGCTCGTTCCTGTTCAGCGGCGACGACGTGAGCAAGCCGACCGGCGTGCTGTCCGGCGGGGAGAAGACCCGGCTCGCGCTGGCACTGCTGGTGGTGTCCGGCGCCAACGTGCTGCTGCTGGACGAGCCGACCAACAACCTCGACCCTGGCAGCCGGGCCGAGATCCTGGCCGCGCTGCGCACCTACCAGGGCGCGATAGTGCTCGTGACGCACGACGAGGGCGCGGTCGACGCGCTCCAGCCCGAGCGCGTGGTGCTGCTCCCTGACGGGGTCGAGGACGCGTGGAGCGAGGAGCTAGCCGACCTGGTGGCGCTGGCCTGAGCGGGTGCCGGTCAGCCGGCCGGAAAAAAAGTTGATCTCTGTGCGCTTGTCTGGGTAGCCGATCACGAGCGAATGAGTGATCATGGCGGGATACGGCAACTCAGCGGTCACTTCAGTTCCGGGAGGTTCGCGTGACCGAGACTCTCAAGAAGGGCACGCGGGTCACCGGTGCCGACCGCACCAAGCTGGCGTCCGACCTCAAGAAGCGGTACGGCGCCGGGGAGAGCATCCGGTCGCTCGCGGCGTCGACCGGCCGATCGTACGGGTTCATCCACCGGATCCTGAGCGAGAGCGGCGTGGCCCTGCGCGGCCGCGGCGGCGCGACCAGGGGCAAGGCGAGGGCTAAGGCTTGACCCGGCACTCTGGCGTGACCAGCGGTGCCTGCTGACCTGGTCGGCCCGGCCGATCTGGTCGGCACCGGGCTCGAGCTGAGCATCTGCGCGGACGTCGCGACGGTCACCCTGGCCAGGCCCGAGCGCCGGAACGCGATGACGCCCGGCATGTGGCGCGGCCTGGCGCGGATCGGTAATGCGCTCGCCGGGGCGGTCAGGGTGGTGGTCGTCCGCGGCGCCGGGCCGTCCTTCTGCGCCGGCATCGACCTGCGCATGTTCAGCGCCGAGGGCGTGCCCGGTGAGGAGGCGAACCCCGATCCGGCCGATGCGGCGTTCGATGAGTCCGTCGCCGGCTTCCAGGCTGGCTACACCTGGCTGCGCGATCCTTCGCTGGTGTCGATCGCCGCGGTGCAGGGCCACGCCATCGGCGCTGGCTTCCAGCTCGCGCTGGCCTGCGACCTGCGGGTGATCGCGGACGACGCGAAGTTCTGCATGAAGGAGCCGGCCCTGGGCCTGGTCCCGGACCTCACCGGGACCAAGCCGCTGGTCGAGATCGTCGGGCTGCCGCGGGCGATCGAGATGTGCCTGACTGCCAGGACGGTGGACGCCGCGGAAGCGGCGCAGCTCCGGCTAGCCGAACTGGTGGTGCCCAGGGCAGACCTCGACGCAGCGGTGAGCGACCTTGTCGCTGCGTTGCTGTCGACCGACGCGGGCGCGGCCCGCGCCACCAAGGCGCTGCTCGTGCAGGCGCAAGGGAACACGCTGGAGCAGCAGGCGGCGGCGGAGCGAGCGGCCCAGGCGGTGCTGCTGGCGGCCAGGCGAGGGCGCTGACGCAGCCGGTCTGCCGAAGATCTGGTTCGCCGTGGGCTGAGGCGGGATGATCCGCTGCGGGTGTTAAGTTCACCCGTCATGACCATGCAGCACCAGTGGCAGGCCATGCGCGGCTTCACCCGCGATCCGTCGGTGACGAAGCAGCGGCTGAAGCCAGGCACCGTTCGCAGGATCGCGCGGTACGCCCGGCCGTACCGCCTCGAACTGGCGATCTTCCTGCTTGCCTCGGCACTCGACGCGGTGGTCACGGTTGCGTACCCAGTGCTGCTCGGCATCGTCATCGACAAGGGCATCGTGCCCAGGCACACGTCGGTCGTGCTGGCCGTGGCCGGCATCGTCGCCGGGCTGGCGGTCTTCGACGCCTTCCTCGGGGTCGTGCAGCGCTACTTCACCGCGCGCGTCGGCGAGGGGCTTATCTACGACTTGCGCGCCCAGGTCTTCGAGCACGTGCAGCGGCAGCCGATCGCCTTCTTCACCAGGGCACAGACTGGCTCGCTGGTCAGCCGGCTCAACAGCGACGTGATCGGCGCACAGCAGGCACTCACCTCGACCCTGTCCTCGGTAGTCTCCAGCGCGCTCCAGCTGGTGCTCGTGCTGGCCGCGATGTTCTTCTACTCCTGGCTCGTCACCGTCGTCGCGCTGGTGCTCATCCCGGTCTTCCTGTACCCGGCGCGCCGGGTGGGCCGCAGGCTGCAACGGCTCACCAGGGAATCCATGCAGCTCGACGCCCAGATGGGCTCGACCATGACCGAGCGGTTCAACGTGGCCGGGGCGATGCTTGCCAAGCTGTACGGGCGGCCGGCGGACGAGCTCAGCCTGTTCTCCGGCCGGGCGGCGAGGGTCCGGGACATCGGCGTGCTCACCGCGCTGTGGGGCAGTGCGCTGTTCACCGGCCTCGGGCTGCTGGCGACGCTGTCGACGTCGGTTGTCTACGGGCTGGGCGGCGACCTGGTGATCCGCGGCACGCTTCAGATCGGCGGCATGGTCGCGCTGGCGACGTTGCTGAGCAGGCTCTACGGACCGATCACCGCGTTGTCGAACGTGCAGGTCAACGTGATGACGGCGCTGGTCAGCTTCGACCGCGTGTTCGAGGTGCTCGATCTCAGGCCGCTGATCGACGAGCGCGAGGGCGCGGTGCCGCTAGCGGGCGCACCGGGCGCCAGCGGCTGGCAGGCCGGACCCAGCCGGGCCCCGGCAATCGAGTTCGACCATGTCAGCTTCCGCTACCCGGCAGCTGCCGAGGTCTCGCTCGCCTCCCTCGAGTCGATTGCGCTGCCGGTGCCAGAACGGCCGGGACCGGGCCTGCAGGCGCTGACCGATGTCAGCTTCGTCGCGCCCGCCGGCAAGCTCACGGCCCTGGTCGGGCCGTCAGGCGCCGGCAAGACCACCATCACCCACCTGGTGTCCCGGATGTACGACCCGACCAGCGGAGTCGTCCGGATCGGCGGCACCGATATCAGGGACGTCACCCTGATATCGCTGCACGACGCGGTCGGCGTGGTCACCCAGGACGCGCACCTGTTCCACGACACGATCCGGGCGAACCTGCAGTACGCCCGGCCGCAGGCGACCGAGCCGGAGCTCATCCTGGCCTGCCAGGCGGCGCAAATCTGGGACCTTGTGGCCGGGCTGCCGGACGGCCTGGACACTGTCGTCGGAGACCGCGGCTACCGGCTGTCCGGCGGCGAGAAGCAGCGGATCGCCATTGCCAGGCTGCTGCTGAAGGCGCCGTCAGTCGTCGTGCTCGACGAGGCGACCGCGCACCTCGACTCGGAATCCGAGGCTGCCGTGCAGCGCGCGCTGAAGACGGCGCTGGCAGGGCGGACGTCACTGGTGATCGCGCACCGGCTGTCCACCATCAGGGAAGCCGACCAGATCCTGGTTATCGACGGCGGCCAGGTCATCGAGCGGGGAGTGCATGCCGGGCTGCTGGCGGCCGGCGGCTTGTATGCCGACCTGTACCAGACGCAGTTCGCCCGGCAGGAAGGCATCCAGCCGGCGCCAGCCGACGCGGCCTCACTGTAAGTAGCCGACCCGGCGCAAGTCAGCGCCCGCCACCGACTCGATCTCGGTCAGCTGCGCGGCGGTGAGCTGCCGTCGCCAGGCGCCCGGCTCGGCAGCCGACGGGCCGTCACGCCGCACCGCCGCAACTGCGATCGGGCCGACCTTGTCGCCGACGAAACCGGACACTGCCGCCGCGGTAGCGGCCGGCTGCTGCACCATGTTCTCGTACCGAAGCGTGGCGAGCTGTTGCGCCGACAACGAGGTCCGGAGCCTGGCCATCGCGCGAACCGCGCCGCGCCAGCGCATGGCGCACTTCCCCGCCGCCGACAGCTCCGGCCAGATTGCCAGGTCATGCTCGGTCTCGATGCCGAAGAACGGGTTGGGGAACTCGCTCTCCACGTTCGCCCTGCCGGGCTTGAACCAGGCCAGCGCCTGCGGGTCGGTGAGCATAGCCGCCACCACGTCCCTGCCGTCCCGGACGATCTGCACGAGCCGGGCGTCGGGAAACGCGCCGACCAGGGCCTCGGCGCAATACATCAGGTCAGGGCTGGCGTCACCGTAGCGGACGATGTCCCGGTCGGTCACGCAGCAAGCGGGCCCGGTGACCCGGCCAGCCTCCCGGCAGAACGGCGAGCAGGTCAGGCAGCAGTGCGCGGTTACCTGCCAGGACTGGGCGAAGGCATCCCGCAGCACGGAGGCTGCCGCGTCGCTGCGGCCGCGCTGGATCGACGGGCTCCGGGCGAAGGCATAGACAACGCCCTGCACGGCTTCCTGACCGATCGTGACGTGGAAGCCAGCGGACTGTTTCAGCGCACGGCCGAACAGGTCCGCGCCGGAATGCGGGGCGCCGATGACGAAGACCGGCTGGCGGACCTTGCGGCCGTTGACTACCAGGATGTGCGTGCGGGGTGGCATGGCTACCCATCAGTGTGGCACCGCCCGGCCGGTGCCCGGTCCGGCTCCGTTGATCGCGCCCGGCCCTAGCGGCCTGCTGTGCCGGGGCCTGCTGCGCTGGAAGCCGCCGTCACGACGGGCGCGCAGCCGGCCGCTTGCGTCCGCCGGTACGGCGGCAGTGTCCCGCGGCGTGACCCTCCAGGTTCAGCGCCGACTGGATGAGCGGAACGTGACTGAACGCCTGCGGTGTGTTACCAACCTGGCGGCCATACCGCGGGTCGTACTCCTCGCTCAGCAAGCCGAGATCGCTGCGAAGGCTCAGCAGCCGCTCGAATATCGCTACTGCCTCGTCGTACTCGCCGATCAGGTGCAGTGCGTTCACAAGCCAGAAGCTGCAGGCCAGGAACGCCCCTTCGGCGCCGGGCAGGCCGTCCACGTCGGCCTGGGCGCCGGAGTTTATCACCTTGGCCGGCTGGGTATAGCGCAGCACCAGGCCGTCGCGCATCAGCTCGCGCTTGATCACCTTGACCGTCGAGACGACCCTCGGGTCCTCTGGCGGCAGGAAGCCCACCTCGGGGATCAGCAGTACCGAGGCATCGAGTTCCTTGCTGCCGTAGTACTGGGTGAAGACGCCCCGATCGGCGTCGTAGCCCTGGTCGAGCACCTGGGCATGGATCTCGTCCCTGATGGCGGTCCACCGCTCCAGCGGGCCCGGGCTGCCCTGCTGCACCAGGCGTATCGCGCGGTCGAAGGCCACCCAGGCCATCATCTTGGAATGCACGAAGTGCCGCCGCGGGCCGCGCACCTCCCAGATTCCCTCGTCCGGCTCGTGCCAGTGCTTCTCCAGGAAGTCCAGGAGCTGCCGCTGCAGGCTCCAGGTGTGCTTGTCGAACTCCAGCCCGGCCTGCCTGCCCAGCGTCAGCGCGTCGATGACCTCGCCGTAGACATCCAGCTGGCGCTGGTCGACAGCGGCGTTGCCGATCCGGACTGGCGCGGACCGCTCGTAACCGGGCAGCCAGCTGACTTCCCACTCAGCCAGCCTGCGCTCGCCGGCTACCCCGTACATGATCTGCACGTCGTTCGGGTCGCCGGCGATCGCCCGGCCGAGCCACTGGCGCCAGCTGTCAGCCTCGGCCGTGTAGCCGGTCCGCAGCAGCGCCTCCAGCGTGATCGTGGCATCACGCAGCCAGCAGTACCGGTAGTCCCAGTTCCGCACGCCGCCGATGTCCTCCGGCAGCGAGGTGGTGGGCGCCGCGACGATGCCGCCGGTGGGCGCGTAGGTGAGCGCTTTCAGGGTGATCAGGGACCGCATCACCGCGTCCCGGTACGGGCCGGAGTAGGTGCACTGAGACGACCAGTCCGACCAGAAGTCCCTGGTCGACTCCAGTGCGGCCGCGCCGACGACGCACGGGTCAGGGGGGAGTTGTGATTGCTTCCAGGCCAGCGAGAACTCCACCCGATCGTCGGCCCTGACGTCGAAAGTGGCCTGGTGGGCCATGTTCTGGCCGATACTGCGGACGGTGCCGTGGAAGCAGACCGAGTCTGGCCCGGCGATGGCCCTGATGTCGGTCCCGTGCCGCATGACCCACGGCACCACTTTGCCGTAGCCGAACCTGATCCGCAGCACCGACTCCATCTCCACGGTCCCGCTGATGCCCTCGATCATCCGGATCAGCACCGGGTAACCGTGGTCCCGCGGCGGCATGAAATCGATCACGCGCACTTCGCCGCTGAAGGTCGTCCAGGTGGTTTCCAGGATCAGCGAGTCACCCTGATACTGCCGGCGTACTTCGCCGCGTCGGCTAACCGGCCCGTCAGTGACCGTGGGACAGACCCGCCAGTGCCCGTTACGTTCATCCCCGAGCAGCGCCGCGAAGCATGCATCGGAGTCGAATCTGGGCAGGCAGAGCCAGTCGACGGAGCCGTCCCGGCTGATCAGCGCAGCGGTCTGCATGTCCCCGATCAATGCGTAGTCCTCGATCAGGCCCGTCATCGAAGCCTCCCGTCGCTGGCGCGCAGCAGCCGCCAGTGTGGCAGCCGCGGCACGCATTCTTCGACACTAAGGGTGACATGGGACCAGGGCGCACGGCGGCAGGTCGTAGAGTGGCGGCGTGCGCGCGGAATGGCTTGGCGGTCGGGGCCGGCAGCCCGAGACGGTCCGGCGGCGGGGTACCGCCCGCCGCCCCTTGATCGCGGCGGCTGCCGCAGCCGGCGCCGTCACGCTGATCGGGATCAGCGGCTGCGCGCAGATGACCGCGGCGATGGATAAGCAGTGGATGACAGTGCAGTTCAGCCCGAACACGTCGGTGGCTACCGCGCTGCACGTCAGGGCCGCGTGCTCGCACATTCAGAACACGCCGCCGATGGCGCTGCCAGCGCAGCACTCGGAGATCAACACGATGTACGGGGTGCGGTACGATACCACGAACTCCACTCCGGCTAACCTGGCTCAGCTCCAGACCTGCCTGCAGAAGTTCAAGGCGGTTCAGGGCGTGAACCCCGACAGCGCGGCCAACGAGGGCAGCTGACACACGGGCCGCCTGCGCTCACTGCGGCCAGGCGACCCGCTGCGGACCGGTGTAGATGTTCATCGACTCACCGCGCACGAATCCCGCCAGCGTCAGGCCCGCGTCGTCGGCGAGCTCGGCAGCCAGCGATGACGGGGCGGAGACGGCCGCCAGCACCGGGATGCCGGCCAGCACGGCCTTCTGCACCAGCTCGAACGAGGCCCGCCCGCTCACCATCAGCACCGTGCGCCGCAACGGCAGCAGCCCGGCTTGCAGTGCCCAGCCAACGATCTTGTCGACAGCGTTGTGCCTGCCGACGTCCTCCCGTACCGCCAGCAACTCGCCCGCGCTGCTGAAGAGCCCGGCCGCGTGCAGCCCGCCGGTCCGGTCGAACACCCGCTGCGCGCCGCGGAGCGCGCCGGGCAGCCCCGCCAGCACGGCCGCGGGCACCTGGAACTGATCCTCATCGAGCCTGTAACGGCCGGGAACGCGCAGTTCGGCGATGCTGGATTTGCCACAGACACCGCAGGCGCTGCTGGTCAGGAAGTTGCGGCGCGGGCCGGACGCCAGCGGAGGCCGCAGCTCCACGTCGGCAATGTTGCCGATCGCGTCGCCGGCCTCGTGGTCGTGGCCGCACTGGCTGCCGTCGCAGATCCTGATCGACCGGATGTCCCCAGCCGAGCTGATAACGCCCTCGCTGAACAGGAAGCCGGCTGCCAGCTCGATGTCGTCGCCTGGCGTCCGCATGGTGAGGCTGACCGCCTGGCCGGCGATCCTGATGCCGAGCGGCTCCTCGGCGGCCAGCAGGTCAGCGCGCTCGCTCGTGCCGGGCTCGCCGATGCAGATCCGGGTTACCCGCCTGCGCGCCGTCCGTCCGGCCACGGCTCCTCCGACCTGGTCCGCGTGCTTCTGATCCCAGCCAATACGCCCCCCCCGGCTTGCCCTTTGCAGGCTACGTCCGTTTGGATAGGACAGTGCCCCAACTACCCGGCTGGATCGCGAACTGGCCTGCCTACCGGCAGCTGACCGGACGTGACCGGCTGGGCCGGGGTGAGGCGGTCCGGTCACCGCATACCGAGGCGGCGGCTCCGCGCACGCAGGCCGCCGATCGCGTCGTGAGCTCCATCTGCCCGTACTGCGCGGTGGGCTGCGGCCAGCGTGTCTACGTGGCCAGCGCAGGCGGCCGGGATGCGGTGACCCAGATCGAGGGCGACCCGGACTCGCCGGTGTCGCGCGGCCGCCTGTGCCCGAAGGGCGCCGCGAGCAAGCAACTGGTCACCCAGCCCGGCCGGCTGACGAAGGTGGCCTACCGGCGGCCCTACGGCACCGCCTGGGAGCAGCTGAGCCTGGACCAGGCGATGGACATGATCGCCGACCGGGTGATCGCCACCAGGAGGGACACCTGGCAGGAGCACCATGGCGGCCAGCGGGTAGCCAGGACTCTCGGCATCGCCAGCCTTGGCGGCGCGACCCTGGACAATGAGGAGAACTACCTCATCAAGAAGCTGTGGACCGCGCTCGGCGCGATCCAGATCGAGAACCAGGCGCGGATATGACACTCCGCCACCGTTCCCGGTCTGGGGACTAGCTTCGGCCGCGGCGGCGCCACCACATTCCCGCGCGACCTCGTCAACTCGGACTGCATCGTCATCTGCGGTTCGAACATGGCTGAGTGCCATCCGGTAGCGTTCCAGTGGGTCGTGGAGGCCAAGGCCCGCGGCGCCACGGTGATCCACGTCGACCCGCGGTTCACCCGCACCAGTGCGCTGGCGGACCTGCACGTGCCCACCAGGGCCGGCGGCGACATCGTGTTCCTCGGCGCGCTGATCAATCACGTGCTGTCCGGCGGGCACGAGTTCACCGAGTACGTCCGCGCCTACACCAACGCCGCCGACATCTTGCCTGCGGAGTTCACCGACGCCGAGGACGGCGGCGGGCTGTTCTCCGGCTACGACCCGGACACCAGGACTTACGACAACTCCAGCTGGCAGCCGACCGGGGAGCGGGACGAGACGCTGCAGCACCCGCGGTGCGTCTTTCAGGTGCTCAAGCGGCATTTCTCCCGGTACACGCCGGATCTGGTGGAACAGGTCTGCGGGATCGGGCCAGCGGAGTTCGGCAGGGTCGCCGATGCCGTCGTCGCGGCCAGCGGGCGGGAGAAGACGACCGCCTGGGTGTATGCGGTGGGCTGGACCCAGCACAGCACCGGGGTACAGCACATCAGGACCGCGTCCATCCTGCAGATGCTGCTCGGCAACATGGGCAGGCCCGGCGGCGGCATCCTGGCGCTCCGCGGGCACGCGAACATCCAGGGCGCGACCGATGTGCCGACCCTGTTCCACTTGCTCGGCGGCTACCTGCCGATGCCAGGGCCGGGCGAGGACATGGCCACCTACCTGGCCCGGATCCCGGACGGCGGTTTCTGGGGCAACAAGCGCAAGTACCTGGTCAGCATGCTGAAGGCCTGGTTCGGGGACGCGGCGACGGCAGACAACGACTTCTGCTTCGGCTACCTGCCCAGGATCAGCGGCGATCACGGCACCTACCGCACGACGCTGGACATGATCGACGGCAAGGTCAAGGGGTTCTTCCTGCTCGGCGAGAACCCGGCCGTCGGGTCGGCGGGCGGCCGGCTGCAGCGGCTGGCGCTGGCCAACCTGGACTGGCTGGTGGTCAAGGACCTGACCATGATCGAGAGCGCCTCGTTCTGGCAGGACTCACCAGAAGTGGCCGGCGGCGAGCTGGTCACCGAGCGGATCGGGACCGAGGTATTTCTGCTGCCGGCGGCCGCGCACGTGGAGAAGGACGGCAGCTTCACCAACACCCAGCGGCTGCTGCAATGGCACGCTAAGGCGCTGGACCCGCCCGGCGACGCGCGCAGCGACCTGGCGTTCATGTACGACCTCGGCAACCGGATCCGCGCCCGGCTGGCTGGCTCGGATGATCCGGCCGACCGGCCGGTGCTGGACCTGACCTGGGACTACCCGGAAGAGCCTGGCGGCGACCCGTCGGCCGAGGCGGTGCTGGCCGAGCTGAACGGCTACGCGGCCGACGGGTCGCCGTTGGCCTCGTCCGCGCAGCTTGCCGATGATGGCTCGACCAGGTGCGGCAGCTGGATCCACGCGGGCTGCTTCGCCGGCGGAGTGAACCAGACCGCCCGCCGCACGCCGTGGCAGGAGCAGGACCACGTGGCGCTGGAGTGGGGCTGGGCGTGGCCGGCCAACCGGCGCATCTTGTACAACCGGGCATCGGCCGACCCGGACGGCAGGCCGTGGAGCGAGGCGAAGGCCTACGTCTGGTGGGACGAGCAGGCGCGCGAGTGGACCGGCCTGGACGTGCCGGACTTTGAGAAGGCCAAGCCGCCGGACTACCTGCCGCCGCCCGGCGCCACCGGCCCGGCGGCGCTGAGCGGCCGCGATCCGTTCATCATGCAGGCAGACGGCAAGGCGGCGATCTTCGTGGCGCGCGGCCTGCAGGACGGGCCGCTGCCCGCGCACTTCGAGGCCGCCGAGTCGCCGCTGCGTAACCGGGTGTATCGGCAGGACGCCAGCCCGGTGTCGATCCAGTACGCCGGCCGGCGGCAAACCCGCGACCAGGTAGCCGGGCATGACGCCACCTACCCGTTCGTGGTGACGACCTACCGGCTGACCGAGCACCATACCGCCGGCGGGATGAGCCGGACTCTGTCCAGGCTCGCCGAGCTGCAGCCCGAGCTGTTCTGCGAGGTGTCGCCTGAGCTGGCGGCGGAGCGCGGGCTGGAGAACGGCGGCTGGGCGACCATCATCACCGCGCGCGCGGCGATCGAGGCCAGGGTGCTGGTGACGCGAAGGCTGCGGCCGGTGCGGATACCCGGCGAGGGCGTCATCCACCAGGTCGGGCTGCCGTACCACTTCGGCAGCGAGGGCCTGGTGACCGGTGACTCGGTCAACGACCTGCTGCCGCTGGTACTCGACCCGAACGTATTCATCCAGGAGAGCAAGGTGGCTACCTGCGACATCAGGCCCGGGCGGCGGCCGACGGGAGCTGCCAGGATGCAGCTGGTGAACTCCTACCGGCACCGGGCGGGGCTGGCTGACGAAGAACCGCAGCCGGGCTCATGACCAGCGACAGCATGCCGGTTGCCGATGGCGCACGCAACTCGCTGTACGGGCCGCTCGCTGACGTCGCTGCCGACGCCGGCTACCCCGGCAGTCATCCAGAGCGCGTCGGGTTCTTCACCGACACCAGCGTCTGCATCGGCTGCAAGGCATGCGAGGTGGCCTGCAAGGAGTGGAACGGGCTGCCCGACCCCGAGGCCGGCGCCCTGGCGCTAACCGGCATGTCTTATGACAACACCGGTGCGCTCGGCTCGAACAGCTGGCGTCATGTCGCGTTCATCGAGCAGACTGTGCCGTCCCGGGCCGATCCGGGCGAACCGGAGCTGATATCCGCGGTCGCCGACGGGGGCGCCACCCGCTGGCTGATGGCGTCCGACGTGTGCAAGCACTGCACGCATGCGGCTTGCCTCGATGTCTGCCCGACCGGCGCCCTGGTGCGCACCGAGTTCGGCACCGTTATCGTCCAGCCCGACGTGTGCAACGGCTGCGCCTACTGTGTGTCCGCTTGCCCGTTCGGCGTCATCGACCGGCGCGATGATGACGGGCGCGCATGGAAGTGCACGATGTGTTACGACCGGCTGCGCGGCGGCCTGGAGCCAGCCTGCGCGAAGGCGTGCCCGACCGATTCCATCCAGTTCGGGCCGCTCGCCGAACTTCGCGAGATCGCCAGCGTCCGGCTCGCCGACGTGCAGGCGTCGGGGCATCCGGAGGCCCGCCTGTACGGGGCCGACCCGGACGACGGCATCGGCGGCGCCGGGGCGTTCTTCCTGCTGCTCGATGCGCCGGAGGTATACGGCCTGCCGCCGGACCCGGTGGTCACCACCAAGGACCTGCCGGCGATGTGGCGCTGGGCAGGTACGGCGGCCGCAGTCCTGGCGGCCGGCGTCGCGGTAGCGTTCGCGGGACGGCGCCGATGACCGGGGGAGAGACCGTGACCCCGGCGAGAGACCGTGACAGGGGAGGCCGCGTGACCGAACAGCCGCAGGTGCCGCCGGCCGACTTCCAGTCCTACTACGGCAGGCCCATCCTGAAGGTCAGCCGGTGGAAAGAGCCGCACCTGCCCGCATACCTGTTCCTCGGGGAGCTGTCCGGGGCGCTGGCGATGGTCGGTGCCGCCGCGGACGTGACCGGGCGCCCGTCGCTGGCCCGCGCCGCGCGGCTCGGGGCTGCCGCCGGGGCCTTCGCCGGCGGCGCCTTCCTGACGGCGGAGCTCGGCCGCCCGGAGCGCTTCCTCAACATGCTGCGGGTGGCGAAGCCGACCTCGCCGATGAGCATGGGCTCGTGGATTCTGGCGGCGCACTCCGGCCTGGTGTCGGCGAGCGCCGCGAGCGAGCTGACCGGCCGCCTGGCCAGCCTCGGCAGCCTGGCGGGAGCCGGCTCAGCCCTGACCGGGCCGCTGCTGGCGGCATATCCGGGCGTGCTGCTGGCGAACACCGCGGTGCCCGCCTGGCACGAGGCGTACCGGCAGCTGCCGCTGCTGTTCACCGGCGGCGCGATGACCGCGGCCGGTGCCGCCGGGCTGGCGGTCAGCGCGCTGAGCCGCGACCGGCCTGAGTTTGCCGCTGCCGGCCGGCTCGCGTTCATCGGCGCCGCGGTGGAAAGCCTCGCCGGGTACGGGCTGGAGACGATGCCGGGCCTGGCAGGCGAGCCGTACCGGACCGGGCCAGGCGGCCGGATGCTGACTGCCGCCAGGTACCTGACGATGGGCGGGGGAGTCGCGGCACTGGCCGGGCGGCGCAGCAGGACGGCTGCCGCCGTTTCGGCGGCGCTGCTCACCGGCGGCGGCTTGTGCGCCAAGTTCGCGGTCTTGCGAGCGGGGAAGGCCTCTGCTGCCGATCCGAAGTACGTGGTGGCCAGCCAGCGCGTTGCCCGGCCGGGCAGCCAGGGGGCGTGACGGGACCGGGCTGTTACCCCGGCGCCAGCCGGGGAGCGCGCTGGCGGCCGCTGCGGCGTCAGCCGCCGAGCACCTTGGCTTTCGCCGCGGCGAACTCATCGTCGGTCAGCGCGCCCTGCTGATGGAGCATGCTGAGCCGGCTGAGCTGATCCATCATCAGCGCTTCCGAGCTAGCCGGATCACCGTGCGCCGATCCGGGCGGGCTCGCCCGCACGTCGCCGGCGGCGCTGCCCTGGTGCTCCCCGGCTGCCTGCGCGCTCGCTTGCTGTTCCGCGCGGCGGCCCATTGCCCGGCCGGCCGCGTACGTCCCGCCTACCGCCGCCGCCCGCAGCAGCGGGCGCCGCCGCCGCACGACTACTCCTCGGCCCATCATGTGCAGTACCCTCCTGGTCGCCGGCCGGTCGCTGGCCGGACCGGCCTCGTCACCTGCTGCGCTTCCCGCCATTGCTGGTGTCAGTGTCAGTGTCTGGCCCGGCCGGCAGCTCCAGGCCGAGAGCGATCATGATCTCGGGCGCTGCCGACACCACCCTTGCCATGCCTGCCTGCGGCGCCACGGCGGTCAGGACGCCGAGGATCTCCCGCGGTGCTGCTCCGGCGGTCAGCGCGGCCTCGACCTGGAACAGGTAGGACGCCGGTGCCGCGTCGAGCGCCACAAGCGCCGCGATCTTGACGAGCGCGAACGTCTTGGCATCCAGGCTGCTGTCCGCCCGGAGCTGCGCGCGCATTTCCATGGCCTCGCCCATCACGCCGGACTCGCCCATCGCGAGTGCGAGCAGCATGTCGCTCGTCGCCTGGTCCACCGTCACATCCATATCGGGAACGCCCACTTGTCCTCCAGGATTGGGATCGGCATCGTCGTGCGGCGCGGGCCCGATCGCATGATGGGCCGGCCGGACACGGCTTCTCGCACACGATGCGCCCGCCGGCCCGGTCCCGTCATCACCCGGCCAGAGTGAATACGCGCAGCGGCGGCCATGCGATGGTGGTGATGCGGCCGGTCGCCGGCGGGCCAGGTCACCTGCTGGGGGGCAGATGCTCGACGCAATGCTGAATGTGGTCTGGCTCGTGCTTGAGGGCCTGTGGATGGCCATCGCGTACGTGATCGTCGGCCTTATCTGTTTTGTTCTGATCATTACGATCCCGTTCGGGATCGCGGCCTTCCGTATCGCGGGCTACGTGCTCTGGCCATTCGGCCGGACGATCGAGCGGCGGCCGGGAGCCGGGGCTGCCTCGGTGATCGGCAACGTGGCGTGGATCATCTTGTTCGGCTGGTGGCTGGCGCTCGGGCATCTCGTCGCAGGGCTGCTGCTCTGCCTGACCGTCATCGGCATCCCGCTCGGCCTGGCCAGCTTCAAGATCATTCCGATTACCCTGGTGCCGCTCGGGGTGCAGGTGGTTCCGGCCGATCGGGTGCGCTCTTCAGCGGTGCCGCCGGAGCCTTGAGCGCGGCTAGTGACCGGCTAACGCAGAACCAGCGCGTGCGGTCCGGGCTCGATCAGCTCGCCGATCACCGGCGCGCCGGGAATCTCGCCGGCCAGCAGCAGCCCGCCGGACGTCTGGGCGTCGGCAAGCAGCAGCAGTGCCTCCTCGTTAAGCTGGCCGAAGTCGCTGTGCGGAGCCACCCAGGCCAGGTTCCGGCGGCTGCCGCCTGGCACGTAGCCGGCCCGGATGGCGTCGGCAGCGCCCTCGATCAGCGGCACCGCGGCACTGTCCACGACGGCGGTGACGCCGCTCGCCCTGGCCAGCTTGAACAGGTGACCAAGCAGCCCGAAGCCAGTGACGTCGGTGGCACACCGGATCCCGGCGGTCAGCGCCGCGCGGCTGGCCGCATCGTTCAGCGTGGTCATCACCTCGATCGCGGCCGGAAATAGCTCGCCGGTGGCCTTGTGCCGCGAGTTCAGCGTGCCACTGCCGATTGGCTTGGTCAGCGAGAGCGGCAGGCCTGGCCGCCCGGCGTCGATGCGCAGCAGGCGGGCCGGGTCGGCCAGCCCGGTGACCGCCATGCCGTACTTCGGCTCTGGGTCGTCAATGCTGTGGCCGCCCGCCACGTGGCAGCCCGCCGCGCTCGCCACGGCAAGGCCGCCGCTCAGGACCTCGGCCGCCAGCTCTGGGCCCAGCACGTCCCGCGGCCAGCCAAGCAAGTTGAGCGCGACCAGCGGCTCGCCGCCGACCGCGTAGACATCCGAGAGCGCGTTCGCAGCCGCGATCCGGCCGAATGTGTAAGCGTCATCGACCACCGGGGTAAAGAAATCAGCGGTGGCGACTATCGCGCGGCCTCCGGCGATCCGGACGACGGCGGCGTCATCGCCGTGCTCCACGCCGATGAGCACGTCGGCGGGCTTGCGTGCCGGGATGAGCTTGGCTACCGCCTCCTCCAGCTCGCCGGGCGGGATCTTGCACGCGCAGCCACCGCCGCGGGCGTACTGGGTGAGCCGGACCGGAACCAGGATCGTCATGCCAGGAACTGTAATCGCTGGCTGGCTTGCGAACCGGCCGCGTGCATGGTGCCATGCGGTAGGGGTCCGCGCCGGGGCGATGCTAGCGGGCGGGCAACGACGAGCGATGGAGGCTGCAGTGAGCGGTGCACAAGTGCCAGGCGAGATTGCCGCGCAGCGGGCAGACTTGCAGCAGCAGTGGGCCGGGCAGACGATCTGCGATGCGCTCGCCCGCACAGCCCGCAGTTATGGCGACAGGCCGGCCTACTCCGACCGGGAGGCCGGCGGCCCCTGGCAGACGATCAGCTGGGCGCGGACGCGAGAGCTCGCGCTGCAACTCGGTGCGGCCTTTACCGAGCTTGGCCTGCAGCCTGGCGAGAAGGTCGCGCTCATGCTGCCGAACCGGGTCGAGCACGTACTGGCCGACCTGGGTGCGCTGCACGCGGGCGGGGTGCCGGTCACCTTCTACGCCACGCTGGCGGCCGAGCAGATTGCCTTCATGGCGGGCAACTGCGACGCCAGGATCGCCGTCATCGACGGTGCCAGCGAGCTCGCTCGCTGGCAGCAGGTGCTGGCGCAGTTGCCGGGGCTGCGCACGGTCATCGTCCGGGACGGTGCCGCCTGCCCGCCCGGCGCGCCGTATCTGAGCTGGCAGGACTTCGCTGCCCTAGGCGAGCGGCGGCTGGCCGCTGACCCCGAGCCGGTCACCAGCCGGGTTGCCGCGATCAAGCCGGATGACCCGGTCACGCTGCTGTACACCTCCGGAACCACCGGGAACCCGAAGGGCGTCATCATCACCCACGCGAATGTGCTGTACGAAGTGGCCGTCGGCCATGCAGTCGGTCTCGGCCGGCTGCATGAGCGGTGGGTCTCCTACCTGCCGCTGGCGCACATCGCGGAGCGGATGTTCACCCTGTACCTGGCGATCTGCAACGCGATGCACACGCATTTCTGTCACGACGCTGCCAGCCAGCTCATCGGCACGGTCAGTGACGTCAAGCCCACGGCGTTCTTCGGGGTACCGCGGATCTACGAGAAGGTCATGGCCGGCATTCAGGCCCTGCTGGCCGGTGAGCAGGACGCGCAACGGAAGGCCGCGGTGGCCGCCGCGATGGAGACCGGCCTGGCTTACGTGCGGAGCAGCCAGTACGGCGAGCAGACCCCGGCAGAGCTGGCCGGGAAGTTCGCGGCTGCCGACCAGCAGGTCCTGGGGCCGATCAGGTCGCTGCTCGGCCTCGGCGAGGCGTCGCTCCTGGTCAGCGGCGCTGCGCCGCTGCCGCCCGAGGTGGGCGCGTTCTTCGGCGGCCTGGGCATCCGGATCATGGATGTGTACGGCATGAGCGAGACGACCGGCGCCTTCACCATGAACACGCTGGATGCCTTCCGGCTCGGCACGGTAGGACGGCCAGTTCCCGGCATCGAAGTCCGGATCGCTGACGACGGTGAGATCCTCGCCCGCGGCCCGCTGAGCACTCCGGGCTACCTCAAGCTGCCAGAGCAGACCGCGGACCTGATCGACGCCGACGGATGGCTGCACACCGGCGACATCGGCACCATCGATGCAGACGGATTCGTGCGCGTCGTCGACAGGAAGAAGGAGCTGATCATTACCGCCGGCGGTGAGAACGTGTCGCCGGCCGCGGTGGAGAACCTGCTGGTGGCCCATCCGCTGATCGGCCAGGCGCTGGCTTACGGTGACCGCCGGCCGTATCTGGTGGCGCTGCTGACGCTGGACGGTGGCGTCGCGCCCGCGTGGGCCAGGGCTCGCGGCATCGACCACGACTCGCTGGCTGAACTGGCCGGTCATCCAGCCGTGCGAGCCGAGGTCGGCCGGGCGGTCGAGGCGGCGAATGCACGGCTGGCGCGGGTGCAGCAGGTCAAGTACTGGGAACTGCTGCCGGTCGAGTGGACCGCGGAGAGCGCGGAGCTGACGCCTACCTTCAAGCTCAAGCGAAGGGTGGTGCACGCCAAGTACGCCGACGTCATCGACGCCTTGTACCAGGCCGGGCCTACGCCGGCCTGACCGGTGCCGGCTTCACCGCCGGCTTGACGGCCGGCTTCACCGCCCTGGTAGCGAAGTAACCGGGCAGGTACCTCGCAATCGGCCCGTCGTGGTGCGGGCGCTCGCGGAACCCGGTAATGACGAACCCGGCGGCTAGCTGGCCGCCGATCTGCCCGGTGAGCGTGTGGCTGTACTCAACCGGGGCATCCGGGCCCCACAGCCGCACGCGCTCCGCCGCGCTCAGGTGGGTGAGGTCGCAGTAGGGCAGCGCATGCCGGACGATGAGCTCCCCGCGGTTCTCGCTGGCGTCAGCGTCGAAGATGAAGACGTCAGGGTTCATGAACCCGGCGAGCAGGATTCCGCCGGGCCGCAGCACCCGGTAGCACTCGCGCCAGACCGGCTCGATGTCCGGGCAGAACACGTTGGACACCGGGTGGAAGACCAGATCGAAGCTGGCGTCAGGGAAGGCGCTGAGGTCGCGCATGTCGCCGAGCACGGTGGTCAGCTCCAGGTTGTCCCGATCGGCCACCATCCGGTCCTGAGCTAGCTGGCGAGGCGAGTTGTCCAGTACGGTCACCCGTGCGCCGGCCGCCGCCAGGACCGGTCCCTGCTGGCCACCGCCGCTGGCCAGGCACAGCACGTCGGCGCCTGCCAGCACGTCAGGAAACCAGTCACGTGGCACAGGGTCGTAGCCGATCAGCACGACCGACCAGGTCCCGGCCCGCGCGGCGGCGGTAACCTCGGGCCCGACCGGCACGGTCCACTCGCAGCCGGTCTCGACCTGGCGGTCCCAGGCGGACCGGTTGTGCGCTACTACTGCGTCGAGTTCACTAGTCACGCTCACACAGTAGGCTCCCGGCGGCGCCGACCATGATCCCGTAAACAATGTGTCGCCGACGATACAAAAGTCTTCGTGATCACGGTCGGCAGCGGGTCAGGTCAGGCGGCAGTGTGGTCGCGTCCCAGCTTGATCAACCCGGGCACGGCCCGGCCCCCTGCAGCCTGCCATGCGGTGATCGCGGGCCTGATGACGACGGCGTCAGGCGTCCGCTGCCGTGGCGCGTCCGGCCACCAGCGGCTGACGATGCCGAGCATCCGGTCGTTGGCCGACAGCACGTCCAGGATCAGCGAGCCGACGCCACGCCCCGAGGCTCGGCCGATCAGCGTGCTGAGCAGCAGCGTGCCCAGGCCCTGCCGCTGCCACCAGTCGGCGACGACCAGCCCGATGTTGCTAGCCAGCTCGCCGGTAACCGGCGTGTCCGCGGCCATCCCGTGGGCGATCACAATCCCGTCGGGGTCAGTGATCAGCAGGATGTCAGCACCGGTCCGGCCGCACAGCACGCGCATCAGCCCGGAGCTTGGCGGTGCAGCGGCGGCGAAGAAGCGCAGGTACTGCGAGCGCGGCGACAGGCCACAGATGAACTCGCGAATGCTGGCGGCGTCGTGCTCGCCGCCCGGCCGGATCAGGCCCACATCGGCATCCGACGGGGTTCGCTGCATAGACCCAGCTTCTGCTGCCTTGCTAAGTCTGTCAAGTAGACCTAGCCTTCGGGTATGGCAAAGTCCTGGGCGCTGGATTACGACCCGGCGACGTGCAACATCGCAGCTGCACTGGCGGTCGTGGGGGAGAAGTGGACCTTCCTGGTGCTGCGGGAGGCATTCAACGGCATCCGGAGGTTCGACGACATGCAGCGGCGGACCGGCGCGCCCAGGCAGGTGCTGAGCAGCCGGCTCTCGCGGCTGGTAGCCGAGGGCATCCTGGGCAAGGCGCCGTACCAGGAGCCCGGTCAGCGGCTGCGGCACGAATACCGGCTGACCGAGAAGGGGATCGAGCTGTTCCCTGTGATCGCGGCGCTGCTCGCCTGGGGGGACAAGCATGCTGCGGCGCCTGGCGGCCCGCCCGTAGAGCTGACCCACCGCGACTGCGGTGCGCCGGTATTCCTGCAGCTCACCTGCTCTCAGGGTCATGTGCTCGGCTCGGCTCGGGACGTCACGCCGATACCCGGCGCGGGCGCCCGGCGAGTGGCGTGAGCACCAGAGTGCCTGACTGACCGCGGACCGTCGGCGCGCCCGGTAGGGTCTGGTCCCGGAGGCGTCAGGGTGCCTGGTGGCCCCCATGGTCTTCAAAACCACTGGGCGGCGCTCCGCGCCGCCGGCGGGTTCGATTCCCGTCCGCCTCCGCTAAGAGCCGCGCGAACTGCCGGGATCGCCACTGGCCGCGGGCATGACCGGGCGTCCCGTGGCGCTCAGCTGCCGGGCGGCGGGTACTGCGCAGTTGTCGTGTCTGGCGCCGACGGGAACTGCCCGGCTGTCGTCGGGTAAGCGGCGGCCGCTGCCGGGAACTGCTCTGGCTGGCTCGAGTAGGAGTAGGCGTCCGCTTCCACGGCCGCGACGTCACGCGCCGCCAGCAGCGAGAACCTGCCGATGGCGAGCGCGGCCACGAACACGATCAGCGCGCCGAGCCCGAAGAACAGGGCTGCCCGCGCCAGGTAGTCCTGCAGGGCGGCCGTCATGCTCGCGCTCTGCAGCGGCTTGCCGATGCTGACCGAGGTGTTCTTCAGCACCGCCTTGACGAACCCGCTGCCGGCAATGAACCACGCGCCGCCGAGCACGCCGAGTACCGCGCCGGAAATGCCCACTACGCGGCTTCGCGTGACGAGCATCATGAGCCCGCCGAGCAGCGCTGCCGCGCCGGGAATAGCCGACAAGTACAGCCGTCCAGAGGTGTAGGCCCAGGCCTTATCGGGCGTGAAGCCAAAGTGGTAGTAAGGGCCGGCGAACGGCGCCAGGGCACCCCACAGGCCGAGCAGGATCAGAAACAGGCCGCAGATCGCGCCCCTGCTCCGCGGAATGCTTGCTAGGTCAGTCATGTCTGCTCACCCTCCGCGTTATCGGATCCTTAAAGACTTGCACATGCACGATGCTCTCCGGCGGGTGAGTTGGGCAAAGTGCTGGTAAATCACCCCGTAAGAGCTGTACAGCCCCTGCCGGCCGGGGCCGGCGGCCAGGTATGGTCGCGCTCGTGGACGTGCGCAGGCTGACCCCGCGTACCGATGCAGTGCTGGCAGATCCGCGACTGGCCGCGGCAGAGCACCGGCTCGGCCGCGCGATCGTGCTGTCTGCCGTGCGGCGCGCGCAGGATCGCGCCCGTGCCGGCGAGATCGAGCCAACAGCCGTGCCGGACGCTGCCGTGGAGAGCTTGCCGTCGCATGCCGCCACGCTGACGCCGGTGATCAACGCGACCGGCGTACTGCTGCACACCAATCTCGGCCGGGCACCGCTCTCGGCAGCTGCCAGAGACGCTCTTGAGGCTGCCGCCGGGAGCACTGACCTGGAATTCGACCTGGCCTCGGGGCAGCGCGGGCGGCGCGGTCGCGGCATGCTCAGCGCGCTGTCGGCCGCCGTGCCCGCCGCCGAGGCCGTCCATGTCGTCAACAACAACGCCGCCGCGCTGGTGCTTGCCGCTACGGCACTGGCAGCCGGCCGCGAGGTGATCGTGAGCCGCGGTGAGCTGATCGAGATCGGTGACGGATTCCGGCTGCCCGACCTGCTGGAATCAACCGGGGCACGGATCCGCGAGGTTGGCACGACCAACCGGACGACTGCTGCCGACTACGCTGCGGCGATTGGCCCGCAGACCGCCTTCGTGCTCAAGGTGCACCCGTCGAATTACCGGATCGAGGGATTCACTGCCAGCGCCTCCATCGCGGAGCTGGCCGCCCTGAGCGTACCCGTCATCGGCGACATCGGCTCGGGCCTGCTGACTCCGCACCCGCTGCTGCCGGCGGAGCCGGACGCCAGCAGCTGGCTCACGGCCGGGGCGGCGGTTGTCACCGCCAGCGGCGACAAGCTGCTCGGCGGCCCGCAGGCCGGCCTGCTGGCCGGCCGGGCTGACCTGATCGCCCGGCTTGCCCGGCACCCGCTGGCCAGGGCGCTACGGGTCGACAAGCTGACGGCCGCGGCCCTGGAGGCAACGCTGACCGGACCGCGGCCACCGGTGGCCGAGCAGCTCGCCGCGCCGCAGGCAGAGCTAGCCGCGCGGGCCGGGCGGATCGCCGATGTGCTCGCTGCCGTGGGCATCGATGCTCGCGCTCAGCACTGCGGGGCTGCGGTTGGCGGCGGCGGCGCACCCGGAGTGAGCCTGCCGAGCGCGGCCGTCAGCTTGCCGGCCGAGCTTGCGGTGGAGCTGCGGTCTGGCCTGGCGGTACGCCGGGGCGCGAGGCCGGCCGTCGTTGGCCGGATCGAGGACGGGCGGTTGCTGCTCGATCTGCGCGCGGTCAGCGAAGCTGACGACCAGCGCCTCACCGCGGCGGTACGGTCGGCGGCCGCAACGGGCCCGGCTGAGGCGGGCTGATCGCGATGGAATCCAGGGCCCGCGCCATGCATGTCGTCGTCACTGCCGGACACGTCGACCACGGAAAGTCTGCGCTGATCCGCGCCCTCACCGGAATGGAGCCGGATCGGTGGGCCGAAGAACAGCGCCGCGGCATGACGATCGACCTCGGTTTCGGCTGGCTCACGCTGCCCTCCGGCGATCGGCTGGCGTTCGTCGACGTGCCCGGCCACGAGCGGTTCGTGACCAACATGCTGGCTGGCGCAGGACCAGTACCGGCCGTGATGTTCGTGGTGGCGGCCGACGAGGGCTGGATGCCGCAGTCCGCTGAGCATCTGGCCGTGGTGGCCGCGCTCGGCATCAGGCGCGGCGTGCTAGTCGTCACCAAGAGTGATCTGGCCGACCCGGTGCCTGCGATCAGCCAGGCAACCGCTCAGATCGCGCAGACGGCCCTCGGCGAGCTGCCGGCGATCGCGGTCAGCTCGGTAACCGGGGCGGGTCTTGCCGAGCTGGCCGAGGCGCTGGACGAGCTGTGCAGCAGCCTGCCCGAACCCGATCCCGGCGCACCGGTGCGGATCTGGATCGACCGCGTCTTCAGCATGACCGGCAGCGGCACGGTCGTGACCGGCACCCTTCCGGCCGGCTCCGTGCACCGGGGTGACGAGCTGGTAATCACGCCGTCGATGCGCCCAGTACGAGTGCGGGACCTTCAGTCACTCGGCGAGACGGCACAAGCCGCCGCGGGAGTGGCGCGCGTGGCGCTCAACTTGCGCGGCATCGGGCGTGACTCGCTGCATCGCGGCATGGCGCTCGTGCAGGCCGGCCGCTGGACCCTTACCGACCTGATCGACGTCCGGCTGACCGTGCAGCCGGGCAGCCCCGTGCCGCCGGGCAGCCCCGCCGAGCCTGGACAGCTGGCGCGATCGGTAGCCGTGCACGTGGGCTCTGCCCGCGTCGTTGCCCGGGTGCGGCCGCTTGGCGCGGGACTGGCCAGGCTTAGCCTGGCGGACCCGTTGCCACTGCACGTCGGCGACCAGATCCTGCTGCGCGACCCTGGCAGCCGCCGTACCGGCTCGTTTCCGGCGGTGGCCGGCGCGGTCGTCCTCGATGTCGCACCGCCGTCGCTCGGTCGCCGTGGCGCCGCCGCCGCGGCGGCGCGGATGCTGTCGGGCTGGCCCGACCGGCCGGGAGCCGCCGAGCTGCTCGCCCGGCACGGGATCATTCGGGCCAGCACGCTGCTTGCCATGGGCGTGTCGGATCACCCGGTGCCAGTGGCGGGCGAGTGGCTCGCCGATCCCGGCCACTGGCGTGCACTTGGTCACCACCTCGGCGAAGTGCTCGCGAGCCATGCGGCCGCCGAGCCGCTGGCTGCGGGAATGCCGGTTGACGCGGCCAGGGCAGCGCTGGAACTGCCCGACCGAAAGCTGGTGCTTGCGCTTGCCAAGCCGCCGTTCCGGGTCACTGGCGGAGCGCTGCACATAGGACGGCCGACCGGCCAGGATGTCGGTCCGGAACTCCCCGAGGCGGTTCGTGCGGCGGTGCGGGTGCTTCGCGCAGACCTGGCCGCGGCCCCATTCCTGTCACCGGACGCAGACCGGCTGCGCAAGCTCGGGCTCGACGCGCGCAGCATCGCCGCCGCAGTGCGGGCCGGGGAGCTCATGCGCGTCAGCGACCAGGTCGTGCTCGCTCCTGGCGCTGACGTGCTCGCCAGCGAACTGCTGGCCCGGCTGCCGCAGCCATTCACGGCGGCGCAGGCCAGGCAGGCGCTCTCTAGCACCAGGCGCACCGCCATCCCGCTGCTGGAGTACCTGGACTCGGCAGGAATCACCCAGCGGCTGCCAGACGACCGGCGAGTGCTGGTCAGCAGGCCCGCGCACGCCGGAGATCCGGCCGTGAGCGGTGCGGCTGCCAGCGCGATCGCCGCCAGCCTGACCCGCGCGGCTGGCGCCGGCGCCGGCCGTACCGGCATGACCACGGCTGACCTGACGATCAGCGGCGGGCACGGCACCAGCAGGCCCGCAGCCGGGGTGGCGGCCAGCCGGGCAGATGCCAGCACGACCGGTGCCAGCACGACCGGTGCCAGCACGACCGGTGCCAGCACGACCGGTGCCAGCACGACCGGTGCCAGCACGACCGGTGCCGCGTCCGGCCTCTGACGGCGGGCAGTCGCGGCTAGCGGCCGCCGAACCGGGTCGCCGACCAGGTGTGCGCCTGTGCTGGCGGTAGCCCGGCGGCGATCCAGCGGGATAGCACCGCAGCCGTCACCGGCGCGTTGAGTATGCCGGTACGAAAATGCCCCGACGTCAGCCAGGCATTAGCCAGGCCAGGCACCCGGTCGATGACGGGACGACGGTCCGGATGCCGTGGGCGGAAGCAGCACCACTGATAGGCGATCCCGACGCCATGCAGGCTCGGCAGCACGGCGGCGAGGCCGCCAGCGATCGCGTCAATGACATCCTGCTGCACCGCCGGGCTCTCATCGCCGAGGTCGAACGTACCGCCGGCGAGCAACTGACCGTTCTCGATCTGGGTCGCCAGCGGCGCGACGATCCCCGGCAGCGTTATGTCGGTGCGCTCGGTCACGATCAGGTGGCCTTTCACCCGGTCGGACGGGATCCGCAGCGGCAGACCGTCGAGCACCGGCGGCCGCCCGGTGGCGAAGACCACCGCGCCCGGCATGATCTCGCCAGCGGAGGTGCCGATGCTGACCACACGGTCGCCGCTGACCTGGGCGGACATAGCGGCGACACCGGTCGCGACGGCCGGAAGCCCCGCTGCTAGCCGCGCGACCGCGCGCAGCGGATTGACCCTGGCCTGCCGGCGGATCAGCGCGCCTTCCATCGGCCGGGCCAGGCCCGGAATCAGCTCCGCGACCTGCCCTGGGTTCAGCCACTGCACGTCTTTGGGCTGGTGCGCGGCGTAGCCGCTGTCGTGCGGGGCAAGTCCCAGCCAGTCCAGTTCCACCAGGCCGACGCCGCCGCGAACGGACTCCTGGAGATCCCGCCAGCGCTCCAGCCCGGCACGCTCGAAATCGACAAATGGCTCGGGATCGCTCCACTGATGGGGCTCAGGGATCAGCAGTCCGGTCGCCCCGCCGGTAGCGCCGGCCCCCAGGCGCCCGGTCTCGATGAGCAGGACGTCGCCGAGGCCGGCCTCGGCGCAGGCTGCCGCCGTGGTCACGCCCAGGATGCCGCCGCCGACGACGAGCACGTCCGGGGTCGCGCCCGCGATGTCGCCGTCCGCCCGGCCCAGCACGGCCCGCTCCTGCGGGGTGAGCTGATCACGCCAGATAGCGCGGTTCAGGGTCATGGCGTCATCCTGGGTGGTCCGGTCCTGGCGGCCCGGCCGACTGGCCGGCCTGCTGATGATCCGCAGGCGCCCGCGGCGCAGGAGCCAGCGAGTGAATCGTAGGCGAACGCCCGGCCCCGCCGCGATCCCTGCCGCGCGGCGCGGGCCAGGCTCAGTCGCAGTGGCCAGAGTGAGGCCGAACGCCGGCGCCTCCGGTGCCCGGCGTCCGCCTGGTACCACCGCGGCCGGCCGGGCGGGCTGGCGCCAGATACCCCGTTCCCGTCATGATCTTCCTTAGACGGGAAGTTATGGCGCTGCGCCGTTGCTGCAGTAGCCAGCGCGCCTGCCGCGCCCCCGAGGGGCGCTTAGGGTGGGGTTCGCTGCCGCGGCCTGGACGGCGGCCACGCTGGTCGGATCAGGCGGAGATGCAAGGAGGTGCAGGGATGCTGATCGACTCGTACGGGCGGACAGCCACCGACCTCCGGGTGTCGCTCACCGATCGGTGCAATCTGCGATGCTCGTACTGCATGCCCGCCGAGGGCCTGGACTGGCTGCCCAGGCCGGAACTGCTGACCGATGACGAACTAGTCCGGCTGATCGCCCTAGCGGTGACCCGGCTGGGCATCACCGCGGTCCGGTTCACCGGGGGCGAGCCGCTGCTGCGCCGCGGCCTGCCGGTCGTCATCGAGCACGTGGCTGCCCTGCGGCCCCGGCCAGAGATCTCGCTGACTACGAACGGCATCGGACTCGAGCGGCTTGCCGGGCCGCTGCGAGCGGCCGGGCTGGATCGCGTCAACGTCTCGCTCGATACGCTGTCGGCCGAGGTGTTCGTGCAGCTCACCCGCCGTGACCGGCTCGCTGACGTGCTGGCGGGACTGGCCGGGGCGGCCGAGACCGGACTCGCGCCGGTAAAGGTCAACGCGGTGCTGATGCGCGGTGTCAACGACAGCGAAGCGCCGGCGTTGCTGCGGTTCTGCCTGGCCAGGGGTTACCAGCTGAGGTTCATCGAGCAGATGCCGCTGGATGCCCAGCACGGCTGGCGTCGCGAGCAGATGGTGACAGCCGATGAGATCCTGACCGCGTTGCGTGCGGAGTTCTGCCTGACACCGGCCGACCCGGCGGAGCGCGGTTCCGCTCCGGCGGAGAAGTTCCTGGTGGACGGCGGGCCTGAGACAGTCGGCGTGATCGGATCGGTGACCCGCCCGTTCTGCGGAGCCTGCGACCGGGTCCGGCTGACGGCCGACGGGCAGCTGAGAAACTGCCTGTTCGCCAGGGACGAGAGCGACCTGCGGACCCCGTTGCGGGCAGGCGCGTCCGATGACGAGCTCGCGGCTCGGTGGGAGCGCTGCGTCGCGGCTAAACTGCCAGGCCACGGCATCAATGAGATCGGCTTCCTGCAGCCTGCGAGGCCGATGTCCGCTATTGGCGGCTGACCGGCAGCGGCCGCCCGTGGGTATGCCCGAGTTCGACACGGTAATCCTGGCCGGCGGCCGGGCTGCCCGGATGGGCGGAGCGGATAAGCCCGCCCTGATAGTGGGCGCTGAGCCGATGGTGGTCTCGGTGGCGCGCGCTGCGGTGACGGCCGGAGCCAGCCGGCTGATCGTCGTCGGGCCGCGGCGCCCTGGACCCGTGCTCGACGCGCTGCAGGGGGTGGCCGCCAGCGGGCCGGCCGAGCTTCGGTTCGCCCGTGAGGAGCCGCCGGGCTCCGGGCCAGTTGCGGCGCTGCGCTGCGGCCTGGCCGAAGTTGCCGCGCCGTGGCTGACGCTGCTCGCCGCTGATCTGCCGTTCCTGCGTGACAGGCAGCTCGGCGAACTGCTCGGCCGGGCGATGGCCGCTGGCCGTCCGGGCGCGGTGCTAGCCGACGCCGTGGCCAGGCCGCAATGGCTGGCGGGCGCCTGGCAGGCTGGTGCGCTGCGGGCGGCGCTGCGTGACTATGCAGGCAGTTCGCTGCACGGTCTGCTGGCACCGCTGGAACCAGTCTCGGTGCAGGCGGCCGGGCAGGCGGCCGGGCAGGCGGCCGGGCAGGCGGCCGGGCTCATGTCATGGCTGGATTGCGACACTCCGGACGACCTGGCCGCGGCTCGGCAGTCGTGGCAGCTCCGTGACACCGGGAATGAGCCGCGCTGAGGGAAGCGCACCGGAACTGAGCGGCGCCACAGCGACTCGGCGCCGGCGAGCGAGGCAATGAGATCGGAGGCATGACGGGCATGACCACACTCGACAACTGGACCGCCGCGGCCTGCGAGCAGCTGGGCATCGAAACCGAGCTGGTCGACGTACGGCAGATCCTCGACCTGGCGAAGGTGGCCGCGCATCAGGTCGATCGGCCGGCCGCGCCGATCACCGCTTTCCTGCTCGGCGTCGCCGTGGGCGCCGGGCAGCCGGCCGGCCAGGTGGCAGCGCGGCTGAGTGAGCTGGCGGCGGCCTGGCCGCCCGGATAGGCCGTAGGCGGCTGCCAACCAGTCGAGGCACGGTAACGAGGCTTGCCGCTAATCCTCATCGCGGCGGCTGATCGGCGGGCGCTAGGTGGTCGGCAGGCGGAAGCCGATGGGCGCCCGCGACTGTGTCGGCTGCGCCGGTGCGGCGCGGGCTGGCTCCACGCGCTGGCTTCTGCGGGCTAGCCCCTGCAGGCTAGCCACTGCAGGCTAGCCGACGGCGGGATCTAAGTGCACTAGCGTTTGCGGACTGGCTAGTAACGATATATCTTTGACCTATCAAAGAGCTACGGCGACAAGGCGAATGTCGCGGCGGGGCACGATTGGCCCCCCGCAGCTGGACCGTGGCTAACGTCCGCGAAGGGGTAATGATGATGCGATACGACGAGGAACGCGGCAGGCGCCGCGGCCCTGGCCGGTGGGAACCGGCCGATGACCGCGAAGGGCTCCGCTGGCACGGTGAGGACGGCGAGCACCACGGTGGGCGTGGCCGGGCCCGCCATGTGCGAGAGCGGTTCGGCGGGCCGGCCTTCGGACCCGCTTTCGGCGCGGTTGGCTTCGCTGGCGGGCCAGGCGGGCCGGAGGGCTTCGGACCGCACTGGCGCGAGCCGAGGGGGATGCGCGGGCCGAGGGCACGGCGTGGCGATGTCCGGGCCGCGGCGCTGGCTCTGTTGGCTGAGCGGCCCATGAACGGCTATCAGATCATCCAGGAGATCGGCGAGCGCAGCGGGGGAGTCTGGCGGCCTAGCCCCGGCTCGATCTACCCGGCACTGCAGCAGCTCGAGGACGAGGGCCTGATCAGGGCTGAGGCCGGTGAGGGCGGTCGGCGCGCGTACCAGCTGACTGACGATGGGCGTGCCTACGCGACAGCACACGCTACTGAGCTGAAGGCACCCTGGGACCTTGTGGCCGGCGGTGCGTTCGGTGCGGCGATCGAGATGCGCAAGCTCATCGGGCAGGTCGCGATGGCGGCATTTCAGGTGCTCAGCGCTGGTACTGACGCACAGGCCGGTCAGGCTCGGCAGGTGCTGACCAATACGCGGAAGGCGCTGTACCGGATTCTCGCGGCTGACGAGGCCGAGGCCGAGGACGAGGGCGCCGGGCCGTCCGGGCGGTCCGAGCAGCCCGGGCCGTCCGAGGCCGTTTCCGACGGCGGCTGACTGCGCTCGGCAGGCAAACCGGCCAGGAGATTACCCTCGTAGCGGGCCGGTCGGAGGATCAGGACGAAAGAGCGCCCCGGAGGCAGCAGCTATGGCAGCGCAGGCAG
>JAJYUU010000171.1 GCA_021792405.1 Actinomycetes bacterium
GCGAGTGGCGTGGCCCGAGCAACGACCGCAAAATGACTGGCATCAACGGAAGCGCGCCGAGATACCCCACATGGAACAGGGTGTAGTCGGCTGGAATAATGAATCGAGCCCATCGGGGCGCCTGCGGTGGAGGTGCTTGCGCCGTGCCTTCAGTCGCATGCATCTCATCAAGATAGGGCCGACTGACCCGATTCGGTGTTCCAGTTACTTGACAGTTGAGCGGTCCAGTTGCGGACTCGGACATATAGGGCGCTGGCTCGGGCCGCAACCGGCCCTGACCCCATTTCCAGCCGCGCCTCCGCCTCAAGGTACATCTTGCGTCCGTCCTGGTCGGCGCACCTGGCCGTGATGTGAACGGCGCCGCCAAGCGGGACCAGCGCGAGGTAATCGACCTCAAGGTGCGCGGTCGCGCACGGACGACCGAGGGACCAGGCCACTATTCCCATGGCCTCGTCCAGCGCGGCCGCGAGCACACCGCCGTGCACCCGGCCGGGAGCGCCCTGATGACCGGGGGAAAGCACAAGCTCGAATTCGCCGGCACCAACAGCCCGAACCCCCAGACCCGCGAAATGAGCGGAGTGATCAGGCGCGCACCCGAAGCAGCCATCGAATTTCGGGTAGTGAGGCATGAACCCAGAAGACTCAGCCACCACTACTGGCCCAGACCACGCCGCCCAGATCATGCCGCCCGGCCCGCAGAACGCTGTACCCGCACTGCCGGAACCCGGCTTCCTCAAGCAAGCGCAGCCACTCCCAGCGGGTCAGGAAACCGGTACGGTCCCACCATCCGCCGAAAGCGCAGAACAAAAAATCCAGCGCCCACGGCATCCCGTCGGGCGTAGTAGGATTCGAGCCCTCGGCGAGAACGAGCGTCCCGCCCGGCAGAAGCAGCGAACGCAGCCAGCCCAGGCTCACGGCCTTGTTCGCCGCGCAGTGCAGTGCGTTGGTAGCCACAATGGTCGCGAACGGGCCGATGTCCGCCGACGGTGGCCGGTCGAAGTCGCAGACCACGCCTCGCCCCGGCCACCTCCCCCGCGCCACTAGTTCGGGGCTGCCATCCGACCAGGTGAAGCCGTCCTCAACCAGCGGGGCGATCAGTTCGGTCGTGTTGCCGACTCCAGACCCGAGCTCAAGCACAGGGCCGCGCAGCAGCCCGCGGACTGACAGCACCTCGCACGCCAGCTGGGCGTAGCTGGCCATGGGCCACTCGGTCATGAGCCGCCGCCACATACCCGGCCGCTGGCGCATCATCCCTGACCCATCGCCGACGCCAGAAGCGATAGCAGGCCAGTACTCAGCCAGCAAGTCAAGAGCGTCGTGAGCGACGCTCCTAACCGCCACGGACCCGGCCGCTACCTCGTACCGGGCCAGCCATGCGGCTTGAGCCCACAACCGCGTGGCTTGCGCTCCCTGCGGGCGGGCCGGGCTAGCCGTAAGCGCGGCCGCGACCCGAGCGGCGTAGGCCAGGAGTTCCTCATAGCGAGACGGGTCTTCCCGGCGGCCCGTCAGCCGTCGGCCCATTTCCCTTCGCTTCAGCTTTCCAGTCGGGGTCGTGAGCAGTCTTCTGGCCTCGGCCGCCAGCGGCGCGATCCTGACCGAGTCACTAATCCCGCGCACGCCCAGCAGCGATCCGCTCGCCAGAACCAGGCCGATGTCTTGCCCCTCGGAGCCGACGGACACTGGAACGGCTACGCCCTGACCGGCCAACCCAGCCGTCCGCCACTGGCTCTCGATGTCGAGCGGATACAGCTTCTCTCCGCCCCGGTTGATCACCTCGCCGCGTCGCCCCCGCAGGACAAGGAAGCCGTCACGCAGCTCGCCCTGGTCGCCGGTTCTCAGCCATCCGTCCGGAGTCAGTACCCGAGCGGTCGCTGCCGCGTCGGCCCAGTAGCCGTTCATGAGGTCCGGCGTGCGCAGGACCACTTCGCCGTCATCAATGACCAGCTCGGTTTCCGGGAGCGCTATCCCGACCGGCGGGTGCCGCCGCAAGTAGTGATCGCGAAAGTCAGACGCATCGAGCGGCGGCATCATGAAGCTGAAGTTCACTGCCTCGCTCTGACCGTAACCCTGCCGCAGGCGCGGGCCGTAGGTCTGATAAAACCGCCTAGCCAGTTCCCGCGCCAGCGGCGCCGCCGCGGTGACAAGGAACTCAAGCGAATCGGGCCATGGCGGCTTGGCGTCCACAAGCCTGTGCAGAAGGGCCGGAACAATGGACGCCGTCACGGCGGAGGCTTGCCCGATCTGCCGGAAATACCCGTGCGGAGAAAACTTGTCGCAGATCACCAGCGGCGCCTCCGTGATTTTGGTGCCGACGAGCGACATAATCAATGCATTTACGTGGAAGAAAGGAAGGCAAGTCGCGTGCGGGCGGTCCGGGCTGATGCCGACGACACCGGCAATCTTCCCGGCGTTGCCGCGCACGCTGTCCCAGCCGAGCATGACCCCCTTGGGCACGCCAGTGGAGCCCGAGGTGAAGATCACGAACCGGAGACTAGCCAACTCCCCGGAAGCAGAGGAACCCGCGCCCGGCCCGATCCGAACTGACCAGTCGCGGCTTCGGCCGTCAATGACGGCCGAAGCCGCGACTCGGTTCGTAATCTCGGCCAGCCGCTCTTCCCCGCTGTGCGGGTCCACAGGGACGGCAGCCAACTTCCGGTCCAGGCAACCGGAGATCACCCGCGCAAAGTCCGGACCTGACGGGCCGCATACGACGACCCGTGCAGCTTCCGGCAGGCCGTCGAGGATGTCCCGGCCGGAACCGGGATGCGAGTCAGCCATCAAGACGGCTAGCTGCTACGTCCTCGCCGGTGCAGACCTTCTCCAACGTGCACCGCTGGCACGGACAGTGCGAGCAGTCGGTGTCGTGGAGCATGTGCGGCGGGCTGGTCCGGCAGTCGCAAATCAGGCAGTGCAGGTCCCCGACTTCGCTCAGCACCTCCTGATAGGGGACGACCGCCATCCGCTCGTGCGAGTCGACCGGCATGTGTGGCGCTCCGACGGCGAGGATGACATAGTCGCTGATAGCGCCGACAGCATGCGCGACCAAGCCTTCTACCAGGTAAATCTCGCCGGCCTCGGTCGGGTAGACCCGCCCGGCATAGGTAATCGTGCCCCGGCCGCCAATAATGACGAGGATGTGGTGCCCAGGATGAGTGTGCGGAGGGAAGCCCGCGCCCGTCGGCAGGCGAATTAAGTCGGCCCCGATCAGCTGGTTCGTAACCAGGCTCAGGCCCGTCGCGTCCGCTCCGTGCATCCTGGCCGACCGCTGCTCATGGCTGACAGCCAACGAAGTCTTGTCATCGGCGAAATCGGCCAGTGCCCACCGGGCAATGAGCAGGTCACCTTGGGACGCTTTGAGCGTCGTCCTGAGCTGGTTCACTGGCTTGGCCTCTTTGTCTGGTCTCCTGCCTGCTCCAGTCCGCCCGCAGGCGGGCTCACGAAGGTAACCTCCAGGTCGCCGCACTCGGGACCGCGCAAGCGGTGCCCGGTCCGCAAATCAAAGAGCGCGCCGTGCCACGGACACTCGAGGAAGGTGCCGATAATGGTTCCCCGCGCCAAAGGTGCGCCCTTGTGCGGGCAGGATGCCGGAATCCTGACATGCAGCTGCGGAATCCGGACCGCGACGTAATCTTGCCCATCCGGCTCAATCCCTGCCTGGTCGCGCAGCGCACGTTTAATATCGACAGAACGCATATATCCACACCCTTGTCGTAATGGCCGTCACAACTCAAGGTCTTGTACTCGAGAGCCCCACTTCGCGTCGAACATCAGGTCGCGGCGATAGGTGGCATCGGCCACGCCCTTGACCCATTGCGCGTACCTGCCCGCCAGCAACACCTCCCGGGGAGCGAAGCGCTTGTCGCGCTGGTACTCGGCCCGGTTGAGGCGAATGTCAGAAATACCGTTCCACTGCTCGTTACGGTAAGAAATCGTGATCGGAACGCGGCAGGCGAGCCGAACGCCGGCCGCGACGTGGCCTGCGTGATGCGCATCCTCTGCAATCGAAATGTCCGGGATATTGAAGCCCTGCGGCGCGAGCTTGCGCACGGGGGCGTAGTTCTGCGACTTCTTGACGGCGTTGAACCGCTGGCGCTGCCCCTGGATATTCTGGATACTGACAAGATCGCCCGGTATCCTGTGCTCAGCGGGCTGGAACCCGTCGCGGAACGCGGTGTAGCAAAAGATGTCGGCGTAAACGAGGGTCCAAGGTTCGAGCAGCTTATTGCCCATCGGCACGGTGAATACCGCCATATCGAGCGGCAGATCACGGGCGTTGGCGGCGTCCTGCGTCAGCGCCTGCACGATCCGGGTCGGCGTGTGGCCGGCTTCGAGAGCTAGCTCAAGGTACCGGTCCCAGGCTTCGAGCGTGCCGACCGGACCAGGGAAGTCGACCCCGATCCACTCACCGAGAAGCTGCCGGAGGCTGTCAGGAATCTCATGCAGCCGCTCCATGCCCCTCCTGGGCAAGAGAAACTCGCGCCGCTCCCAATTACTGCCGTCGAAGTGCATGCACCGGACGTGGGTCTGCTCAAGCTGTGCCCGAGCCTTCGCGTACTCCCCCGCCAGCGCGACCGCGTCGAGGCACTCGATACCGCTCACGGCCGCACCGGAAATCAGCCCGTACTCCCTAATACGCCGCACCAGGTAGTGCGTGAGTGAAGACAGCGAGAGCCACGACTGGTTCAGCTCCTGCAAAGTGAACCCGCCCAGGTACCAGCACCACAAGGTCGTGACGAGGACCAGGTGTGAGTACGGCCAGTCACCTGGGGCCGTCTCTCGGCACTCAGCTAGGATCCGGGCCGCTTCCTTGTTCTCGGTGATCGAATCGCCAAGACGGAACCTCATTCGCTCGATGGAGGTCACCTTCTGCCCGAGCATGGCGAGCAACTCGTCCCGTTCCGTGTCCGCCAACTTAGACCAGCGGGCGCGAACCCTGGTCTCGGACTCGGCCAAGTCCGTGGGCGGGCCGAGCCACCAAGAGGGGCTGTGAGAACTCTTCGCCTGAGGCGCCAGCTCGGTCTTAGTGGCAGCGGCAGCCAGGTCGTCGGTCCACACCAGCGCCACGCCGCGCCTGACCGCGCTCGCGAGCGCATCGACATCGCAGAGCTCATCATCGGTGATGACCACCGAATTTCGCGACAGCCCAAGCAGGTCAGCCAGGCCGTCAAGGTGAGCCGCCGGCTCCGGCCCCAGCGCCGCGAGCTGTTGATCAAGCCGCATCAGCGCGGCACTGACATCATCTTCACGCCCGAGATTGAGGCAGAACAGGTACCACCAGACCAGCGACGCTTCGCCGAAGGGCACCTTAAAGTGGTACCAAAGCTGCTGGAAACGGGTCACCTTCTCGCCTGACTGCCCAATTTCGATCAGGCAGGTCCTTCCGCTCCTAAGACCATCAGCGTCAGCTTCCCCGGCCGCGACCATGCCGAGCATGACTATTAAGTCATCGCCGTCGGCGACCAAGTCCAGTCGTCGTTGAAGATCAGCTTCTATGTCAGAAATCTTGGCGAGATCAGTGTCAACGATTGCCGAAGCAGTCAAAATGACCTCCACTTTGCGAGCCAAGGCCATCCGAACAGCCAAAATAGGATGATTTCTGCATCATATAGATGCAAGACAATCCTGTCAAGGCCACTACGAGACTCACGAAAGATGCCCGCGACTCGCGGTCCGTGCCGCACGTATGAGCATTTCCGACCAATCCGATCACCTGGTCCGGGGTTTTCGATCGGGGGGAGTCGGAGGCCGCGGAACGGCCGACGCTGGGGCCCTGTTTGTTCCCCGCCTCACCTCCTTCGTGTTCTGGTGGGTAGTGTGCCATAGGCTTGGCGGAGATGGTGGCTTTAGCGGTCGGCAGCAGGGCTGATGTTCTGGATGGCGACTGGTTCGTTGCATTCACTGAACTAGACGAATCACCCTTATCAGGGCAAGGGAGAAGACGGCAAGGTCGGCACCCGCGAGGTCAAACTCGGTCGGCTGTTCACCGTCTCCGGGCTGGACGGCGACGGCAAGCCGGTCATGGACGACGGCTCTTCTACCTACTGCTTCAGCTTCGACGGCAAGGACGCCCTCGCCGGGCTGGTGCAGGCCGAGTACCTGCGCCGCGGCGGATGCCTTCTGCCTTCACCAGGTCGGCGAACACGCTGGCGGGCTCGAAGGTGGCGATGTAACTGCAGGATTCCCGGTCCCGCACCGGGTAGCCGTCGTCGTCCAGCTCGTCCTGGGTGGAGAACACGGCGAGCTTGATCTCGCGGGTGCGGGCCCGCCCGTCCTCGCCTTTTCCTTCCCGCCCGGCGGTTTCCCTCGCGGTCACGGTCACGCCGGTGCCGTCGATCGCGCCGTAGAGCATGTCCGGGCACGGGGACGGCGGCAACACCGCCAGCTTGCGGCCGGCGATCAGCGCGGACCGCTCGCAGACCGCGGCGGCCTCCGCGGCCCGCTCGACCCGCTTGACGGTCAGCTGCACGCCGGCCAGGTCAGCCAGCAGCATGGCGGCCTTCGCGAACGGTCCGGCGGCCTCAACGACTGCGGCACCTTCGGCCGGCGGATCGGCAGCGGCGGCACCTGTCCCGGCTGCGGGGAACCCGTAACAATCAGCGACCTGCTCGGCAGCACTTGATGCGATGAAGGAGCGGAGCCTCCCGCTCCCTGGCGGATGCTGGAAGTTGCACAGCGTCCGTCTCCACCAGGAAATAGGAGGCCCCAATGGAGACAGCGTATGACGGCCGGCAGGTCGTTGGCATGGACCTGCACCGGCGCCGGTCGGTGCTGGTGGGATGACCGAGGACGGCAGGCGGCTGGGGATGGCGAGGATCACCAACAGCCCGCAGGAGCTGCGCGCGCAGATCGCCCGGGCGGGGAAATGCCCGAAGGTCGTCCTGGAGGCGACCTACGGGTGGTACTGGGCAGCGGCTCCGCCGGCAGCAGGTCCACCATCCGGGCGGTCACCCTGGCCAGCCCGGTTTCCACCTTCAGCCACTGCGCCGGGGTGACCCGCCGGGCCAGGCCCGCCGCCGTGGTCGACGCCAGTCCCGGCACCGGCGTGATCTGCTGGCCCGCGGTGTCCGCGCGGTGGCGGTCCAGGCCGGTCAGGAAGTCCTCGCCGGGCAGCTGCGCCGCCGCGATCCCGGTCAGCAGCTAGCTCCCCGGCCCCGAAACCCCGGTCCCGCAGCTTGACCGGCCCGATCGCCGCGCCGATCGCCTCGATCACGCCCAGCCGGTCACACAGCCCGGTGACCGCCGCCAGCCCAGCGTTCGCCGTCAGCGACCGGTCCGGCGCGCCGACCCGCGCGTGCTGCCGCTCCCGCTTCCCGCCACGTATCCTGTTCACCAGATGGGTGCCTCTCCCGCCAGGGCTGACAATCACGTTGCAATGATCATCATCCCAGGCCAGAGCGGCACCCATCAGCATCTACGCAGCCGTGTCGCAAGCCTTACTCGCGGATTCGGGAAAAGCGCCGGGATAAACCGGCATGGAAGAGGAGATGGAAGAGCTCTACGTCGAAGGGGTAGCGACCCACGATGACCCTGAACCGTGCGTCGGTGTTCGCGAGGGCGTGGCGAAGCGTCGGTAGGGGCACGTGCAGGCCGGGCTATTGAGCCGCGAAATCACTGTTTCGGGGTGCCGACGCTGTCCCGATTGCGGAAGGCAACACCGCCAGCAGCGTTACCGCGAGCGGCTGGCGGACCCCGGGCGGTCTGAGACCCTGCGCATGCACGGAGTCCTCATGTGCGAGAACCGGGGTGCGCCACGAGGCGCACTGTCATATCGCCCGCGTAGCGGGCAGAGACTGGAGGAGGTGTCTTTGGATCCAATGGCTTACCCGTAGCCCGAAAGGGGTGCGGGGAAAATAGCATGCCAGGAAACCGGCGGCCGTGTCCAGGCGTCAGGAACGGCCCGCCGGGGGGCCGTCGCTGAACACGCAGGCGATGCCCAGCGGGCCCTCGGTCACCGTGGCGGGCATCAGGCGGTGCCGCCTTCGGCGCCGCGGCCGGACCCGGCTCCGGTCTCCCCACTGGCCGCCGCCTCGGCGATCAGCCCGCCGGCCAGGCCCGCATGCTCGTAGGCTTCCCGGTAGATCCGGGTCGTGTCCAGGCGTTTTATGTACTTTTCCGTGGTCAGCACGGACGAGTGCCCAAGGAGGTCCCGCAGGACCAGCAGCGGGTCCGCTTTCGACAGGTAGAACACCAGGGCCGCGTCCGCGTCGGTGTCCGCGACGAGTTTCGCGGCCTGCCGGTAATGCCCGCTCACCAGGTACTCAAGGGTCCGCATCGAGAACGTGTGCCTCAGCCGGTGCGGAAAAACGTGCGGGAACCGGGGCTCGGACCGGGCCCGGATCCGGTCCGATGTCCGCTCGAACACGGCGGGCCAGGCCGTGAACGGGCCGCCGCCGTTCTTCACCGCGAGCAGGCACGACCCGCCGTCCGGGGCGACCAGCCGGCGGCGCTCGCCCGGGGTGAGCGTGTCCCACCGGCGGCGGACGCCGTTGACCCGTCCGCCCCGCTCGTCCGGATCTGTCACCAGCAGCGGGCCGCCCCATCGTTCCGGCGGCCGCCACGGCGAGCCGTCCGCGGTGACGGCGCGGTCCAGCTCCAGGTACTGATGAAGATCCGCGAGCGCTTCGTAGGAGATCCAGGTGGTGCGGAACTTGCGCCCCTTGGCGATCGCGGCCGGGACCGGGAACGGGACCGGTATCGCCGTCGGCCGCGGCGGCATCACCGGGATCTCGTATGACAGCAGGCAGGTGAACTCCTGCAGCCGGAGCCCGGTGGCCAGCGCCAGCCCGCCGACCGCCGCATTGCGGGCCAGCTCCCGGCCGTGATAGCCGGCATCGGCGGTCCCGTCGGGCATCAGGCCGCGCAGCCCGGCCAGGAACATCGCGGTGAAATCAGGTTCCAGGTACTTGATGGTCACATGCGGCTTCGGAGTGCGCCGCACGGCCAGGTTGACTCTCACCTCGCGGCCTGTCCCGGCGAACAGGGCCCTCGCCGTCCGGTAGGTGAACGGCTCGGCCTGCGCGTGGCCCTCGTCCATCGCCCACCGGTAGAACAGCGACAGGATGCTCATGTGCCGGCCCCACGTCGTGGCCGCGAACCGCTGCCGGGCCGGCCCCGCCGCCCGGTGCTCGGCATACCGGCTCAGCCCCGCCTTCAGCTGCTCGCGGGAGTCGAACACCCCGACACCGTGCAGGCCCAGGAACTCGATCCACTCTTTGACCGCGTGGGCGTACGCCTTCCATGTGGCCGGCGACGGGGCGCCGCTGGCCGGCAGCTCCCGCAGCCACTGGTTCACGGCCGCCGACGGACGCGGAGCGCCGGGCCCGTCCTCGAACAGGAGGTCGTCATCGATCAGGACCGGCATCCGCTCGGGGATCAGCGGCCGGCTCGTGATGTCCCAGGACTCCCAGCCCCGGGACGAGAAGAAGCTCATGATCATGAGCCGGAACGATAGAAACACAACACGGCCCGCCGCAGCCGGAAATCACAGCTCGCACGTGGCCATATAACTAGCGGGGCTTCGCCCCAGCCCGATAACGCGTGCGGGCGCTGGCTGATGTAGGCGAAGAGGGCTCCGGCCAGATCAAGACGGTGACACTATGTGCCCCGTTATATGGCCGCCTGCTGGCGACTG
>JAJYUU010000172.1 GCA_021792405.1 Actinomycetes bacterium
CCGCCACCGTGGCGGAGATCCTGGCGGCGAGCCCGGATGGCGTGTTCTTCTCCAACGGGCCCGGCGACCCGGCTGCGATCGGCTATGCGGTTGCCGCGATGGAGGGCGTGCTGCGGGCCGGCCGGCCGGTGTTCGGTATCTGCCTGGGCAGCCAAGTGCTCGGGCGGGCGCTCGGCCTGGCCACCTACAAACTGCGGTTCGGGCACCGCGGCGTGAACCAGCCAGTGCAGGACCTGCGTACCGGCAGGGTACAGATCACCAGCCACAACCACGGCTTTGCCGTCGCGCTCCCGGCGGGCGTGCGGGCGGCTGACCTTGCGGGGGGCTCCGGGGGGTCGTCCCCCCGAGCTCGCAGAGTCGACACCGCGTTTGGCCCGGCGGAGATTACCCACCTCAACCTGAACGACGGCGTCGTGGAGGGCCTGCGGTTGCTGGACGCGCCGGCCTTCAGCGTCCAGTACCACCCGGAGGCCGCGCCTGGCCCGCACGACGCGGGCGGGTTGTTCACCGAGTTCTGCGAGCTGATGGAGGCCAGCCGATGACCAGGACGGAGCCCTGGCCGACGGCCAGCCAGGCCGCCCAGCCGGGCCGGGACTCCGCCCGTTCCCGGCGTTATGCGGTGGTTGTGACTACCGGGGGCCGGCATGCCTAAGCGGGACGACCTGAAATCGGTACTGGTGATCGGTTCCGGACCGATCATCATCGGGCAGGCGTGCGAGTTCGATTATTCGGGCACGCAGGCCTGCCGGGTGCTGCGCGCGGAGGGCATCCGGGTCAGCCTGGTCAATTCCAACCCGGCCACAATCATGACCGACCCGGAGTTCGCCGACGCGACTTATGTCGAGCCGATCACCCACGATGTGCTGGCGAAGGTCATCGCCAGGGAGCGGCCGGACGCCATCCTGCCCACGCTGGGTGGCCAGACCGCGCTGAACGCGGCCGTCGACCTGCACGACAGCGGCACCCTGGCCAAGTACGGCGTCGAGCTGATCGGCGCTGGCATCGAGGCGATCCGCGCCGGGGAGGATCGCAACCGCTTCAAGGAGATCGTGCTCGGCGTCGGCGCGGAAGTGGCAGCTAGCCGGATCTGCCACACGCTGCCGGAATGCCGCGCGGCGGCGGCCGAGCTCGGCTTCCCCGTCGTGGTGCGGCCATCGTTCACCCTGGGCGGGACCGGCTCGGGCATCGCGCGGACGCCGGCCGAGCTGGACCGGATCGCGGGCGCCGGGCTGGATGCCAGCCCGGTCACCGAGGTGCTGCTCGAGGAGTCGGTGCTCGGCTGGAAGGAGTTCGAGCTCGAGCTGATGCGCGACAGGAACGACAACGTGGTGATTGTCTGCTCGATCGAGAACATCGACCCGATGGGCGTGCACACTGGCGACTCGGTCACCGTCGCGCCCGCCATGACTTTGACCGACCGGGAGTATCAGCACATGCGGGACGTGGCGATCGCCACCGCCCGTGCGGTCGGAGTGGACACCGGCGGCTGCAATATCCAGTTCGCGGTGCAGCCGCAGACCGGCCGGATGGTCGTGATCGAGATGAACCCCCGGGTATCGCGGTCCAGCGCGCTGGCCTCCAAGGCAACCGGATTCCCGATCGCGAAGATCGCTGCGCGGCTGGCCATCGGCTACACGCTCGACGAGATCCGCAACGACATCACCGGCGAGACGCCGGCCAGCTTCGAGCCGTCGCTTGACTACGTCGTGGTCAAGATGCCGCGATTCACGTTCGAGAAGTTCCCCGCCGCGGACCCGGTGCTGACCACGCACATGAAGTCGGTCGGCGAGGCGATGGCGATCGGCGGCACGTTCGCCGAGGCGCTGCAGAAGGCGCAGCGGTCGCTGGAGCAGCGCAGCGCGCCGTTCAGCTGGGCATCGCTGCCCGGGGACAAGGCTGAGCTGCTGGCCGCCTGCGCGGTGCCGCATGACGGGCGGCTGTCTACCGTGCATCAGGCGCTGCGGGCCGGCGCCTCCGTGGCCGAGGTTGCGCAGGCCAGCTCCATCGACCCGTGGTTCGTGGACCAGATCGCCGCGATCGAGGAGCATGCGCGGCAGATCCAGGACGACGGCATCGGCGTCGGCGGCCCGGCCACCGCCCGGGCGCTGGGCGCGGCCAAGTCGCTGGGTTTCTCGGACGCGCAGCTCGGCCAGCTGACCGGCAGGAGCGAGGCGGAGGTCCGCGCGCTGCGCTGGTCGGCCGGGGTGCGCCCGGTGTATCACACGGTCGACACGTGCGCGGCGGAGTTCGCCGCCAGGACGCCGTACTTGTACTCGACCTACGACCTGGCCAGCGAGGTGCCGGCCGGCGACAAGCCGAAGGTGATCATCCTGGGCAGCGGGCCCAACCGGATCGGGCAGGGCATCGAGTTCGACTACGCGTGCGTGCACGCGTCCTTTGCGCTCACCGAGGCGGGCTACGAGACGGTGATGGTCAACTGCAACCCGGAGACCGTCTCGACGGACTACGACACCTCCGGCCGGCTCTACTTCGAGCCGCTGACGCTGGAGGACGTGCTCGAGGTGGTGCACGCCGAGCAGGCAAGCGGCCCGGTCGCCGGGGTGATCGTGCAACTCGGCGGGCAGACTCCGCTGGGGCTGGCACGGGCGCTCGAGGCCGAGGGCGTGCCGGTGGTCGGCACCTCCCCGGCGGCGATCCATCTCGCCGAGGACCGCGGTGAGTTCGGCCGGGTGCTCGCGGCGGCCGGCCTGCTGGCACCGCGGCACGGCACCGCGACATCGGTGGTGCAGGCCGAGGCCGTCGCGCACGAGATCGGGTACCCGGTGCTGGTGCGGCCTTCGTACGTGCTCGGCGGCCGTGGCATGGAGATCGTCTACGACGATGCCTCGCTTGCCGACTACGTCCGCCGGGCCACTGAAGCCTCGCCAGAGCATCCGGTGCTGATCGACAGGTTCCTGGACGACGCGATCGAGATCGACGTGGACGCGCTGTACGACGGCTCTCAGCTGTACCTCGGCGGCGTGATGGAGCACATCGAGGAAGCCGGGATCCATTCGGGCGACTCGGCATGCGCGCTGCCGCCGATCACGCTCAGCCAGGAGTACATCTCGCTGATCCGGGAGTCCACCGAGGGCATCGCACGGGGCGTCGGCGTGCGAGGGCTGCTGAACGTGCAGTACGCGCTCGCGGCCGGGGTGCTCTACGTGCTTGAGGCCAATCCGCGGGCCTCCAGGACGGTGCCGTTCGTCTCGAAGGCGACGGCCGTGCCGCTGGCCAAGGCGGCCGCCAGGCTGATGCTCGGCGCGACGATCGCGGACCTGCGGGCGGAGGGCCTGCTGCCTGCTTCCGGCGACGGCGGGACGCTCCCGCTGGACTCGCCTATCGCGGTCAAGGAGGCGGTGCTGCCGTTCGCGCGGTTCGCCGACGCCGCGGGCGAGGGCGTGGACACCGTGCTCGGGCCGGAGATGCGCTCGACCGGCGAGGTGATGGGCATCGACGAGGTGTTCGGCACGGCCTACGCCAAGTCCCAGGCCGCGGCGTATGGCTCACTGCCGGTCAAGGGCCGGGCCTTCGTCTCGGTAGCGGGCAAGGACAAGCGGTCGATGATTTTCCCGGTCAAGCGGCTGGCCGAGCTCGGCTTCGAGATCTGGGCAACCGCCGGAACACATGAGGTGCTGCGGCGCAACGGCGTTCCCGCGACGGTCGTCCGCAAGCACAGCGATGGTCGCGGCCACGGCGGCGAGCCGACGATCGTCGAGCGGATCCTGGACGGTCAGGTCGACCTCATCGTCAATACCCCGTTCGGCGGCCCCGGCCAGTCTGGCTTCCGGCGTGACGGCTACGAGATCCGGACGGCAGCCGTCCGGCGCTCCATCCCGTGCATCACGACCGTGCAGGGCCTGTGGGCGGCCGTTCAGGGCATCGAGGCCATTGACAGGGACGAGGTGGGCGTGCGGTCGCTGCAGGAGCACGCGGCGCGCTTGCGTTCGGCTGCTGACCGCCAGGAACCGCAGCGGGGACCGCAGCCGCCGCAGCCGCCGCAGCCGCCGCAGCCGCCGCAGGCGCCGCAGCCGCCGCAGGCGCCGCAGGCACCGGGACGCGAGACGACATGACGCACAGCGAGATAGACGCTCAGGCCGGGCCGGTGCAGGTGCGCGGCACCGTGCTGACGGTGCGCCGGGTCGACGCCTATTACGCCATGACCTTGGTCGCGCCGGCCATCGCGGCGCGCTTCAAGCCTGGCCAGTTCGTCACCCTGGCAGTGGGTGGGCCCGACACCTCCATGTTGCTGAGCAGGGCGTTCTCCATCCACGATGTCCGCCCGGACCATGGCGGGACGGTGGAATTCGTGTTCGCCTCCCGCGGCCGCGGAACCCGCTGGCTGGCCGAGCGCCGGGCCAGGGACGTGCTGGACGTGACTGGTCCGCTCGGCAAGGCGTTCCCGCTGCCCCGCGATCCGGTCAACTGCCTGCTGATCGGCGGCGGCTACGGCAGCGCTCCGCTGTTCTCGCTGGCGGGAAAGCTGAAAGAGCGGCGATGCGAGGTCGACTTCCTGCTCGGCGCCGGGTCGGGGGACCGGGTGTTCGGCGCGCTCACGGCCCGGCGGGTCGGGCGGACGGCCATGATCACCACCGAGGACGGCTCGCTCGGCAGCCGGGGCCTGGTCACTGACCTGCTGGACCAGGCCATCCACGATGGCCGGACCGACGTCATCTACGCCTGCGGCCCCATGCCGATGCTGCGCCAGATCACCGTGCTGGCCCGCCGCTACGACATCCCCGTGCAGGCGGCCGTTGAGGAGGCCATGGCGTGCGGCATCGGCGTCTGCATGACCTGCGTGCTGCCGGTGATCGGGTCCGACGGGATCACCCGGATGTCGCGGGCCTGCGTGGACGGACCGGTGTTCCGCGGCGAGTCGGTCCGCTGGGACGACGTCGGCACGATCCCGTTCGACGCGTTCGGTGCGCCGGGCTGGGAGCCGCGATCGCGCCGTGCCGCGGAACTCCGGAACGGTCACGGCCGTCCAGGTGACAGCCCGGCAGGCTCGGCCGGCCACGCAGGTTCCAGCGGCGGGGCTGTCAGCGGCGGTGGGCCTATCGGCGGCGGCAGTGGCCTGGGCGCGGGCGGCCGCGGTGGACGCGGCGGCCGGGCTAGCGGCGGCACCGCTGGCGGGGGCAGCGCTGGCGGGGGCAGCGCTGGCGGTGCGGCGGGGAGGGGTGGCAATGGCCGTTGACCTCCGGACCAAGCTCGGCACTGTGGAACTGCCGAACCCGATCATGACTGCCTCGGGATGCGCCGGCGCGGGCCGGGAACTTGCTCAGTTCATCGACGTGTCCAAGCTCGGCGCGATCGTCACCAAGTCAGTGATGCTCACCCCCCGGTCGGGCCGGCCGACGCCGCGGATGGCCGAGACGCCCAGCGGCATGCTCAATTCGATCGGCCTGCAGGGCCCGGGCATCGACGCGTTCCTGCGGCGCGATTTGCCCTGGCTGCTGTCAAGGGGCGCGCGAGCCGTGGTGTCTATCGCGGGCGGGACGGTAGCGGAATACGCCGACCTGGCCGGCCGGCTGTCCGATGCGGCAGGCGTGACCGCCATCGAGGTCAACATCTCGTGTCCCAACGTGGAGCACCGCGGCCAGGTGTTCGCCTGCAACCCGGATTCCTCCGCGGCGGTCATCGAAGCCGTCAGGGGCCGGACCCGGTACGACATCCCGGTGTTCGCCAAGCTGTCTCCCGACGTTACCGACATCGTCTCGATCGCTAAGGCCTGCGTGTCGGCCGGAGCTGACGGCCTGTCGATGATCAACACGCTGCTCGGCATGGTGATCGACACCGAGACGATGCGGCCGCACCTGGCGGGCCTCACCGGTGGCCTGTCCGGCCCGGCCATCCGGCCGATCGCGGTGCGCTGCATCTGGCAAGTCCGTGAGGCGCTGCCCGGCGTCCCGATCATCGGCATGGGCGGTGTTCGCACCGGACAAGATGCCCTGGAGCTGATACTTGCCGGAGCGTCGATGGTGAGCGTGGGCACAACGATCTTCCACGACCCGTCCGGATGCGCGCGGATCCTGCGCGAGCTTGAGGAGGAGCTGACCGACCGCGGTGTAGAGCGGCTGGCCGACGTGGTCGGACTCGCTCACCAGCCGCACGCGGCGACCGGGCGCACGCTGAGCCCGGCCGCCCGCGTCGGCCCGAACAGCCGAGTAAGGAGAAGCTGATGGCCCGGCACGCACCGATTGCAGTTGCCCTTGACGCGCCCGATCTGGAAACGGCAGCCCGCTGGGCCGCGCTGGTCGGCCCGCACGTGAGCACTCTGAAGATCGGCCTGGAACTGTACCTGCGGTACGGCCCGGATGTGGTGGCCTCGGTGCGCGGCGCGAGCGGCGTGGAGATCTTCCTTGACCTGAAGCTTCACGACATCCCTGCGACAGTGGCAGGCGCCGCGCGCGCGGTGGCCCGGCTGCGCCCGTCGCTGCTGACCGTGCATGCGGCAGCGGGCCCGGCGGCGATCAGGGCAGCCGCTGACGCGATTCCGGGCGCCAGGATAGTCGCGGTGACCGTGCTGACCTCGCTCGGCGAAGCCGATCTCGGCCAGGTCGGGCTGGCGGGCCCGGTCAGCTCCGCCGTCCGGCGGCTGGCGGCGCTCGCGGTGGAAGCCGGCGCACGGGGCCTGGTCTGCTCGCCGCAGGAGGTCGCAGCGGTCCGGGCAGAGGTGGGTGACGACGTCTTGCTGATCACGCCCGGCGTCCGCCCGGCCGGTGCCGCGGCCAACGACCAGGCCCGGGTGGCCACTCCCGAGGAGGCGCTGCGCTCTGGCGCGGACCTGCTGGTGATCGGCCGCCCGATTACCGGAGCGGCCGACCCCGGCGCTGCGGCGGCCGCGATCGCGGGCTCGCTCCGCCGCGCCGAGGTGGTCCACCGGTAGCGCACCCCTCTCGGGTCATGCCGCGGGACCAGAGATGGGACCAGGGACTGGCCGCCAGGCGGGCGCCAAGCGCGCTGGTCAGCGTGTTGCGATGGGTCGCAGGAAGGGCCGGCAATTGCGCTCACAGCGAAAAAACAACTACGCTGTGTGCATAGAGTTCTACTACGCGTCATATTGGCCAATTTGTGCCGGTGCAAACGGGAGTTCGCGTTGCCGAGCCGGGCGTAACTCGCTAGTTTCCCCTCGCGGAGCGACTTTTTCGATACGAAACCCGAGGTGACCTCGCGTGGCTCTTCCCCCCCTCACCCCCGAGCAGCGGGCGGCCGCACTTGAGAAGGCAGCCCAGGCCCGCAAGGACCGTGCGGAAGTGAAGAACAGGCTCAAGCACGGCGCGACATCCCTTCCCGAGGTACTCAAGGAGGGGCAGAGCGACGATGTCGTGGGCAAGATGAAGGTGTCAGCACTGCTGGAGTCCATGCCGGGCGTTGGCAAGGTGCGGGCCAAGCAGATGATGGAACGACTGGGCATTGCGGAGTCGCGGCGCGTCCGCGGCCTGGGTGCCAACCAGCGCAGCGCGCTGGAGAGCGAATTCGGCGGAGACATCTGACGAAGCCAGCACGAGCGAGGGAGGGGACCGCGGGAAGCATGCTCGCAGCCGAGTCGCGCGGGCTGTGCCGCGGTGCCCCTGCCCCTGCCCCTGCCCCTGCCCCTGCCCCTGCCCGCCTGACGGTCCTGTCCGGCCCGTCAGCAGTGGGCAAGAGCACCGTGGCAGCGCGCTTGCGCCGGGAATGCCCCTGGATCTGGCAGTCGGTGTCAGTGACGACGCGGTCGCCGCGGCCCGGAGAAATGGACGGCCGCGAATACATTTTCCTCACCGAGGCTGAGTTCGAGAGAATGGCTGCGGCCGGGGAACTGCTGGAATCGGCGCAGTTTGCGGGCAACCGCTACGGCACGCCGCGCGCGCCGGTTCAGCAACGGCTCGACCAGCAGGCGCCGGCCCTGCTCGAGATCGATGTGGCGGGCGCCCGCCAGGTGCGCGCCGCCGTCCCGGACTCGCTGCTGATCTTCCTGGCCCCGCCGTCGTGGGCGGAACTGGAACGCCGGCTGCTTGGCCGCAACACCGAATCTCCAGAGGCGGTCAGCCGACGCCTGGAAGCGGCCCGCCGCGAGCTGGCAGCCAGCGATGAGTTCGACATCACGCTCGTGAACACATCTGTCGAAGACGTTTGCGATCAGCTGATAGCCTTGATGCTGGCCCAGTATGGCAATGCGGGGCACGGCAACGCCGGGCGAGACCTTGCGGGGCAAGGATCTCACTGAACCCAGATCTGGAAGGCACACCTTGGCAGCGACTCCGCCCGCGGAAGGCATCATCAACCCGCCCATCGACGACCTGCTCGAGGTCGTCGACAGCAAGTACGGCCTGGTGATCATGGCCTCGAAGCGGGCACGCCAGATCAACGCCTATTACGCCCAGCTCGGCGAGGGCTTGCTGGAGTATGTCGGCCCGCTCGTCGAGACCAGGGTCCAGGAGAAGCCGCTGTCGATCGCGCTGCGCGAGATCAGCGAGCGCTTGCTCAGCGCGGAGGCCCCCGACCAGGCCTGATCCGCCGCGGGACGGCATCGTCACGCTAGGGGTTGTCCGTGCGCATCGTTCTCGGGGTTGCTGCCGGGATTGCCGCCTATAAGGCGTGCGAGTTGCTTCGGCTGTTGACCGAGGCCGGTCATCGCGTTCGAGTTGTCCCCACCCCGGCGGCCCTTGACTTCGTCGGTGCCGCTACCTGGGCGGCGCTATCCGGTCAGCCCGTGCTGACCAGCCCGCAAGAATCGGTGCACGAGGTTCCGCACGTTCGCCTCGGCCAGGAGGCCGACCTGGTCATCGTTGCTCCTGCGACCGCGGACCTGATGGCTCGCGCCGCCGCCGGCAGGTCCGATGACCTGCTGACCGCGACCCTGCTGACGGCGCGCTGCCCGGTGATCTTCGCGCCCGCGATGCACACCGAGATGTGGGAGCACGCGGCCACCAGGGCGAACGTTGCCACCTTGCGCAGCCGTGGCTGCCTCGTCCTCGATCCCGCGTCGGGCAGGCTGACCGGACCGGACTCGGGCCCGGGCCGGCTCCCCGAGCCAGCCGAGCTGTTCTCGGTGGTGCGGCGGGTGCTGGCCAGAGGCAGCGCGGCGATGGTGCCGGATCTGGCCGGCCGCACGATCCTGGTCTCGGCAGGGGGCACGAGGGAAGACCTCGATCCGGTCCGCTATCTGGGCAACTGGTCCTCCGGAAAGCAGGGCTACGCGCTAGCCCGCACGGCAGCGAGCCGTGGCGCGACGGTGACGCTGGTGGCCGCCAATGCCGAGTTGCCCGACCCGGCAGGCGCTCGCGTCATCCGGGTCACCTCGGCCAGCCAGCTGCGCGATGCGATGCTGGCTGAAGCCGGCAGCGCCGACGTGATCGTGATGGCCGCTGCGGTTGCCGACTTCAGGCCCGCCATCCGGAGCCCCGCCAAGATCAAGAAATCCGGTGGTGCGCCAGCTCCGATCGAGCTCGCCGAGAACCCGGATATCGTCCGCGATCTGGTGGCAGCCCGCAGGCGTCCGGGCCAGCTGATTGTCGCCTTCGCCGCTGAGACCGGGGACGTGCTGGCGAACGGTCGCGCCAAACTGGCGGGCAAGGGGTGCGACCTGCTGGTCGTGAACCA
>JAJYUU010000019.1 GCA_021792405.1 Actinomycetes bacterium
TGCGGCGGCGTACCCGGTCGGCGACCACTCCGGCCAGCGGCTCGGCCAGGGAGGGCGCGTAGACGCAGACCGATACGAGGGCTGCCTCGCTGCTGCTGCCGGTGAGGGACTTGACCCAGATGCCCGCGGCCAGGGACAGTGCGTTGTTCCCGATCAGCGATACGGCCAGGCCCGTCAGGTACAGCCGCCCGTTGCGGCGCTCGGCACCAGAGGCGGCCTCGCGGCTGGCATCCCGGCCGGCACCAGCCACCGGCGCGTATCGGTATCGGTATTTAGATTTACTGCGCCTATTGAATAGCCGGACTGGATACGCGCCCTTCTGTTGCGTAGTCCGGCCCAGCAGAACAGCAGAAGAGTTCGCCTTCAGTGGAAAGTCAAAAGCGCTGCAACGAGTGGACCAGGCAGTTCGTGGCCGAGGGTGGCCGCGGGTCCGCTCCCCATGCGGGGCATTCAGGCAGTTCCAAAACAACACCTGACTCCGACATTAAATCCGTCGAGGCGGGATCTGGCTGACAAGCGCCAGGGCAACCCGGCCGGAGCACGCCATGCAGCCGAGGTGCTTAGACCAGTTGGCTCATCGCCGACCGCCTGAGCAGGCCAGGTACGCGCGCCATCCTCCGTACTCGGAGATGTCACGGCCGTTCTGCGCGGCAAGCTCTTCGGGATAGAGGATTCCCCACGTCTCGCCCCTGTCCTGAAGCCAGACGCGGCCGCGGTAGAGGTGCGGCGGCTCGCCTGCATCGACCGCGCACATCAGCGCCGGGGGAACCCGGTATAGCTCCCCCGCTACCGCGACGCCACCGGTCGTCACCTCGAACATGCCAGGGTGCTCATCGGCGCCGATCGAATACAGCCGGTATCTCGGCTCGGTACACACTTCCCCGAGGAATTCCGCACCGTCGAGGTTGGCGTGCAGCGCCAAGCCACGCATTAGAGTGCCGTTGACGTACAGTTCACTGGCGTCGGTCATATCAAGCCTGGATGGCAATCGGTGGCGAGGGACCAGAGCACCTGCGAGGCATGCTCAAGGTCAGCAATCGGCACGAACTCGTCCGCAGTGTGAGCCCGGTCGGTGGTCCCTGGACCGAACACGGCACACGAGTCACTGCCGCTCAGCGCGGCCACCATGGAGGCGTCGGTGTAGGCCTCGTGTCCGTCCGGCCCGCCGCTGGGCAGTTCTTCGCCGACTTCCTTGAGGAATGCCTCGCGCAGCGCCCGTACTATCGGGGAGTCATCCGAGGCGCGCACTGGCGGCCGTCCCGCTCCCAGGAGTTCGACGTCATAACTGGCACCGGGGAAGTCGGCAATCACAGACTCGACCACGTTCCGCAGCATTTCCTCGACGCCGCTGATCGTCATCGGCGGCACGATCCTGATGTCGAAGTTGGCCTCGCTAGAGGGTGGTACCACGTTGGTAGCCACGCCGCCGCGTATCGTCCCGCAGGTGAAGCGAGGACGGCCGAGGATGTCGTCCTCGTAAGGCAGATCCTCAAAGGTCGACTTGAACTTGTTGACCACCAGGGCCATGACATGGTTGGCGTCGATGCCCAGATGGGCACGGCCGGCATGAGCCATCCGGCCGTGCACCCGCAGGGTGAGCCAGCGGAGCCCCATCTGGGCGATCCGCAGCCGCAAGCCGGTCGGCTCGGGAGCAAGGATCTGATCGTCCGGGCGGAAGAAACCCGATTCGAACAAGCTGTGCACCCCGAGCATTCCGGGCGCTTCCTCATCCACGGTCGCGGCCAGGACAACGTCCCCTGGGGGCTGCCCGTTACTGGCGGCGAGGCTCTCCAGCACGTTGATGGCGACGGCCAGTCCGCCCTTCATGTCGCAGGAGCCCCGGCCGTAGATCCGACCGCCCGAAATCTGGCCGTCCATGGGCGGGACGGTCCAGCCCTCGCCGACGGGAATGGTGTCCATATGGGCAAGGATCACGAGCCGAGGGCAGGTTGGGTCAGCACCGCTGATCTGTACGGCGACATTAGCGCGATCGCCATCGATCGGTAGCCGGACCGGAGCGAGATTGGCGTCCGCGAGGCGATTGCCGACCCACTCGGCGCACTGGATCTCAAGCGGCCCCGGATTCTGACTGTCAATCCGAACCAAAGCCTGGGTATCAGCAATCACCTGGTCGAGCGAAATCATATTGAAGCTCCTAAGCCGCTGGTGGTGGTCCATCGACGACAATGCTCTGTCCGCTGATTCCAGAGGATTCCGGCGAGACCAGCCAGGCGCACGCCTGGGCGACCTCGGCCGGCTCGATGAGCCGACCGAACGCGATCGCGTTGGCCCACTCCGCCAGCACATGATCGAGAACATTGCCAGTGCGTTCGGCGACCTGCACTGCTAGCTCCCTCAGCATGACGCTGTCGACGTTTCCTGGGCAGACTGCATTGGCACGACCGCCATATGCGGCTATTTCACTGGCCAGGCTCTCGACGAAGCCGATCAGCCCGAACTTGGATGCGCAGTAAACCGATCCGCCGTACTCACCCTTCAGCCCCGCTACAGAGGAAAGGAATACCAGCGCCAGTTCACGCGGGTTCTGTCGCATTCGGGCGCTAACCGCCTTGCCCAGGTGAAATGCACCGCGCAGATTGACATTCATGACGCGGTCGTAGTCCGGCCAGGACGTGGTGGCCACCGGACCGGTGTAGTTCGTGCCCGCGGCGTAGACGACACCCTGGCACGATCCCATGGCCCACACCTGCGACAGGAGGGCCTCGACCGACTGCTCGTCCGTCACGTCCACTTGACAGGCCTGGTGCGTGCGACCGAGCGCGGTCACAAGATCTGTGCAGTCCCTGGCGTCCGCGGCGCACACCGAGGCGCCCTGATCCGCGAGCACGGCGCAGATCGCCTGGCCGAGCGTTCCCGCCGCTCCGACCACCAGAACAGTGCCCTTATGCCGAGAGGTGGCGGTCACGACCGGCTCGCCAGTTTTCGGACGGCCCGCTCGATAGACGCCTGACGCGGCACTATCTGCTGCTCAAGCGACAAGGCTGCGGGCACGGGCACATCCGGGACACCGTGCCTGAGCACATGTCGCACCGCCGAGGTGCCGACGCGCTCGACAGCTCCGGTCACGATCTCGCCGCTCAGGCCGAATCCCAGGTAGTCCTCGTCGACCACCAGCAGCCGCCCGGTCTTGGCAACCGAGGCGCAGATGGTGTCGAAGTCGAGCGGCACGACGCTCCGCAGATCGATGACCTCGACGCTGATGCCTTCATCAGCAAGAACAGCCGCAGCTGCCAGGCTCTCGCCCACAGTCAGGCTGAGCGTGACGAGGGTGACATCGGAACCCGGCCGCAGCACAGCGGCCCGGTCGAGTGCAGCCAGGTAGCGTTCCCTGGGCACTTCCCGGCCATGGGCGAAGGACCCGGCTTTCCGCAGGAGCAGGCCCTTGTGCTCGATGAAAACCACCGGGTCGTCGCTGTCAATGGCCGCGGCCATCATGCCCTTGTAGTCATACGGCGAGGACGGAACGACAATTCGCATTCCTGGCAGATGGGCGAACAGCCCCCACAGGCATTGTGAGTGCTGAGCAGCAGAGCCGATGCAACCGCCAGCGGTCTTGAACACGATGGGCATCTTGACCGCCCCGCCGGTCATATACGGGATCTTCGCAGCCGCGTTGTACACCTGCTCCAGGCATACCCCGATGAAATCCACGAACATGATCTCGACGATGGGACGATATCCCTCCATGGCCAACCCGACGGCCATGCCGGTAAATGCCATCTCCGAAATCGGGGTGTCGCGGACACGGTCCGGCCCGAACTGCCGCTGCAGTCCGCGAGTAGTGCCGAAAACCCCGCCGCTGCGACCGATGTCCTCTCCCAGCATGACTACGGAAGCGTCGCGGTCCATCTCCAGATTGATCGCCTCCGCCACGCACTGGGACACGTTGACATTCCGCACTGCCGCTTCGCTCGCGATGCTCATCTCGCCGTCCCCCTGGTGAAGACATGGTCGCGTGCCTGCATCCCGTCTGGCATCAGGTCCCGCCGGACCGCCGCAAGCACGGTATCGACCTCATCGGCTATCGCCTGCTCCTCCTGGGCGAGACTGACGGGATCAGCGCCGCCCTCGACCACCACGCTCTCCCTGGTGATCAGCAGCGGGTCCCGATCACGCCGGCGGGCATCCCTGTCGCCGGCGGGCCGGTACATGTCGGGATCGCCCTCGTAATGACCTCTGAACCGATAGCACGTGGCTTCCAGAACCGCCGGGCCGAGACCGGACCTGGCGTAGTCGACGGCTTCGCCGAACGCCGAGGCCACGGCCAGTACGTCAAGCCCGTCAACTCGCTTGCCCCAGGCCCGGTAGGACACCGCGCGTTCGGCCAGCGTGGCCGTGGCGGTCGATTCCTCGAACGGGACGGAGATGGCCCACTCGTTGTTCTCGATGAGCACGACAAGCGGCAACCGCAACGAGCCCGCGATGTTCAGGCTTTCGTGGAAGCCGCCCGCGTTCGCGCCCCCATCGCCCGTCACCCCGACTGCGACGCTGGCCCGGCCGCTCAGGCGCGCGGCGTAGGCATGGCCGAGGGCGACCGGCAGCGTGGATCCGACAATTCCGGTCGTCGAGAAACGGCGGGGCAGATCGAAGATGTGCATGTGCCCGCCGAAGCCCCCGCAGAGTCCGGTCCTCTTCTCGAAGATCTCCGCCATCAGCGGGTACATCGGCACGCCCTTCGCCAGCGCGTGCAGGTGATTACGATGCGTGCTGACCAGTGCATCCTCGTCCGTCAGGTAGCCGAGCAGGCCGGCCGCTATCGCTTCCTGCCCGATCCCCAGGTGTACCTCGCCGTGAATTTCCCGGTCCGCCACCCCCGCGAGGCAAGCCTCCTCAAAGCGTCGCATCCTGACCATCGCCAGGTACCGGTCGCGAAGCGTCAGAGTGCTCACGAAGCCTCGACCCCGGTCACCAGAGCACCCTGCCTCGGCTGTTCCTCCAGCTCGACGACCGTCCCGCTCGGTGACCAGCAGTAGACGGCACGTCCCTCAGGGAACGTGACCACCTCTCCGATCGTGGACCCGCCCGCCGCGAGCAGCGCCGCCAGCGAGTCGTCGATGTTCTCGACCAGATAGCAGGCGTGGCCGATGCCCGGCCAAACCGGCATTCGCGAGTCAGTCCCGGCCGGCACCTCACTGAATTCGAGCAACTCGACAATCTGGCCGCTGAGCGGCGACCTGCACTGCGCGAGCTTGCAGCGGACCCCGGAGATTCCGACCGTGCGCTCGATCAGGTCGGTCATATGCCGGTCCTCGAAGACGACCTCGAATCCCAGTGTCTGCTGGTAGAACCGCAGCGCTACGTCGAGGTCATCCACGACAAAACCTGAATGATGCCACGCCCATGCGTCGCTCGTGCCCGCCATACCGCGTACCTCCTGTAAGTTCCGCCGCTACACCCAGGTGACAACTCGCCGGCCGACGGCGGCAGTGACGGCCGCGGCCCCGACGGCGAGAATCGCGCAAATGATGACCGCAGCCCACATGAGAGCGATCTGGAAGGTCAGGCTGCATTGCAGGATCAGGTAACCCAGGCCGCCCCCGGACGCTACCCACTCGGCCAGCAGCGCGCCCAGCACGCTGGCGCCCGCGGCCACCCGCAAAGCCGCGAAAAAGGAAGGCAGCGCGGCCGGGAGGCGAAGCATCAAGAAGACCTGCCACGGTGAGGCGTTCGCCATCTTCATCATGTCGAGCTGGTCCTGCCCGACCGAGCGCAATCCGAGGATGCTGTTGACCAGCGTGGGAAAAAAGACGAGCAGTGCGGAGATCGTCGCCACGGTGGCGAGTCCCTCGCCCAGGACGAGCGTCAGCAAAGGCGCGAGTGCGATGATCGGGACAACCCTGACCATCACCGCCAGCGGAAGCACCAGCCGCGAAGCGAGGACGCTGCGCGCCACCACGATGGCGAGCAGCAGGCCGACCGCGTTGCCGAGCAGGAATCCGAGGAAGGCTCCCTCGGCGGTGATGAGGGTAGCGGTGCAGAGCTCGGAGAAGTTGCTCATTGCGGCGCCCAGTACATCTTGCGGCTCCGGAAACAACGTCCTGTTCAGGCCGCTGATCCGGGCTATCGCAAACCAGACAACGATCAGCAGCGCCAGGATCAGTATTGTCTTCCACAAGGCGGTCAAGACGCGAGCCAGCACCTCATGCCCCCGACGTTGCGTTCGACTCATGCCAGGGAAAGAGCTTGCGGCCGAGTACGGCGAAGAAGCCGTAGCTGACCAGAGAGAGCAGGCTGACGACGAAGATAGAACTCCACAGCAAGGGAATGCTGTAACTCTGCATCGCGGACAGGATCGTGATGCCGAGTCCCTGATTGGCGCCGACCCACTCGGCGACGGTGGCGCCGATAACCGCCGCAGGCGCCGCAGCGCGAAAGGACGCGAACAACGACGGCAGCGCATAGGGAATGCGGACTCTAACGGAAACGGTCATGAAAGGCGCGCCGATGACTTCCATCATTTCCAGCGCCTGACGGTCGGTCGACACGAGCGCGGTGCTGAAATTCACCAGAACTAGGAAGAATGAGGCGAGCGCCGCAATGGTGACCTTGGTGACCAAGCCGGCGCCGAACCAGATCACCAGCAGCGGCGCGATCGCGATCAGCGGGAGGCTGTACAACACGAGAGCGAGGCGGCCGATGAGAGTGCCCAGGTAGCGGAACCGGATGGTCACCAGGCTCAACACGACCGCCAGGCAGACTCCGGCCGCGAAGCCGAGCGCGGCCTCTTCCGCCGTCGCGGCGAGGCTCGGCTGCAGGACCGGCCATTGGTCCCACACTGCCCGCACCAGTTGCACCGGGCCGACGAACGGGCTGCCCGCACCACGATTCAGGTACGCGATCAGCCACCACAAGAAGATGAGGAGCCCGTACAGCGCTGCGAACGCGACCCCGGACGTCAGCCTACGCATCGGATTCCGCGCCTACCACCGCACCGGACAGCAGCACGCCGGACAGTTGCCTGGTGTGCTCGAAGAACCGCGGTTCACCGATCATCTCCAGGGTCCGGGGCCTCGGCAGGTCGATGATTCGCTCAGCGATGATCCGGCCTGGTCGCGCGCCGAGCACGATGACCCGGTCGGAAAGGAAGACCGCCTCCCCCACGTTGTGCGTGACGAGCACGGCAGTGCATCGCTCCGCGGCCCAGATCCGCTGCAACTCGACGTTCATGCGCTGGCGGGTGATCTCATCCAGAGAGCCGAATGGCTCATCGAGCAGCAAGATGCTCGGATCCAGGACCAGAGAGCGCGCGATAGCCACCCGGCGGGCCATACCGCCTGACAATTTGGCCGGAGCCACCTGTGCGAAGTCAGCGAGCCCGACCAGATCGAGCAGATCCTTCGCCTTCTGGCGGCGCTCTTGCTTAGGCACGTGCGCGACAATCATTGGCAGTTCGATGTTCTCGATGACCGTCCGCCATGGGAGAAGGACAGCATCCTGGAATACGAAACCGAACTTACGTTTCTGGCGGGCCGTAGCGGCGTCTTCGCCGTCGACCCTGACCGTGCCGACGGAGGGCTCGATGAGACCCGCGATCAGGCGGAGCAGCGTTGATTTCCCGCATCCGGAGGGGCCGATGAAGGAACAGAATTCACCGTGTTTCATCTCAAGCGAGATACCTGCGAGCGCGGTGAGCGACTGCTTACCGAGATCGAAAGTCATCCCGAGCGAATCAACTGTGATCGCGCCGCCGGCCGTTTCCGATTGTGACAGCGGCGCGGGCGTGCTGATCATGAGCCCTCCATGATTCCTGGACTGAGCCTGGCCTGCCGGATCAGCTCAGAAGGTTAGTCTTCCCGCCGTACGCTGCCTCGAGTATCCCCGTCGTCATGACTTCGCTGGCGGTCAGTCGGCGGGAAATAGACTTTATCGCGAACTGCTGGTCGATGATCTGCTGCATGGTGGTCGGATCGAGCCACAGAACCCCCTTGGGCGAGCTGATCAAAGGGATCTGGGCATGAGCCGTAGCTGTTTCTGATTTGATATTGAGGCCCGGCGCCCCATACTTGTCTACGGTTATCTTAGCGGCCGCATCAGGGTTAGCTATGGCGTACTCATATCCCATAATGGTCGCTCGCAGGAACTTGACGAGTTCGGCCTTCTTGGTCGCCAGGTTGTGCTTAGTCGTGAACAGCACATCCGCATAGTCACCAAATCCGAGGTCGGATGCGGATACCGAAACTATTTTGACGCCCTGAAGCTGAAGGTCCACTCCCTGACTGGTCGAGAACCCGAAGTAACCGTCCGCCTGGTGCGTGACGAGCTGCGTCGGGTCCGCGCCGGCCGGAATAATCTTCACCTTCGACGGGTCGATGCCCGCAGCCTTCAGCGCCGGGATCAGCTGAGCCGCTTCGGCGGTGTCGATCGCGATCGTCTTGCCTACCATGTCCTGCAGCGTCAAGATCGGGTTGCTGGCCAGGCTGATGCAAGACTCAGGTGTCTTCTGGAATATGGCAGCGAACATAACCAGCGGCAGGCCTTTGTCGATCGCCTGCAACAAGACGATGTTGTCATCGTCACCGAGGTCGGCGCGGCCTGCCGCGACTAGCTCGGACGCCGAGATGTTCGGGCCGCCGGCCGCGAAGGTGACGTTAAGGCCCTGCTTGGTGTAGTAGTTATTGTTCTCTGCGGCGAAGAACCCGGAGAACTGCGTTATCTTAAGCCACTCAAGCTGATAGCTGAGATTGACCAGGGAACCTGAGCCAGCGGATGCACTGTTTCCGCAGGCCGCGAGAATCGGAGCTGCCCCAAGCGCGGCCAGGCCGAGCCCCGCGCCCTTGAGCAGTTGGCGCCTGCCGAACGCCACCGGATGGGTGGACTCGTGAATAGGTTGCATTCCAGATCCTCCAGCTCTGCCACTGGTGCACGGCCGAAATAATTGTTCGGTGGCGCCTGAGGTGACTAATCACTGCACTCAGATTCGCTTCCTGACTTGTAGGTATTATCTAGGCCAGCGGCGGCGGCTATGAATGATCATAGTGTCTAGACAAAGTTGGTTCCAGTTAGCACGGTGTAGTGTGGGCTGACTTGCGCGCATCGGCTACCGCGCCGTATAGCCGCCGTCGGCCAGCACGACGGCTCCAGTGAGGAAGCTGCTCTCGTCGGAGGCGAGGAACGCGGTCAGCGATGCGATCTCTGCCGGGCTCGCGAACCTGCCCAGCGGATGGGCCTGTTCGACCTGCCTGCGGAACTCCGGATGCGGCCGGAACTGCTCGACCGTCATCGCTGTCTCGACTACACCGGGGCACACGGCGTTCGACCGGATGCCGTCCTTGGCATGGTCGACGGCGATGGCACGCGCCAGGCCGATTACACCAGCCTTGCTCGCGCAGTAGGCCGGCTCGTCCGTTGTGGCGACCACGCCGGACATGGACGCGTGGAAGACCAGTGAGCCGCCGCCGGGCATTCGCCGCACGGCGTGCTTGGCGCTCAGGAACGCGCCAGTCAGGTTGACCTGTATGACCCGGTTCCAGTCGGCCAGCGTGGTCTGGTCGAGCCGCACCTCGTGCGCCACTCCCGCGTTCGCGACGAGCACATCCAGACGCGAGAAGCGTTCGAGCACCGCGTCGAGAGCAGCGGCGACCGAGTTCTCGTCGGTGACGTCGCAGCGCAATGGCAGCTGGGCTCCTGACGCGGTCGCTCCGTCAAGATCGAGATCGAGCGCCGCAACCAGGGCGCCCTCGGCCATGAACCGCTGGACCGTGGCCAGGCCTATCCCGGAGCCGCCACCGGTGATGACGCATACCTTGTCGCTCAGTCGCATGAGCCGTCCTTCTCCTTCGTGTTCGCAGGCTGTGCCCGCGCCCGACTGCACGCCTGACTGGCACCGGTCATCGAGCGATCGCGTAGGCGCTGCGACGCGGATCGGCGCCGGCGGTGATGAGGCATTGCTCGCTACCGGGTGCTGCCGCCCGGCAATGCTGGACGGACCCGGCATCGAATTCGTACGGCGGCCACAGGTGAATGTCGTGGCCCCGGCGCTCCAGCTCATCGCGGACCTCGGGCCCGATCCTGTCCTCGACGAACACCAGGCGATCGGCACCGGGATGCGGATGGAATGCGCTAGGGAAGCTGAACCCGGCGATCCGAGGCGCCTCCACTGCCTGCTGGGCGGTCATGCCGAACTCCGTCATGTTCAGAAATACCTGCGTCAGCGCCTGCACGATCACGTCGCCGCCTGGGCACGCCATGGCCCAAGTCTCGGAGTTGCCCTCGCCGCCCAGCGCGATCAGCGCCGCGGGTGTGACGCACGGGCGCTTGCCCGGCGCGAGTGCGTTGGGGTGGCCGGCGGCCAGCCTGCTTTGCACTCCGCGCGGCGAGCATGAGATCCCCAGGCCGCTGATGATCGGCGCGCCGTCGAGCGTGTCGCTGGGCGCCGTGCAGAAGGCGTTGCCGTGTGCGTCCACCACGGCTACTGCCGTCGTGCTGCGCAGCGGTGAAGCCGACTCGTCGGCGGCCGCGAGTTTCCCGAGTGCCCGGCGGCCGATCCTTGCCCGCAATGTAGCCAGGTACCGCTCGGACACCAGTTCCTCGGGGTCGAGGCGGGTGAAGTCTGGATCGCCGTAATACTGCTCGCGGTCCGCGAAGGCGAGCTTCAGTGCCTCGATAACGTGGTGCAGATAGTCCGGGCTGTTGTGACCCAACTGGGCCAGCGGGATGCCGCGCAGGATGCCCAGCGCCTGTGCGGTGATCAGGCCCTGACTCCAGGTCGGCGGCACGAACACCCGCCAGTCCCGGTAACTGACGCTGGGGGCCTGCGCCACCTGGGCCTGAAACGAGGCGAGGTCGGGCTCGGCCAGGTAGCCTCCGGCGGACTGGACGAAGCTCACGATCTGAGCGGCGATCGGGCCGCGATAGAAGGCATTGTGAACGGCATTGAGCCGCTCCAGCCTCGTGTCGCCTTGCTCGGCCGCCGCCAGGATGCCTAGCAGGCGCCCGAGATCGGCCTGGACCAGCCGCTCGCCAAAGCCGGGCGCGCGCCCGCTCGGCCAGTAGATCTCGCGGGTTGTCGGCCATCGGGCAAACCCGGTCCCCATCAGCCGCAGGCTTTCGGCGGTGCGCAGGTCAAGCGGGAACCCGCCCAAGGCGAGTTCGGCTGCGGGCGCCGCGACCTCGCTGAAGCTCCAGGTGCCGAATCGGGCCAGCGCCGTTATCCAAGCCGACGGGGCACCGGGGACAATGCAAGGCACGCCTCCGAGCGGCAGCCCACCGCCGTAGCGCGCTTGAAGACCCTCGCGGTCTGCCGCCATGCCCCAGCGACCGACGCCGGCCACGCTCTGCGCCACGTCGCGGCCGGCCACGCGGACCAGAATCGGAGCTATCCCCCCGAAGTTCGCCATGTCGACCTGCACCACATTCGACGCTATTCCGGCCGCCACGCCGGCATCGATCGCGTTGCCACCACGGCTGAGGACGTCGGCCGCGATCTGGCTCACCAGCGGGTGCCCGGCGACCACGGCCCAGCGGTCGCCCACGACGGTCGGGCGCATCGCTTCAGGCGGCGAGTAAATGCCGGGAACCAGTCCGCCGCCCATGCCGCCGCCGGTGGGAAGCGGCGGTTGGCCCTGCGCTGCCGTCATCGGAGTCCTCCCGTCACGTCGCCGAACTGCTGATGTCCGTCAGCCGGCATAGGCCGGCATACTCAGGCCGCGAAAGCCAGTCGAGGCACAAAACACCGAGCCGGCCAGCGGCTCGGCACGCAGCATCCGCTCGGTCATCTCGACCCGGGCTGTCGTGATGAAAAGCTGATCGAGCTCTGGGCCGGCAAAGCAGCAGCTGCTGACGTTGCGAACGGGAAGCGGCAGGACGGCATCGAGCTCACCGTCCGGCGAATAGCGCCGCACTTGCCCCCCGCCCCAGATCGCGACCCAGACTCCGCCGAGGCTGTCGACTGCCAGGCCGTCCGGCGACCCGTCAACGTGGTCGACGCTGGCCCACGGCCGTCGGCCGGTCGCTGATCCGTCGCGTACGTCGTAGTCGAGTACGTCGATCCGGCCGACGGCACTGTCGACGAAGTACATCAGCGAGCCGTCGGGGCTCCAGCCGATGCCATTGGCGATGCAGGTCTGATCGATGACCTTCACCGGGTCGCCGGCCGGGCTCAGCCGGTACAGGCCGCCCCGCCCAGCCGTCAGATCCTTGTCCAGGGTGCCGAGCCAGAGTCGGCCAGCCGGGTCCACGCCCATGTCGCCGAGCCGGTTCGTGACGATGTCGGCCTCGACCGGGATATGACGCTCGACCTCGCCGCCGGCGTCGAGAAGCAAGAGCCCGTCGTCGACGGCCACCACCGTTCCCCCGGCCACCCGTGGCAGCGCCGCGCTCACCGGCCTGCCGTACTCGCAGACGGACGTGATGCCAGCGCCGATGTCATGGGAATAGAGCCGACCCCGGATGATGTCCACCCACAGCAAGACGCCTTTCGCCGGATGCCAGGCCGGGCCCTCGCCGAGCTCATCGCACGCGGTGAAGAACTCAGCGGCCTCGGCGTCGAGGACTCTCATGCGCCGCCCCAGGGCATACGGGTAAGCAACTGGCGCAGCTCGCGTACCTGCTTCCCCGTCGCGGACTGCCGGGCCGCCCTCGCGCCCTGGTCAGCGGCGAGCCGCTGCCTGGACCTGGCTCGTGCGGCTTCCACCTCGGCGGCGCAATGAAGGCGCCCGCCGGAAACCAGCCGCCGCCCCGCGCAGATGACCTCGTGAATATCGGCGGTGCTGCCAGCCGCGAGGAACCCCTCAGCGGTCTCCTCGTCCGCCACGGCACTCGCAGCGATCAGATCGGCGCGGTATCCGGCCGCTATCCGACCAATCTGGCCTGACCGGCCGATCGCCGCCGCGCCGCCGACAGTCGCCAGGCCGAGCGCCTGCCGCCCGGTCAGCGGGTCGCCGAGATGGCCCGCGGCAGCGACCGCGGCGCGCATCTCGGCTAGCATGTCCACCCGGCCGTCGATCGGATGGCTGTCCAGGCCGAGCGCCACAGACAGCCCGGCTCGGCGCCAGCGCGCAACCGGGGCCGTGCCGACCCGGAGCCCGGCGTTGGACGATGGGCAGTGCACGACCGTGACTCTGCGAGACGCGAGCTCAGCGACCTCGTCAGCGGCGAGCCAGACGCCATGCGCGGCCGACAGCGCGGGCCCAAGCAGGTCCCATCGGCGGAGCCTGGACACCGGGTCTTCACTAATCCAGCCCCGCTGGAAGGAGCTTTCCAGCAGGTGCGTATGGACTCTGACGCCGGCCACGCGCAGCGCCCTGATCTCGGCGAGCAGGGAATCTGAGCACCACTGCGGCGCTACCGGCGCCACGCCCACCCGGGTCAGCTTGCCAGGGCAGGACCGGCGCGCGACGCTGACCAAGTCCCGGAGCTGGCGCACTGGCATCCCGCGCTCGGGACCAGCGCCGCAGGGTGACGCGGGCGAGTATTCTGCCTGATCGGTCAGGCCGATCATGAGCTCGGCGCTGATCCCCGTCGCATCGAGCGCGCGGGCGGCAGACTGCACCTGGTCCAGGTATTCGTCCCGACCAGCGAAGCTATGCAGCACGCCCTGGACGGCAGTCACGCCGGCGGCGAGCAGGTCTCCGGCCGCAACCAGAGCCTCGTCGGCGACGTCGAGCTGAGTGACGGTCCGAAGGCGCAGCAGCCAGCTCTCCAGGTCGATGTCAGGCACGCCCTGCTCGCTCAGGGCTAGGCCGCGCAGGTGCGAATGAGCGTCCACGAAGCCGGGCAGGACGAGGCCGTCCAGTGCCACGACTTCTGTATTCCTGCTGATGCTCTGATCGGTGAGGGAGAACTTAGCTACCTGCCGGATCAGTCCGTTCTCGATGAGCACGCCGACGTCGTGACTGACCGGGGCACGGGAGTCCACGAGCAGCCGCTCGCATCGCAGGAGCAGCGGCGGCGCCTCAGCCAAGGCGCAGCAGCACCGCGAGGTTGCCGCCCTCCACGCGCTGCCTGTCTGCCTCGGACGGGATCGCCCGTGCGATCTTCGCCCGCTCCAGGTCGAAGTCGCTTCCCGGCCAGTCGGTGCCCATTACGAGCTTTTCCGGGCCGAGCCGCGAGTAGGCCATTTTCACTTCGATGAGCTGCGTACCGGAGGTCTCCAGGTAAATCTGGCTGTTCCGCTCGGCTACCAAGATGGCCTCCATCACATTCCAGACGGTCCCCATGTGGGCTACGAGCAATGGCACATCCGGGAATCCACGGGAAATCTCCTCGAACGCGAGCGGCGCGCAGAAGGGATCGTCAAGAGCGTTCACCAGGACAACGAGCCCGAGATCGGCGCACGCGCGGAAGACCGGGTCGAGCAGGCCGTGGTCGGCGAAGTGGTAGCCATGCATCGTCGGATGCAACTTGACCCCGCGTAGCATCAGTTCGCCGGCGCAGCGGCGCAGTTCGTTGATCGCGTCGGGGCGTCGCGGATCGACCTGGCCAAATCCGATGATCCGGTCCGGGTATTTATCTATGGTCGCTGCGATGAAATCGTTGTCGATCATCTGTCCCAGAGAGCAGGCGACAGCTTTGTCGACACCGGCGGCGTCCATGGCGCCGAGCATTGTTTCAGGGCCGTAGGATTCGGCAGTGAGGTAATCTGAGGTGCCGCCCGCCTGCCAGATATTATTATATGCATCGATAATCACTAAATTGCTCCGCCTAGCATTTCGGATAGGTACGGCATAACTAAGATTAACCGATCAATTTCATTGCGGTAATTAGCATCATGTATTGGAATGAGTTCGAAGGCCTGACACCGTGTCAGCAGAGGTCTCGTCATGCGTTGCGCATGACTTCGAGCGCCATCAGCGCCACCTGCAAGCAGACGCAGGTTTCAGCGGACTCCAAGTCGACGCCCAGGATTGACTCCACCTTGGTCAGCCGCTCGTACATCCACGGCCTGGACACATGAGCAAGCTCGGCCGCTGCCTTCTTGTTGCGGCCGCTCGCGAAGTACGCGCGCAAAAGCGACTCCAGGGTGGTGCCGTGCGCGCGGTCGTAGTCCAGCAGTGGCGCGACGTGGCGCTCGGCGAAGCTCTGCAGCCGGGTGTCGTCGCGCAGCAGCTGGAGCAGTCCCCGCAAGCCCAGATCGCTGTTGGCAAAGTAGAGCCGGTCTTCCCCCATACGAGCCGCAGCAGCAGCTACCTGCGTCGCTTCGACGAGGGAACCGCGGATATCGGCGGCTCTAGTCACCGCGGGCCCGACGCCGATGACAAGACGCTTGGCCGCCTCGTAGCTCCTAAGGTCTTTGGCCCACCTGGTCAGCGCGGGATTCTCCGGCTTGCCGAGCGGAAGTGAGATCAGCACGGCGACCGTGTCATCTTCGACCAGCCCGACGAGAATCGGGATACCGGCCGCTTGCGCGGCGGCGCTAGCGTTCTCGGCAACGCCGCGCAACAGCGCGATGCGCTCGACGGCGTCGCCCGGAATGGCTGTCGAATCGGTCGCTGACGGCTCGGCCAGCCGCAACGCGGCCCCTACGACCCGCCGACCATGCAACGGAATGCCGGCTGCCTGTGCTTCTACGGCAATGGACTCGCTTGGCCGCTTGAGCGACAGCAAGCCAGAAAGTAGCGTGCCGCGCGCCTGCATTTCCAGTGTCGCGGCATCGCGCTCGACTAGGCGGCCGAGCGCGAGTGTCACCGCCGCCCGCTCGGCGAGCATCTCCAGCCGTCGCGACGGGGTGGGCGGCTGGAGCAGGAGACGGCCCCAGTCCTTACCGCGTGCGCCAACAGAAGACACTAGCCAGCCGCTCGCTTGATCGAAACCGGTGCGCAGCGGGACTCGAACGCTGCGCGATCGCGCTTCCCAGTCCCCGATGACCTCGTCGGCCGGGCGGCCGGCCGCATCGTAGGCAAGCACCTGGTGCACCAGATTCTCCAGCACGACCGGGCAGCCGGCCATGTTGGCCACCTGGTGGACCACATCTTCGAGGCCCATACCTTCCACGACAAGCTCGGTGAAGGTCGTGTGAATGCGCTCGGATTCACGCAACTCCTCGACCTGCACGTCGACGATGCGGGAGTGAACGTCTTCGGTGATGTCAACGAACCTGGTGAACCTGCGCAGGAGGATCAGGGGCAGCCCGGACTCTTCGGCGGCGGCCAGCATCATCGGGGGCACCGAGTCCACGAATCGCGGGCCCAGCCCCAGCGCAATGCCGGCGGCATCGGCACCGGCCAGGTCCTTGATGTATCGGGCAAGCCCCTGCGGCCGCTGCGGCAAGGCGAAGCCCGTCGCAAGCAGCAACTCACCGCCCTTCAGCAGCTCGGCGATGTTGGCCAGCTCGCTCACGTGCACCCAGCGGACTCGACGGCCCAGTCCTGCCTGCCCGGCTACTACCTCCGCTCTGCCCTTGCGGAGGGAGTCGAAGGTCAGCACCTCAGCGACGGTCGGGAGCAGGTGAGCCACCCTCGGCCGCGTTCCCGACCTGGTATCGATTGTCATCTGCGGAACCTCCGGCCCCCTAAGCACACGAACTTAGCGGCGCTGAACGTGCATTCTCCCGCAGCGGAACGCACTACGAAACCCCTGATCACGTCAGAGCGGGCAATCATGCGTCACATCGTCGAGTACACGCCATACCGTCAGCTCGATCACAGATTTCGGCGACGACACGGACTTCTGTGACTTGCACAAAGACCGATCGGCGGGATGCGTGTCCTGACAACCCCGTACAGCGGTGCTCGACTTCTCGGCCTCCGCCGCATAGCCCCCGGATCCAGGGCCAGCCTGCGCGGTGCTAGGCGGCTGGCCCCAGGAGCACATGCATTCTCTCAGCGCCATTGGTCATGACCGGGCGGAACTGCTGCCGGACATACGCTCTCAGTGACCGGTCGGCCGTCATCCACGAACCAGCGTCGGCTGGGTCATGTGCCATGGTGCTCGGTATTCCCAGGCCTAACCATGGCCGTTCCGGGGCTACGGCCGTCGTCAGAGAACCGCCCGCACGCATACACGCGGATGTGTGTACCGGACCGGCCCATCCAGCCTTGCATCAGCACAGGGGATGACCGTGCCGCTAGGTTACAGCGCCGTTGCGCCCCGGCTGGCTGCCGCTAGCTCGGCGCCACAAGGAGGCAGCTCTCGCCGTTCCTAGTGAGGGAGTCCTCAGCGCTCGCCGATGAGTTAGCCCATAGGGACGGCACGCTGCGGGACAGAGCCTTCGACCGTTGTTGAATCCTTTCCTGACCATCCGGCCGCGCTGAGGCTGTGACTAGTTGTGCCTGTGTGAGGACTAGTCACCAGGCAGCAGCTTGCCCCTGGGCGCGGCAATCGGACAAGCGAACCTGCTGGCAGCGGCGACAGTCAAGGCCAGCTCACTAACCGAGCACGCGACGAACCTCATTCTGCTGGCAGCAAGTCGTCAATGGCGACTTTTGGCGTCTTACCGGTGGCGGCTGGTGCCGCTTGCATGGGCTGCGCGCCGGGTTCGGACAACGCCCGGCGGGATTCGCCGGAACCTGCCGCAGGGAGCAGCCCAGTGTTCAGATGGCTCGCCGTAGCCGCCGCTCTCGCAGCGGCCGCGCTTCCCCTAGCGCTCCTGTTCCTGGTCGGCGCGGCAGCCGGATCTGCCAGTGCGATGAACACAGGCCTGGCAGGCGGCCCGAGCGTCGTCGCGTTGTCGGACATCCCGCCGGACTACCTGGCGCTGTACATGGACGCCGCGCAGACGTGCCAGGGCCTTCCCTGGGGTGTCCTGGCGGGCATCGGCGAGGTCGAGAGCGACCACGGCCAGTCGACAGCACCGGGCGTTCACTCGGGCGCTAACTATGCCGGGGCTGAGGGCCCGATGCAGTTCGAGCCAGCGACTTTCGCGCAGTACGCCGTCGATGCTGACCCGGCCAGCAGACTGAGCCCCTACGATCCGGCGGACGCGATCTACACGGCGGCCGCGATGCTGTGCGCGAACGGCGCATCCGCGGGTACTGCGGCCGGGATCCGGCAGGCGATCTTCGCCTACAACCACTCCGCCGCCTACGTCGGGCAGGTTCTCGCCTGGGCCGCCCGGTACACCGTCCCGGCACCATCAGCGTCGGCCGTGGTCGCGATCGCCTTCGCGCTGCGGCAGATCGGCAAGCCTTACCGGTGGGGCGCATCTGGGCCGGGTGCCTACGACTGCTCCGGCCTGGTCTACGCCGCCTACGCCGCGGCCGGGATCCGGATTGCCCGCACCACCTTCGGATGGCGGCAGGACGGCCCGCAGGTTCCGCTGACCCAGATCCAGCCGGGAGACCTTGTCTTTTATCCCGGATCTGATGGCACCGCGAAGAACCCTGGTCACGTCGTCATGTACCTGGGCGGAGGCCAGGTCATCCAGGCTCCGCAAGCCGGCGAGGACGTCCAGATCGACCCGCTGGACCTAGCCGGCGCCGTCGTGGCCGCCCGCCCCGCAGACCTTCCCCGTCACGCCTGACCGCCAGGAGGAGACGCAGATGAAGCCCGTCACCACTGCCCAGCTGCGCGCCAGCGCCACCGTCGACCTGATGACCGCCGCCCGCGCGCTTGGCCTGGGCCGCACCAAGGCTTACGAGCTGGCGCGCAGCGACCAGTTTCCCTGCCGGGTGATCCGCATCGGCGACACCTACCGGATCCCCACGCCAGGGTTGCTGGAGCTCCTCGGCGTCGCGCCGGAGGAGCCCCGCGGCCAGCTGCTAGCCGTCCACCGGCCCTAGTCACATGACGCACCCGGCCGCCCCGCTGACTGCCACACGGAGGACCTCCGCGATGTTCCCGCGAACACCGCCCGGCAGCGTGTCTGGCGACTCCGGCACCGTGGCGGAGCGGTCGCCGCGCGGGCAGTGGGAGCACCGCGAGCTGGTCGTCTGGGGCGCCCATGGCGGTGCCGGGACCTCGACGCTGGCGGCCTGGCTGCAGCCAGCCTGGGACATCGGGGCCATGCGTGCCGAGCCGTACCCGTAGTACCCGGCAATTGTCTCCAGCGGCCGTGCCCTGGTGGTGACATGCCGCAGCACCGCCCGGGCGGCAGCGCAGGCCACCAGCGCAGTAGCCGCCGTCACCAGCCAAGGCGGCCAGGTCGCCGTCATCGCAGTAGTGAGCGACGGCTGGCCTGAGCCGGCCACGGCGACTAGCCGGCTCAGGCTGCTGGAGACGCAGGCCGGGCTCGTGATCCGGATCCCGTTCATTCCCGGCCTGCGGCTAGCTGACGACCCGGCATCGGTGCCGCTGCCGCGCCGCGCGCTGCGTGCCGTGGCCCAGATCCAGGCGGCCTGCGGCCGCGCCCTCCCCATCTCGCGACCCCAGGAGGCCTGACGATGCTGCTCTTACACCTCGCGCTCGCTGTCCGCCATCTCATCGCCGCGCCGGTCCCGAGCATCAGCAGTGTGCTGGCGGCCCGCGTCCCGAACCCGGCCCCGCTGGCTCCGCCCGGCCTGGCCGGCCCGGTGAACACCCTGCTCGGCTGGTGGAAGTGGGGCGCCCTGGTAGCCGGAGTGTTCGGCCTGATCGGCTGCGGGGCGATGATGGCGATCGGTCGCCGGAACCGATCCAGCCTGGCCGCCGACGGCGCGACCGGCATTCCGTGGGTGCTCGCCGGACTGACGCTGATCGCCCTGTCCTCAGGCATCGTCGGCGTCTTCGCGTGAGGCCCCGATGTTCCTCACCGGGTCCGAGCGCTACGAGTACCGCCTCTACCGGCGCAATCGCAGGCTGCGCAAGCTGGCCTTCGTCCTGGCCGTCGCGCTCATGCTGACCGCTGCCGCGCTCGCTCACCATGCCAGCGCACATCACGCTCGCCGGAAGGGCGCGCCCGCGACAAGGGCACACGTACATGCCGGGACGCCGAGTGCGAGAAAGCCCGCAACCGCCAAGGCGAGCGGCCTGAACTGGACCGACTTCCACGGCATCGAGCTTCCCGTCTCCGCGCAAGACGGGCCGCACGACAACAGCGGCGGACTGGCCCGGGGATTCAGCGACACCACGCTGGGAGCGGTACTGGCAGCGGTCAACATCGTTGTCCGCACCGCGCCGCAGTGGGGACCGGCCATCTACCTGCCGACTATCCGCGGTCAGGTGACCGGGCCGGGCGCGACTGCGCTGCTGAAAGCCGACGCCAGCGAGTACGCGGCGCTCCGCTCAGCCGCTCGCGTCCGGCCCGGCCAGCCCGTGGGCCGCGGGTACGCGGTCGAGGTCGCCTACCGCGTCGCGGCGTATGCGCCCGCCGCCGCCACGGTCGACATCCTCACCGAGGGCCCCGGTAACAGCGGGGCGACCGTCATGGTCGTCACCCGCATCGACGTCGTGTGGCTTCACGGTGACTGGCGCGTTGTGGCCCCGGCCGACGGGGACTGGGCCAGCTCTGCAGCCAGAGCATCATCCCTGGCCGGATACATCACCTTCCCGGACGAGAGGTAACCCCATGCCATGCAACACTCTGGTCGAGCCCGCCTGCTTCGTCGTGAACAGCATCGCGAAGTACGCCGTCTCAAGTGCGGCTAGCGGCATCCTCGGCGGCATCGCGCAGGCGCTCACCGGCGGCATCCGGTGGTTCGTGGAGAACACGGCCACGTGGTGGGTGCAGATCCCATCCCCCGACCTGTCCGCCGAGCCGGCCGTCAGCCACATCCAGCAGTGGCTGCTGCCGATCACCGCCGCTGTGGCGGTGGGCGGGGTGATCGCCGTCGGGGTGCGGATGGCGATCACCCGCAGGGCCAACCCCCTGCTGGACCTGGGCGGCGGCCTGCTCGCCCTGGCCGCGGCGACGACGCTGGGCGCGACGGCGGCCGCGCTGCTCCTTAAGGCCGGTGACGCGTGGTCGTCGTGGGTTCTGCAGGTATCGACGGGCGGGCACTTCACTCAGCGCCTGGAGGAGGTCATGGTCCTCGGCGGGAGCGCGGCACCAGGCGTCGTGGTGGTCTTCGGCGTGATCGCGATCGTCCTCGCACTCGTTCAGGCGGTGCTGATGCTGTTCCGCCAGGCCGCGCTGATCGTCCTTGCCGGAGCCCTGCCACTGGCTGCGGCAGGCTCGATAGCCCCGATGACCCGCGCCTGGATGCGCAAGGTCACCGCGTGGATGCTGGCCCTCATCTGCTACAAGCCGGCAGCCGCGGCGGTCTACGCGGCAGCGTTCACCATGATCGGGTCTGGTAGCACCCCGCGGACCGCGCTGATGGGATTCGCGATGCTCGCGCTGTCGGTGGTCATGCTGCCGGCCCTGATGAAGTTTTTCACCTGGACCACCGGCTCCATCGCCGGAAGCGGAGGCGGCGGGCAGTTCGCCGGCACCGCTGCGATGGGCGCGGTGGCCGTCGGTGCCATGCGCTCGTCCCCGAGCGGTGCCGCGTCAGCAGCGCAGGACCAGGCCTCCTACCTAAGCTCACAGCTCGGCGCGCCGCCGACGGGCGGCGGCGCCGGCCCGCCTGATGGTTCTCCGGCCGGCCCAGGCGCAGCCGGCGGGCCGAGTGGCTACAGCCCTGGAAGCAGCACTCCGGCTTCCGGCGCCCGCGCGGCCAGCGGCGTGAACTTCCGCGCGGGAACGGGCAGTGTCTCTGCCGGTGCCACCGCAAGCGGCGCCGTGAGCCCCAGCCTTGGCCCGGTGGCGGCCGGTCCGGCCGGATCCGCCGGCGCTGCCGGGGGAGCCGCCGCCACTGGCGCCGCGGCAGCCGCGGGACCGGTCGCCGCCGCGGCCGGCGCAGCGGCACGGGCCGCGGGTCACGGTGCCCAGCTGGCCACAGGCGCGATGGAACCGGGAGACATCGAATGATCCCCGCCCAGTCGCCCGCGCGCACCTACGGCGGATGGCGGCGCAGCCGCAGTATCGGGCTGCTGGGCCTCGGCCCGGCTGCCACATTCACGATGCTGGGCTGCCTCGTGGTCGTGCTCGTCGTGGCCGCGGTCTCGTTCCGGGCACTGTTGTACGTGGCGCCGCCGATGGCAATGGCCGGCGCGGCGGGCATGATCCGGACCGGCGGGGTACCGCTCGCCCAGGTCGCCGTTCAGCGGCTGCGGTGGTGGCGCGGCACGCGAGCTGGCCACACCGCCTACCGGGCCGAGGTCGTGCTGTGCCACGCCGGCGAACTGCAGCTGCCAGGAACCCTGGCCGCCACCCAGCTGCTGTCCGCCGAGGACGGCCGCGGCTGCCGGTACGGACTAGTCCGCGACCGGCACACCGGCTTCCTCACCGCCACCTTGCGGGTGGTGCCGACATCGACGTGGCTGGCAGAACCGGCCGACGCCGACCAGTGGGTGGCGAACTGGGCAGCGTGGCTAGCCTCCCTCGGCTATATCCCAGCGCTGCGGTGGGTGACGGTCACGGTAGATACCGCACCGGATCCCGGGCTGACGCTCACCGGCCAGATCGCGGGCGCCATCGACACCGCCGCTCCCCGTGGCGCGCTGGAAATCATCGACCAGGTGGTAGCCGCCGCGCCTGCGGCGGCAGCCGACGTGAACACCTGGGTCAGCATCACGTTCAACCCGGCAGCGTCCGCAATCCAGCCCAGGAACATCGCCGACGCGGTCACCGAGACCGGTCAGTCGCTGTCTGGCCTGGAATCAGCACTGGCCGCATGCGGTGTGACGGTCCTTGGCCGGGCCAGGGCCAGCGACATCGCGGGCATGGTGCGGACGGCATTTGACCCGGCTGCGCGCGGCGAGGTCAACCGGCTGCGCGCAGCCGGGCTGAGCACCGCTCTGGAGAATCAGCTGAACTGGTCCACCGCAGGGCCCGCCGGGGCAGAAGAACGCTGGGACTGTTACCGGCATGACAGCGGCACGTCCGTGACTTGGGCGTGGCGGGAAGCACCCCGGCAGAACGTGACCTCCGATGTTCTGGCCCGTCTCCTCGCCCCCGGCGGCTGGCCCAAGCGCGTGAGCCTCCAGTACCGGCCGGTGCCCGCCCAGGCAGCGGCAGCCATCCTGGACAGCGAAGTGCGAGCAGCCGCGTTCCGGCACGAATACTCCCGGCGCACGCGGCGCGACGTCACCGCCCGCGACGTGCATGACCACGCGCGCGCACGGCAGGCCGCCGACGAGGAAGCGACTGGCGCGGGGGTCGCCATCCTCGGCCTGTACGTGACGGTCACCGTCACCGATCCGGCGCAGCTCGCGCGCGCCGCCGCCGACACCGAGGCCGCCGCCGAGTACTCCCGGATCCGGCTGCAGCGCCTGTACCGGAGCCAGGCCGCGGGATTCACCGCCACCTTGCCCTGCGGTGTCTGTTTGCCCGAACTCGCCCGCCGGTTCTGGCGCTGAGCGGAGGACGCCATGCTTGCCACCCGCGTCCGCAGCCTGGCCGCTTCGCAGACTCCCGCTTCTGGCCGGAATCTCCGGGCCCGCGGTCCGCTTGCCCGCGGCGACCGCGCAGCCGTTGCGTCAGCCGGCCACGCGCCCCTGGCGCCTGCGTGGGGATGGGACATCCAAGACGGCGGCCGGGCCGTGCATGTCACACCGGGCGCGGAGTATCAGGGGACCACGACTCAGCTGTGCGGCCTGTACCCGTTCGTGGCCGGCAGCGGCACCCCGATCGCCGGCACCCCGGTCGGCCGGCACCAGCTGTGGGGGGAGGTAGCGTGCCTTGACCCGCTGGCCTGGCTGCGCGCCGGCCTGGTCACCAACCCCGGCATGTTCGTCCTCGGCCAGCCGGGAACCGGGAAATCAGCCCTCGTCAAGCGGCTGGTCACCGGCGCGGTCGCGTTCGGCACCCGGATCCTTGTCCTCGGCGACCCCAAGCCCGACTACACCCCGCTGGTCCGCTACCTCGGCGGCCAGGTCATCCGCGTCGGCCGCGGCCTGGACAAGATCAACCCGCTCGACGCCGGGCCGCTCGGCGGCGCGCTGGCGAAGATGACCGGCCCGGCCGCCCAGCAGCTGCGCTGGGAACTGCGGTCCCGGCGGCTGGCCCTCCTGATGGCCCTGGCCGCGCTGGTGAGAGCCGAGCGGATCACCAACGCTGAGGAAGTCGTGCTCGGCCGGGCCATCGACCTGCTCGACGAGCGCCATCGCGGCCAGGCCGAACCCACCGTCGCCGACGTGCTCGCGGTGCTCGAGGAAGGCCCTGACCTGCTCCGCTCAGCCGCCCGCGCCCGGTCCGCGGACCGCTACCACGACCGGATCGCTGACCTGATCTTCACCCTCGACCTGCTCTGCAGCGGCTCGCTGGGCGGCGTGTTCGACGGCGCCACCTCCCGGCCGATCGACCTGAACGCCCCGGCGGTCAGCGTGGACCTGTCCGCAGTTCGCGCCGCCGGAGACAAGCTGCTCACAGCTGCGATGCTGTGCACCTGGAGCTACGGATTCGGGTGCGTCGACGCGGCTTCGGCGATGGCCGATCTCGGGTCCGGGCCAAGGCGCTCCTACCTCGCCGTCATGGACGAACTGTGGCGTGCCCTGCGCGGCGGCCCTGGCCTCGTCGAGCACGCCGACTCGCTGACCCGCCTCAACCGGTCCCGCGGCATGGCCAGCATCATGATCACCCACTCGCTTGCCGACCTCGATGCCCTGGCCACCGAGGAAGACAGGGCCAAGGCACGCGGATTCATGGACCGGTCGGCGATCACCGTGCTGGCCGGGCTGCCGCCCCGGGAGCTCGCCAGGGTCAGCGAGATCACCCCGCTCACCGCGCCGGAGCAGGCGCTGGTCGCGTCCTGGTCGGCCCCGGAGTCCTACCAGCCTGGTGCCCGCCATCCTGGCCGTGGCAAGTACCTCATCAAGACCGGCGAGCGGCTCGGCATCCCGGTCCAGCTGACCCTGGTCGGACCCGAGCTCGAACTCTACGACACCGATCAGGCGATCCGGCTTAGCCCCGACCGGAGCCTGCGATGAGCCGGGCGCTCGGGCCGCGGCCGGCGGCCACGGCGGGCGGGAGCGCGGCCGGCTGGGCGGTGCTGGCGATCTGCTGGTCGCTGGTCGGACTTGCCGGGCTGCTCTGGGGCGCAGCCCGGCTCGCCGCGGCGGCCACAGGCGGCACCGTCCAGCCGTTCGGCATGAATTTTGCTGACGACGTCGTGCACGGGCGTACCGCGCAGGCATGGCCGCACACTCCCACCCTCGCCGTGACGGCGATCGCGCTCGCGCTGTCCCTGTGCGCTGCGGTCGTCGCCCTGCTGACCGTGCGGGCCACAGCCCGGATGAGGCCAGCGCCTGGCGATCCGGTCACTGCCCTGTCCCGCAACCCAAGGATGCGGGCACTTACCCGCCGGCCGGTCGCCCGCGGAGCTGTGAGCCTGCGGCGGTCTCTCGCGGACGCAGACCCCCGCTCCGTGGAGCCTGCGCAGGCGGGGCTCGCGCTCGGGCAGCTCATGCAACCCGGCGGCCGGCGCGGGCAGAGCGTCTTTGCTTCCTGGGAAGACACCGTGGTGGCGTTCATGGCACCCCGGTCGGGCAAGACGACCGCGCAGGCGATCCCGTTCGTCCTCACCGCGCCCGGCGCCGTGATCGCCACCTCCAACAAGTCCGATCTGTGGGCAGCGACCGCAGCCCTCCGCAACGCCAGCGGGAAGGTGTGGCTGTTCGACCCGCAGCGGATCACCCATCAGCCGCAGGCGTGGTGGTGGGACCTGCTGCGCGGCCTGCGCACAGTCGAGGACGCTCACCGGCTGGCCGGCCATTTCGTGCTCACCGTCGCCGATGAGAACCGCCGGGACCTGTGGGGCCCCGCCGCCCAGGACCTGCTCGCCGCGCTGCTCCTGGCCGCCGCCGGCTCCGGTCACACTCTGCGCGACGTAGCCGGATGGCTGAACGAGCCCGCTGTCCCGACGCCAATCGAGTTGCTGGCCGACGCAGGGTTCGCCGCCATGGCCGCCTCGCTGCGGGGCGCGCAGAACGGCGCCACCGAGACGCGCGACGGGATCTACCAGACCGCGCGCACCGCCGCCAGGGCAATGACCGACCCCGACATCATGTCGTGGGTCACGCCGCCGCTGCGTCGCGAACTGCCGGTCTTCGACCCTGCGGAGTTCGCCGCCAGCTGTGACACGCTGTACCTGCTGTCGAAATCGCGCTCGGCCGCGGCGCCGCTGATCGCCGCCCTGTCGGATACCGCCATGCGGGCAGCCGAGCGTCGCGCTGAACGGCTCGGAGGCCGCCTCGACCCTCCGCTGGTCGTGCCGCTCGACGAGGCAGCCAACATCTGCCGGATCGCCGACCTGCCCGACCTGTACTCCCACCTCGGATCACGCGGCATCACCCCCGTCACCATCCTGCAGTCTTACGAGCAGGGCGTCACCGTGTGGGGAGAGCACGGCATGGCCACGCTGTGGGGCGCCGCCACGAAGAAAATCATCGGCGCCGGCGTCGACTCACCCCGGCTCGCGCGCGACCTGGCCACTCTGATCGGCCAGCACGACGTTCCCGTCCGCACCATCAGCTACGGCGACGGGCGTGCCAGCGAATCAGTGTCGCTGCGCCGCCAGGACATCCTGGAGCCCGCCGCGATCCGGGCTCTCCCGCCAGGCACCGCGCTGCTGCTGGCCACCGGCATCAAGCCAGCCCTCATTCACCTCACTCCCTGGTACGACGGCCCTCGCGCCGCCGAGATCAGCGCCGCTCAGGACATCGCTCGCGAGCAGATCCGCGCGCAGGCGAACCTGACCGGCCCCGCCGACCCCGTTCCCGCCGGTCCCTCCTGGAGCATCCATGACGCCTGACCACTCCCCCGCGACCTCCGCACCCGATGCCGCCATGGGCGCCGGGCCGCCCGAGCCCGTGTACAACGCCGTCGAGGACTGGGTCATCGACTACTTCCTGCCCATGTTCCGGCGCACCCTCGGCGGCGAGTACCGCTGGTGCGGGCAATGGTGGCAGCACGGTGAGGCCATCAGCCGGCTCACGTCGCTGTGGCATGCCTGGGAAGTGCTCCGGCTGCAGTCGGGAACCGGAATCGCGAGCTGGTACCGCGACCACCTGGACCACCAGCTGCCCATCCTCCTGGGTGCCCGCGGGCCCTTCTACCAGTGCAGCGAAACCGCTCACCGTGAGCCGCGGGAAGCCAGCACCGTGCCAGCACCCGAAGAGTGGTGGGACCTCAGCGCCGAGCCACCAGGTCCCGTGGCCTTAACCCCGCAGGAAGACCCGACGTACATCGGAGCCGGCGATGCCGAACCGTGACCAGCATCCGCCCGGCCTCGACCCTTCTCATATCTGGTCCATCTGCAGCAGCGCGGCGCCCGGGCGTGATCGTCACGGTAATGCCCTGCTCACCGGCGGTCCCGACGGCATACACGTCTACCTGCCGTCGCGGGCTGGCGCGCGCGGCGCCCGCACGGCACTGAGCCTCGTTGGCTACAGCGTCCTCAGGAACACCGACGACAGCCACGGTCGTCATCTGCTGGTCCGCGGCTGGAGCGCCGAAGCCCTGGATGCCCGGCTGATAGCGATGCGCTCGGTCCTCGGGCAGCTGGCCGCCAATCCCGGCTCGACAGCCACGCTGGCGCTTGATCGCCTCGGTGCCCTTCCCGCAGCCGCATTACCGGGCAGGGCGGGCCAGCAGCAGCTCAGCCGGCAGGCCGCGGCGCAGTTACTACGGTGGATCTTCACGACCTCCGGCATTCATGCCCCTCATGACCCGCTTGCCCGGCCGGCGGATGCCGGCTGCGCGTTGCTTATCAGCGCCGCCTGGCGGCTGGAAGAAGCGATCGAGGACCTTGCCGCCCGGCAGGTGCGCGTCGCCGCCAGCGCAGTCGCGCTCTACCCCGCGTTGCGCCAGGAAATGGGCCACGACACTGCCCGCGATACCGCGGTCCGGCAGGCGAGCGTCGTCTTCTATCTCGGTAGCCGTGTCGCTCAGGACACCGCCCGGATCCTGCGAAACGCTCGCCAGACTCCCGATGCCGGCGGGTCCCGGCGCAGCGCGGCGGCAACCCGGGCCTCGCCGTCAAACCGGCGCAGCATCCGGCCCGAAGCCCAGGGTGCGCGGATTTACCCGTTCACCGGCCCCGATGCTGCGCCAGACCGGCCGCCTAAAGCAACGGCTCGCTCGCGCGGCCGGACCTTCCCCCCCGGCCGCGCAGGACGGCATCCCTGATCACAGGCACCTCGGCCACCCGGGCCGGAGCGACGCGCTGGGAAGGCAGGAAACAAGGAGGCGGAGATGGAAGCCGAAACCCACCCTGACCCGTTGCGCGAGGCCATGACTCACGGGCTGCAGCGGGCTACGCAAATCGCGTCGTTCGCCGGGACCGCGGCCCAGGTGTTCATCTATCACCAGAAGACCCAGGCCAGAGCAACCGCAGAGCGAGATGAGCGAGCGCGCCGCGCCCTGCAAGGGCAGATCCGCGCTGAGCGCGACGCGGCCCGGGCAGGCTGGTCACCCGCCCTGGACCCCCAGTGGCTGCGCAACGCCGGCCTGCGCGACACTGCGCAAGCCTGGGGCGCCGCGATACCTTACGCCGACCGGAACGTCCCCTGGCACGAGCCGACCGCAGCAGCCGCCATGCGTAAGTCCGAGGAACGCCTCCGCGACCTGCACCCGTTCGCGATGGCCCGGTACGACCGGCTGCGCGCCGAAGGCCTGGGACCGGCAGAAGCCATGCGCCAGACCGCGCCGCTGTTCGCGCTCAGCCCGCGGGCACGCGCGTGGCCATTCACGCCGGCTCCCGTGCTGGACGCCGGCACCAGCACTGACCCGGCGCGGGCCGCTGATCTTCCAGCCACAGGCAGCGGTCGCGCTGACTTTACCGGCGCCGAAGCCCTGGAGTCCCGCGGCCGCAGCATCGTGACAGCACTGCAGGAACGAGCCGTCGCAGCCGGGCGCGAGCCGCTCGGCCACGACGAGCTGCAAACCGTGCTGGATACAGCCACCAATCTCCCAGCTGACATCATCGACCGCGTCACCCAGCCGGCGCCCGCCAACGCGCACGCACAGTCCGGACTAGACGACACCGCCGCCCCCAGGGGCGCTCGCGCGGCCGACACCGGCGAGTTCACCGGGCTGAAGGCCGGCCTGATCAGCCGGACCACTCGGCCGTGGCAACGCGACTTCCCGGTTCCCATCCGCGAAGTTGTCGCCGCCGCAGCTGCAGGCCCGCCCGGTAGCACTGCGGCGCCCGGTACCACAGCTCGCCCGGCGGCCAGCCACGCCGCCCGTCCCGGCGGTCCCGGTCATGCCTGACGAGCCGGCAACCGGCAGGCCCGCTCGGGAGGCTGCGTCGGTACGCAGCGGGCAGGACTGGGCCGCATGGCTCCGGCAGGCGCACGCCGCGCGCCTACCCACGCTCCAGACGCGGCGCGGCGAACCCATCACTGCAGTGCTCACCGCGCTGGTCCACCTGGCCAGGCGGCACGGATTCGCCGTGGAGCGCGGCGATTGCGTCGACAGCTCCGGGTCTTCCAGCTGGCCGACCCGGCGGATCCGGGTACCCGCGGGCACTGTGCCAGCGCATGTGGTCATCGCGCTCGCCCACCAGCTCGGCCATGTGCTCCTGCACAGCCAGGTCGCCCGTCTCGACCCCGGCGGCACCGTACCTTGCGCGGGCCTGCGCAAGGTAGAGGCCGACTCCGTCGCCTACCTGATCGTCGTCCACCTGGGCATTGCCACCGATGCGATCGTCTTCCCGTACGTGTCCAGCTGGGCCGGGGCCGACGCGCGCGCTCGTCCGGCGGCGACCCTCGAGACCGTGACCTCGCGGGTGCTAGCCGCCGCGACGACGGTCACCGGCTACCTGGACGCCGAGCTATCCCCCAGCTGCACACCCGGCAGCTTTGCCGTCACCGCCGAGCCGAGGCCGCCGCGCGCCCATCTGCCGCCGTCAACGGAAGTGCCGCCAGCGCCAGCCGACGACATCATCAAGGTCAGCAAGGCGGCCCACACCTTCTTCCAGGACATGATGCCTGTCAGCTGGGTACCCGGCTATCTCGCCTCCCGCGGCTTCGGGACCGGCATCCAGCAGCTCTGGCAGGCCGGCCACGCCCCGGCATCCTGGGACGCGCTCACCCGTCACCTGCGGGCGCTGGGATTCACAGACACCGTCATACTGGCCTCCGGCCTCGCCCGGCAATCGCGGCGCGGCACGCTGATCGACACCTTCCGCAACCGCGCCATGCTGCCGATCCGGTCCGCCGACGGAACCGTGATCGCATTCATCGGCCGCGCTCCCGACTGCCCGAGAGCTGGCGTGCCCAAATACCTGAACAGCCCCACGACCAGCCTCTACGACAAAAGCGAGATCCTCTTCGGGCTCTGGGAGGCCCGAGACGCGCTGGCCGCCGGAGCACGACCGGTGCTTGTCGAAGGCCCGTTTGACGCCATCGCAGTGACCATCGCCGGGCAAGGACGCTTAGCCGGCCTCGCGCCCTGCGGCACAGCGTTTACCGCCCGCCACACCGATGCACTCAGCCGCATCGCCGACCTCCCGACCGCCGGCGTCCTCGTCGCGTTCGACCCTGACCCGCCCGGCCGGCGCGCCGCCATCCGCTCCTACCACCTGCTCAGCCAGCTCACCGTGAAAACCTCGGCCGTCATGTTGCCGGCCGGCCAAGATCCAGCCCAGATCCTCGCCGGCAGATCCCCAGATGCTCTCGCAGCTATCCTCGGTGACCGCGCTCACCCGCTCGCTGACCTGGTTACCGAGGCGGAACTCAAAAAATGGGCCCGCTGGCTCGACCATGCCGAAGGCCAGATCAGCGCCCTGCGAGCCATCGCTCCCGTCATCGCCGCGATGCCGCCCGACCACGTCGCCCGCCAGGTCGCACAGCTGTCCAATCGGCTGGGCCTGGCTCACGCAACCGTTACCGACGCCATCACCAGCGCGCTGCCAGGCGTCGTCGCACGTATGCCGAGTCCCAACACTAACGCCGACATACCGCGCGATGACCCTGGCCGAGCCGCTCAGCCTGCCGCCCTCGGCCAATCACGAGAACGAGCGGCTGCGAGCCGCGGGCGGTGACAGCCGTGGCTTCCACCGCCGTGGTGCATCTGGGCAGCGGCAAGACGGTCAGCGCCCGGTTCAACGCTACACGCCGATCCGGCCGCAGCAGACGCGGCCCCGAGCAGGCGCGAACGGGCGCCGAGCAGGAATACAACGACGCCGTCAAGCAAGCGCTGCGTGACCTGGGACTGACATACGCGCAGTTGCGCGCCCAGGCCCGCAAGGGCGACTTCCAGTCAGCCCGCGCAAGGCGCCTCTGGCTGACCATAGGCTCCCCCGACATTGCCTGACCTCGCGCAGCAGGCTCGCGCCTTCGCGGCCATGATCCAGCGCGTGCTCAACACGACAATCTGCGACGGGCCAACCATCACCGCCGTCGTACATCCAGCGCGGCCAGAAGTGTACGTAGGGCACGGCCTCACCAAGGCGTCGCTGGAAAGCCAGCGATTCCGCGTGCGCCGGGGAACTGGCAAGACCTGGTGCTGGCTCAACCTCAGCTTCCGGTTATCCCTAGACCACGAGCAGAAATATCTCGCGGTCAAGTCGTCGTTCATCGGCGTTTACGCGGAGGACAACGACCCTTCCTGCCTCTGCCACTTCGACTACGAGCGCGAGAAGCCCGACTATCCCGAGGCGCATCTCCAAGTCTTCGGCGACTCGCCGGCGCTGGCAGCCTGGGCTGGCCGCGCCCAAGACCGCGGCCTGCATCGGCTCCATTTCCCTGTAGGCGGCCGCCGGTACCGGCCATGCCTTGAGGACGTCATCGAGTTCATGGTGACTGAGAAACTCGCGGTAGGCCGGGACGGCTGGCAGGACGTGGTGGAAGCAGGGCGAGAGGACCTCCGACGTCAGCAGCTACGCGCCGCCGTCCGCAACGACCCCGACACGGCGCGGCAAATGCTGAGCGAACTCGACCAGGCGGCCGCTGAAGCCGCGCAGCTAGCCAAGGTACCCAAAGCACGACGCGGATGGCCATTGAACCGTGCGCGCACCTAACCGCCCCGCCCGCCAGCGGTATGGACATCTCCACCGTCGGCGATCCCGGCATCTTCGCCGCCACCAACGGCACCGACTCCTACATCATCGAGCGCACCGGCACTTACATGGAGCTAACCCCGATCGGGCCGTGATCGCGCGGCGTGCCCTCCTGCATGCCGGACGAGGCACCAGTTCGGCGGCCTGGTCACTTGCCCTGGTCGTCATCGCCGGGTTCAGCCTCGCCGGCATTTGGACGCTCGTGCTGCGCGGCTTCCCCGCCAGCGTCGTATCCGGCGAGATAGCCAGCCCAGGCACCATCCTCGCGGCCCTGCTCACGGCCTTGCGCGTATCCCTGCTGCATTCCGGCCATGTGTGCGCGCGTGGCCTCGACGACCTCTCCGGGCGTCAGCGCCGCCCACTGCTCGGCTGTTATGCCGGCTCGTCGTGCCCATTCTGGCGGGCTCCCTCCGTCGCTGCTCACGTCAGTCCTCTCGGCGCCGGTTGAACCGCTCGTCAGACGCGCGTACGGCGCCCGCCAGTGAGCCGGACCTGGCCGGCACCGTCAATGCCCTGTCAGCGTTTGTGCCCGGCGCCTAACTTTGCTTGTCGCTTACGTGTTCTAATCGCTGGATGGACGTGCAGCGGCCGGACTGGTGGTGCTATCCGCTCCAGTGCTCACACGGGCATCTGTGGGCACCCGGACGGGTAACCGTCGGGTGGATGCCCTGCGAGTGCCCGTCGGCACAGGCAGGGCCTGGCGGCATGGGGCACAGGTGGGTGCGCTGCCGCGAGCCGGGCTGCCCGGCGATCTGGTACAAACCTCCTCATGACAGCAACCCTCGGCCAGGTGGTTAGCGCAGCTGCTTCCCATCCCGGTAGCTCTGGCCTGCCCGCGTCTGTCTGGGTCTCGCTGGCCGCGCTGGTGGCAAGCATGCTGGCGCTATCGACCAGCCTGGTCCCTGACCGTCGCCTGCTTCTGCAGAAGGTCCACGAGTCCCTGACGACGATCGGCCAGCTAGAAGGACGCCGCGAGATTCAGCTTATGGCCGAGGAAGGCCGGGGTGTCGGCGATCTGACGGCCGATCAGCGAGCGCAGTGCAATAACGCCCTGGCCGCGCTGAACACGATGGCCATCTACTACCAGCGCAACTGGGTCTCGCGTGACGCCCTGCTCCAGTTCTGGGCAGAGCCGGTGCTGAAGCTGATGGCGCCGGCGCAACCGTTCCTGGATCTCCGCGACACTGAGCACCGCCTCAGCGGCCAGATCTGGCCGGAGCTGCGGCAGTTCGCCGTTGCCGCCTGGGAGTACGGCCGCGACCAAGGGTGGGACCTGACGGGCATTGACATGGGTCCGTCCGCCCAGATTGCCAACGCGTGGCACGGAACGCTTGCCAGCGGTCGGCCGCGCCGCGCATAGGCAAGCGCCCGGCCGCCGGACAGACTGCCGTGACGGCCGGGCAAGTCCCCGGCAACAGCGACCCTCCTACCGTGCAGGCATGACGATGGTCTGGCTTGATCCCGGCTGGTGCCCTGCCCGCGCCGGGCTCGCGACAGTAGACGTAGGGGTGGCCTCAACCGGTCCGAGGACACTTCGCTGTCGGCTGTGACCTAATTGCCAGCCAGCGTACGTAAGGCAATTGCTCATTGTGCCACCTCCAGAGGACGCCCAGATAAACGCTGACCTGCGCTTTCGCGGCTTCCATTACGTACGTTTAGGTGTACGATGAATTTGTAACGGATAGACATGCCAAACGTACGCGGAGGGGGCATGAAGATCGGGTACGCCCGCTGCTCGACCCAGCACCAGGACGTTGAGCTGCAGATCAAGGCGCTGCTGGCACTTGGCTGTGAGCACGACCGGATCTACACCGACGAGGGCCTGACAGGCACGAACCGCAAGCGGCCCGGCCTGGAGAAGGCCCTGGCCGCCTGCCGCGCTGGCGACGAGTTCACGGTGACCAAGCTGGACCGTGGCTTCCGGTCGGTCAAGGACGCCATCGAGATCATCCAGGGCCTGGCTGAGCGCGGGGTCAAGTTCGCGCTGGGTGGCTCGGTCTACGATTGGAACGACCCCTTCGGCAAGATGTTCCTGCAGATCCTCGCTGTGGTGGCCGAGTTCGAGGCCGACCTGATCAAGCTCCGCGTGCGCGAGGGCATGGCCCGCGCTAGCGAAGCCGGTCATCTGAAGGGCAAGCAGCCGAAGCTCACGAGCACCCAGCAGAAGCACCTCGTCAAGACCTACTCCGACGGCGGCCACACCATGGCGCAGCTCGCCGAGTTGTTCGGCGTCACCAGGCCAACGATCTACAGGACCCTGCGCCGGCATGGCGTCGAGCCGGTGTCGTCAGCCTGATCGATACCAGTAGCCGTGCCAGCTAACCGGCACCGGCATCGACACGCTTGACGCCGACGCGGTTCCGGTCGCCACCGCAGGGAAGAACCCGCCTGCCGGCGAGATCGGGAACGAGAACCCCGAGTCGTCCCACGCTGTCGGTATAGCCGGGCGGCAGGATCGCGCCCCCGGCATTACGCCATTTCACCGAGGCGCTCACCGCGCCCGGCTGGCTCATCGCGCCGCTCACAATCTGGTACACCTGCGCGACGTCCGCTGCCCTGGCCCCGGCCACGGTGAAGGCCATCGCCCCGGCGGCGAACCGGTAGGGCGGGGATGGCCGCGCCGGGCTTCCTCGCGCCGATTCCGCCCCTCACAGGCGCGCTCGGCCGCTTCCGGGATCGACCGGGTGATGTCCGCCCACTTCCGGCGGCGTTGGCGTTGTCCTGCCGGCACGCCCGTAACAGCAGCCGCGCTGGGGTGGCCTATAGCCATGCCGGTGTATAGACCATGGCGAAGATCCCCGAGGGCTCGGCTCTCCACACGTGCATCTTGCCGAACGACCTGTGGCAGGCCGCCAGGGAGCGCACACGCACCGACGGCCATCATCCTCTCGGCGCTCGCCTCATACACGGGCCTCCCGGAGGTCGGCTGCCGTGGATCGCGCATGCCGCCGACGGCGAGGCCGGGCTCGAACCGCGCGCCGTCTGCGTCGAAGACCGGGAACGTCATCCCCGATATGGTGATCCCGCCGGAGATCCCGGAGGACCGGCAGCGCTTCGCCAACTAGTCGGGGGCCTGGTGGCTCGCCGTTTGTGTGTCGCCAGAGCCACCTGGAGCAGCACCGGCCCGGTCAACGCGCTGGCCTGCGCTGATCCGGACTAGCGCCCAACGGCAACTTCACTGCGCACTGCACGCCCTGCTCTGCGACGCCGCCAGTGGCGGTTCTGATGCGGCCCGGCAGGCGATCGCCTACTGGGATCTCGCGGTCTCGATACGGGCGACACCTCCCGGACATAAGTGCCAAAGGATCCGGCAAGTGTCTGTAGCCATGTTTACATGCCTCTTACCTATGCTATGCTTAGGTAAGAGCTGCTAGAGAGGCAGCCTAGCCCCTGGAAAGGCACTCAAATGCCCCTGATCGAGGTGACAGTCAAGATCCCGGAGGAGCGAGTCGGCGAGTTCTATGAACTGGTCGGGCGCTGGCTCGCCGGAGCACAGCTCGAAGCCGAGCCGCTTGACATGCCCGCCACAACACCGACCGACTGGACGCAATCCGACGACGATCTCGCACTTGCCCGTGCGGTCTGGGGGAAGTTCAGCCCCCGCGCGCAAGCGTTCTTCGCTCTATTGATGGACCATGCGGGTCACAAGATGTCGGCCGAGAATCTGGCCGCGACGCTGGACATACCTCACGGCAAAGCCGGCGTCGCCGGTGTCCTCGCGTGGCCCGCGCGGCACTGTGCGGCGGTCAACAAGACCGTGCCCTGGCAGTGGGAGGAAGGGTCCGAGGGCGGTGGTGCGCTCTACTGGGTCGAGACCAAAGTAGCCATAGTGTTCAGGAAGGTCCGGAGCTGACCCCCGACGATCTCACCGAGCCCGCGAGCGCTCAGAGCCCCTGCGCGGTCCCCCTGCGCCGGGGTTCTCTGCTGCCCGGCGTCGATGCGCCGTCTGCGCGCTCAGATTTGACTATGTGATACCTTGGATCCGCAGGTGGGAACCGGGTTCAGCCCTGCTGGTTCGCAGCCAGAGGTTCCACAGAGCGGGGAGATCTGGGTGCGAGTCCCGGCGGTCCGACGATCCATCGGACTGTAGCTCAAGAGCAGAGCGCCCGTTTTTCCTGAGTGAAGCCACCCTGGACAGGGGTGGCTTCACTGCGTATCGGGCTTATGACCGCTGGCTATGACGTGCGACCGCCGCTGATATCTCGCCCTCGGTTAGCTTCAGCGGCCCGTAGTGGCACCTCGCGAGGCCTTTTGCCCGGCGGATCGCGTCGGGTGCCCTGAGGGCGTTTGGCGCATCGGTAACAAGGTCTTCGACCAGCAGGTCAGCCCACAAATCGCGCGGCAGTGCAGGCGCCAGGAACCCGGTTGCTTCGCGGGCTAGGACCTTGGTGACCGCTAGCGCCATCAGCGCCTCGCTGCTCCCGAACGTGACAGGGTCCCTCAAGTCCAGCGCACGCGGTGAGCGCCCAGCGAGCTTCACCCAGCCTGATTCCGCGTCAGGCGGCCAGGTGGCCAGTCGGTTGACGAGCGACTGGTCCGCCCGGCCGCCGGAGTGGATCGTGCAGTTGCGCATGACCCGCAGGACATGTAGTTGCTCAAGACTTGCGGCATTGAACGACTGCCCGGTGGCCTGTTCGATCTCCCCGTGCTGCTCGTAGAGCTTCAGGTTGTCAGCCGGTTTCTTAAGTTTCTTCCCGTCGCGTTGCAGCAGGGTCAGACAGGTCTTGAGGTAGTCCTCATGGATGGCGAGCGCGTAGGCGACCGCCATCGCGCCGAGATGGGTGTCGCCGGCCGCAAGGATTCGCAGTGCGGCCTCGGGTTTCAGGCTGAACCGGCCGATGTGCGGGATCTGGGGGAAGATCTCCGGCAGGAGCCGGTCCGATCCCTCGGTGAGCTGCAGCATGTGAGCAGCCATCTGCGCGCCGGCCAGAAGCCCCATGATGGCGTTGCTGGCCTCAACCCGCACTTGCTCGTACTGCCGGTACTCGGCGAACCGCACGATCTCCACGCCGGACACCTTACGACCGCTGCGGGATGGGTTGTCCAGAGCCAGAAAGCACGTAACTTCAGCACGGGCCAGGGTGTCGCCGTGGACACGCTCCTGCCCTCAGGCCATCCGGAACGCCAGCTAGTCCCGGACGTGCAGCGCTGCCCGGCCGACCGGTGACCTCGGCACCCTTCCCGGTGACGCTTCCTGTAACAGGTCGGCGAGGCGCAGCCATCAGCCAGGCAGGCCACGCGCAGGTGGCCGAGGCCGTCGGCGTACCGGCACGGGGTCCAGCTACCGTGATGCGGCCAGGTCCCCATGGGTGCCCGTGGCTGCACCGCTCAGGCCTCTCAGTGGCCAGCTATGGCTGTCGAGGGTAAAGGCCGCGGCGGTGCCGCTCCTAGCTCCGGTGGGCACCGCTCAGGACGGGTTTTCTGCAGACAGCGGGACCGCTTGATAGGGCCCGCTCCAGCGTGGTCTGGCGCGGCTAAGGTCTGTGTGTGACTGAGATGCTTCGCAGGCCGCTGACTGGCGATCAGCTTCGCCTGCTCGGGGTGATCTATGAGCCGTTTCACAACTCGGGCGAGTGGCCGTTCTGGCAGTTCGTGGACTTGACGATGCAGCGCCGGTTCGGGGTCAATGCCTGCGAGGTCCTGGCATCGCTGCCGCGAGCTGGGGACGCCTCACGCGGCTACGGGCTGACGTGGCGGCCTGACCCGATGATCGCGCCACAGCCACACCATGAGGTTGCGCTGACTGCCGCGGGGTTGTGTCACGTGCCGGAGGCTGGCCGGCTGCTGGAGCTGTTCAGTCTCTTCCTGCAGGCGATGGCGACAGCAGTGACGGGCGTGGTTCCGGTTCCGCGGCAGGTTGTGGAAGCGGAGATCTCAAGCGACGTGATCACTGAGATCGCGCGGGGAGACCGCGGCATCAGCCGGGAAGTCAACGACCTGCAGCCGCTGGGGCTGGGGCTGCAGATCACCCAGCGGAAGGTACGACTGCTGCTGGAGCATGAGCCGGTCGCGTTCATCGTTCACCGGCCCGATGCGTCGCAGGAGCAGTGGACTGTCAGGATCCCGGCCGCGCTGCGCGGCCTGGGCGGCGCTGTCACCATTGACGGCTACCTGGACTGGCTCATCGTGACGGTCGTGCCGGATCAGTTCCCGCCGACGCCTGCGTCGGCGGGGCCGCTGGACGTGGCCACAGCAGTTGGCTACTTGGATGCGGTATGGAAGGCGAAGACCGGGTCGCGGCTCTTCGCGAGCCCGGATGTTCTCAGCGTGGCGCGGCTGACACTGATGTGCCGCAGTGAGGAGGAGTTCAACTCGCTGATGAGCGCGCTGGCTGACGTTCTCGGTCAGGTCGTCTCCCCCGGCGTGAAGGTGCCGCCGCAGCGAGAAGCGCTGGAGAGGGCACGGGACTGGCTGGTGCCGCAGGTCGACCCGGACGTGGCTGACCGGCTAGCCGCGGCGTTCGGGACGCTGATCATCCTGCGGCACCTGCGCGTCAGCCAGCAGCACTCGGACGCCCGGCACAAGGCTGTCGCGGCGTTCCGCGACATCGGCCTGACTTTCCCGCCCCCCAGCTGGGACATGGCCTGGACGCGCATCGTGGCACTCGCGCGGGGTGCACTGGACGTGATCCGCGAGGAGGTCAGCGCCGCTCTGGCGGACAAGTAACCCGCCGGACGCCCTCAGCGGGCAGCCTCGTGTCCACTCCTGCGGGCCGCCGGTAATCACGACCCGTGGAGCGTTGATGCCCGAATCGCCCGGCTGCGGACCCGCACCGCCCCGAACGGTCTCATCTGCAAGGACCCGCGAACAAGAAGCAGGGAACTCCGAGGGGATACCTCAAGATCCTGACTAGGGCAGGCCTGCCCCCTTGTCGATCGCGTGCTCGTAGAACGCGTCTGCGAGCGCCACGATGATCCCGTTCGTCGCAGGCCCGTCGGTGAAGAAGTAGTCGGCCATGATGTTGTGCGCCTGCTGGTTGTCGGCGATGGCCTCGGTGACGGCGGACTGGAAGTCCTGCGACTCCATGAACTGCTTCTTCGAGTTCACCCGGGTCTGCTGGACCAGGTCAGGGTTGGCGAGCAGTCTCTGCACGAGTCCCTGCACGAACTCCCGGATCTGGGACTCGGCGAACGACTGTGCGCCGAAGAGGTCGTTCATCTTGTCGATGACGACCTGGAGCGCGACGTATTTCGGCTCCTTCCTGGTGCCGGTGCCTGCTGCGCTGATCCCCTTCAGCTCGCCGTCTCCGGTCAGCGAGATGTCGACGGCGATCTTCTTGGTGTGCTTCACCCCGACCAGGACCACGTCGGACAGGTCGACGTCGGCGCTCCAGGAGGACTCGGCGATGACCTTCTCCAGGAGCCGGAGGAAGATCGAGAGCATCTCCATGTACGGGTCGCCGTAGTCGACGATCTGGCTCATGAAGTCGTAGAGCCGGACGTAGGTGGAGACGTCCTTGCGGAAGAGATCGAGGGTATTGAGCGTGACCTTGTCGTCGGCTTCGATCGCTGCCGCGTAGCGACGCCGGAAGTCGTGCTGGGCCGGGCTGATCGCCGCCGAGAGCGCGTTGTTGCCCTTGCGCGCGACCCACAGCCCGGCGACCTGGCGGACCTGCTCCTCGGTGTAGATCCCCGCCTGGGCGAGCTTATCCGCGAGGTGCACGACGACGTACGGGTCAGTCTCGGTCTCCAGGGCGGCGTTGGTGAAGTACGGCTCGAAGGCGGTCCTGATGTCCTCGGGCTTGTTGGCGAAGTCGATGACGAACGTCTTAGTCTTCTGCTCTCCGTCTGCGGTGCGGTGGGTTCGGTTGAGCCGGGAGAGCGTCTGCACGGCGGTGACACCGGAGAGTTTCTTGTCGACGTACATCGCGGAGAGCAGCGGCTGGTCGAAGCCGGTCTGGAACTTGTTGGCGACCAGCATGATCTTGTAGGTCCCGCCCCTGAACGCCGCGGCCAGGTCAGCGCTCGCTCCGGGATTCATTTTGGCCTCAGTGAACTCGTCGTCCTTGGACGGCGCCGGGCCCCAGTCCTGGCTCCACTCCTCGTTCTCAGCCATCGACACCGACCCGGAGAACGCGACCAGGGTCCGGTAGTCATACGACGCGTCCTCGGCGGCCCGCTTGGCGATGTAGGCGTCGATTGCTTTCTTGTACTTCACCGCAGCCTTGCGCGAGTCGGTGACGACCATCGCCTTCGCCTTGCCCTCCAGCAGGTGGGCGACGTTGGCGTGGAAGTGTTCGACGATGATCTGCACCTTCTGGCTGATGTTGGTCGGGTGCAGCTGCACCCACCGCATCAGTCCCTTGCGCGCAGCTGACTCCTCGACCTCGCCACCCTCGCCGCTCCCGGCTTTGCCGGCGATCTTCAAGGTGGTCTCGTAGGACTGGTAACCCTTGAGCACGTCGAGGATATAGCCCTCCTCGATCGCCTGCTTCATCGAGTACAGGTGGAACTCACGCGGTTTCCCGTCCGGCCCCTTGCGGCCGAACAGCTCCAGGGTCTTGTTCTTCGGTGTCGCGGTGAAGGCGAAGTAGGAGATGTTTGGCGACTCGGCCCGCTCGGCCATCTCCGATGCCAGGATCGCCTCGACGTCGACGGAGCCGCCGTCCTCGATCTCCTTGATCTCCTCGGCGGTCAGAACCTGTTTCAGTTTCGAGGAGATCTGCCCAGATTGCGAGGAGTGCGCCTCGTCGGCGATGACGGCGAACCGCTTGCCCTTCAGTCCGGAGTCGGCCCGGATTTCATCGAGTGCGTACGGGAAGGTCTGCACCGTCACCGCGATGATCAGCTCGCCATTCTTCAGCGCCTGGGCCAGCAGGCCGGACTTCGACTTCGCACCGGCCTTGCGCACGTCCTCAGGGCTGATCGTTGCGACGATGTTCCCGCTGCCGTCGATCTGCCGGATCGCGTCCTGAAGCTGCCCGTCGAGGACTGTGCGGTCGACGACCACGATGACCGAGTCGAAGACCTTCTCATCGCTGACGTGCAGCCGGGCGAGACGGTGCGCCGTCCAGGCGATCGTGTTGGTCTTCCCCGATCCCGCGGAGTGCTCGATCAGGTAACGCTGGCCGACGCCCTCTTCAGCTACGGCGGCCACGATTTTCGTGACTGCCTCCCACTGGTGGAACCGGGGGAACAGCATGCTCGTACGACGCACCGACGTGCCGGTCGTGACGTCCCACTCCTCTTTGGTCTCCACGATCATCAGGCGGCCGATGATGTTGAGCCAGGCGTGCTTCTCCCAGACCCGCTCCCACAGGTATGCCGTAGCCGACCTCCCATCCGCGCCGGGCGGGTTCCCGGCGCCGTCGTCGAAGCCGGTGTTGAACGGCAGGAACTGCGTCGTCTCACCCTCCAGCCGGGTGGTCATCGCGGCAAGATCGTTGGAGACCGCGAAGTGGACCAGCGCCCGGTGCCCGAACGACAGCAGCGGCTCCGGCCGGCCGTTCGTCAGCGGATTGCGCTTCTTCCGGTACTGCTGGACCGCCTCGTCCAGCGACTGGGTGAAGTCGGTCTTCAGCTCCACCGTCGCGACCGGGAGCCCGTTGACGAAGAACACCAGGTCGATGCTGCGCTGGTCGGCCGTCGAGAAATGCACCTGCCGCACCACCCGCACCCGCATCGCCGCATACTCATGGTTCGTCGTCTCGTTCAGCGTCGTCTCGGGCCGGAACTGCGCCATCTTCAGCCGGCCCCCGCCGATGTACTGCACCCCGGTCCGCAGGATGCTCAGCATCCCGCCGCCGTGCTCCAGCGGCTTGTCGAGCGCAGTGCTCAGCACGTCGAGGAACTTCGCCTGCGACCCCGCCGCCTTCAGCGCTTTCTCGAACGGCAGCTTCTGCGTCTCCCCCAGCCACGCGAACAGATCCTCGGGGAACAGCGCCCGCTCACGGTCGTAGCGGGTGTCGGTCGCCGAGTACAGCCACCCGTGCGCCGCGAGGTACTCGCAGATCTCGGTCTCAAAGACGACCTCATTGTGGTCGGCCATCACGCGACCTCATGTACGTCGATCTGGCCTGTCACTGCTGCCGTGATCAGCGCGGGTCCGTCAAGTTAACGGTGTAACTCTGTTTTCTGTTGTTGTTTGCGGTCCGGTTGTGTCGCGTACTGAAGGTTAGCGCCGAGCCCGGCTTGATACGGGGCGGGAGGCCATAGCCTTGACTGGCGGCGGGCCGGATCTGTGATCCGCTGCGCCTTTGGGGCCGCTGGTGGCCTCCCGCGAGGGACCCGTGTCAAGCGGGGCGTTGCTGGCCTGCTGCCGCGTGGCGTTCATCGTGATGCCTGGCCTGCGGAGAGCCGTCCGTCGAAGGTGATATCGAAGGCGTTGAGTGCTGCCTTCCACCGGTTGCTCCACCGCTTGCGGCCTTTCCCGGTCGGGTCCAGGCTCATGACCGCCAGGTACAGGCACTTGAGGGCGGCCTGCTCGCTGGGGAAGTGTCCGCGGGCATTCACCGCCCGGCGCAACCTGGCGTTGATCGATTCGATGGCGTTGGTGGTAGACACCACGGTCCTGATCTCCCGGTCGAATTGCAGGAACGGGACGAACTCCGCCCACGCGTTCTCCCAGAGCCGGATGATCGCCGGGTAGCGTTTCTCCCACTTGCCGGAGAAATCAGCGAACCGGTCCAGGGCCTCGGCCTCGGACGCCGCGGTGTACACGGGCTTGAGGTCCTTGGCGACCTCACCCCAGTCCCGTTTGGAGGCGTACCTGAAGCT
>JAJYUU010000173.1 GCA_021792405.1 Actinomycetes bacterium
GAGGGCCAGGGCACCATCATTCCCGCGGGCGGGAAGATAACCGGGCTGGGCAAGACCATCACCGCTAGCGACCAGGGCGGCGCCGCCGCCACGGAGACCCTGCACGGCCTGATCCAGACCAGCGCCGGCATCGTGCCGGGGGATTCCGGTGGCCCACTGGCCAGCCCTGCCGGGCAGGTCATCGGCATGGACACCGCCGGCAGCAGCATCAGCCTCGCCGGGCAGACCCCGGCGGCCGGCTTCGCCATTCCCATCAACACCGCGCTGGCGGTTGCGCGGCAGATCGCGGCCGGCCATGCCAGCGCCACCGTCACCATCGGCTACCCGCCGTTCCTGGGCATCTTCATCGGCTCAGGCACTAGCTCCAGCCCGCAGGTACAGGCCCAGCAGCAGCAAGCCCAGAACGGGTTTGGCGGCTTCAACGGGTTCGGCGGACTTACCAGCCCGCAATCCCCGCCTTCGTGCTACACCAGCAACGCCAGCCTCAGCGTGCCGTCCGCGATCGCGCCGGCGGCGGCCGGCACCCTAGTTGACGGCACGATCTGCGGCAGCCCCGCCGCCGCGGCAGGCATGACCGGCGGGTCGGTCATCACCGCGGTCAACGGCAAGCCCGTCGGCGGACCGGCCAGCCTTACCGGCATACTCAGCACGCTGCGGCCCGGCGACAAGATCACCGTCACCTGGGTCAGCCCGGCCGGCCAGCACATCATCAGCAGCGTGCAGCTAACCGCCGGGCCGCCGCAATGACACCAGCCACGCGGCCCGTCTCACCGCCCGGGCGGCGGCGTCGGCCCCGGCAGCACCAGCCGGTACTCGAACCCGGAGGCTGGCCGCCCGCCGCGCGGGTCGCTCCCAACGGCAGGAGTGCGGGCCGCATGTGCGGCACGAGCACATTGACCGGCCTTCTGGCCTTGCCGTCACCGGCCCGCCTGACCCCGTCCCGGCTGGTCCCGCCGGGACGGGCAGGCCCCGGTCGGCCGTCAGGCCTGCCTGTCCGTGACTGGCGTGCTGCATCTGGTTCACCACCTCGCGTCGCGGCCGGCACGCGCTGGCCGTCCTTGCAGCCACTTCTGCCAACATGTCCAGGACCGTCCTTGGTCACGGCACGCCGCTGGTGCTGGGCGGAGGCCGCTGGTGGCCGACCATGATCTGGTCCCAGAACTGTTCATCGTCTCCCCGACGGTGTCGGCGGACAGGCAGTGCGTCGTTTCCTCGATGATCTCAGCTGGATCTTGAACATCTGATGGCTGAGCTCGTGGGCGCGGGTGAAACGCGGGTGACCGTCGGGGAAGTCGCTGCTCGCCAGGATTAGCGCGGATGGGCCGCACTGGACGCACAGCCCGTCGGCAGCGTTGCCTTCGTGGCGCCGACTCCGCGATAGGTCAGCTTGGCCGATGCAAGCTCGCTGACCAGCTCTCCCTCATCGCTTGTAGCCGCACATCTGGATCACGCCCCAACGGCAAGCGCCCTCGCCGACAACGGTAGATGTGGACGTTCAGACGCTGGTCACTGCGTGGTCGTGTGCTCTGGCCGGATGGCCACGGCAATGCGGTCTGATGCGTCCGCCGGCGGTCCCTGCGGCATGCCGTAGCGCTCCGCCAGCCGGACGAACTCCGCCCCCTCCGGATCGGGAATGATCCGCTCGATCCGTCCGCGGACCTCCAGGTAACGCGACGGTCGGTCCGGGTCGGTGATTGACAGCGCGACCGCAGGCTGAGCCTGCCAGTTGCGGTGTTTCTGCAGCCTGATGGTCGTGGTGAGCCACAGATACTCGCCGTCGAACCGGAACCAGGTGGGATTCACCTGCGGAGCGCCATCCGGCCGGACCGTGGCCAGGTGCGCATACAGCGGCCGCTCCAGCAGATCGGCCAGCGAGGCAGGGATCACTGGTGCCATCTCCCCATGCCTCCATCCTGGACCAGCCTCAGTGTTTGCACCATCACCGCTCTCCTTCAGGCTCTCGGCATCCGTCCGTGACTGGCACGCGGGCTTCCAGGCAAGGCCGCTTGACGGGAAAGGAGCCCGAGTTAGTCGCTGATGATCTGCAGCTGGATACCCTCGTCCTGATCGGGCTCTTCAAAGATCGCCGCTAGGTGCCGGACGGCCGGTCGAATCAGGCTTCCTGACTGTTGCCGCCAAGGCGGATCTCGCTGACAAGCTCCGCGCTGGAGCACTCGTCGGTGCCGCCAGGCACCTTCTCAGCGAGTGTCCTGGCCCTGAGAGGACGACTCACGAGCAACGGCCTCCGGCCAGGCTTGTGGCCGCCGCCCTGGAGGGTGAGCACCCCCGTGCGAGGGTTTGGTTCCCTCGACACATCCTCGCTGCTGTCGATGGCAGTCGATAAGGACATCGAAGCTGCCGTCTCGGACGAAATCGGCACCGACCACGTCGTGATCATCGACATCGTCCAGGACGAGCTAACCCGCCGCGCCGCTGTCCCAGAAGCGGCCGGATTAGCGAAGATCGCAATCTCCAGCATCAAACCTCATTGGTCGGTCATGGATACCGCACGGTACGTAACCCTCGAGGACGTGCAGCTAGCCCAAGAGGGCGTCGCCGATGGCCGCATCCTCACCGACAACTGGCAACACTGGGCAGAATCAACGATCATCGCCCTCGCCCGGCGGGTCTAGACGGAGGGCGGGACTGCGACGGGGACGACGGTCAGCCCGTCAATTTTCTTGAAGTCGTCGGGGTTGCAGGTGTAGACGGGCAGCTGCCGTGACAATGCGGTGGCGGCGATCATGGCGTCGTAGGCGCGGGCGGCGGGCTTGCGGTCGGCGCGGCGCAGCGATGCGGCTACCTGCCCGAATGCGCGTGCAGCCGCGGCGTCGAACGGCAGCGGGTCGAAGTCGGCCTCTGCCTGCTGGACGTGCGCCTGGCGGGCGGCCCGTTCGGCGTCGTCCGCTGTGACCAGCGGGCCGACGGTCAGCTCGGCCAGCGTCACTGCGGTGATCAGCGGCTCGGCGGGCAGGGCAGCGGGGTCGGTGATCTGCGGCAGCAGGATGACCGTGCTGGTGTCCAGGACCCCGCGCAGGTGCCGGGGCGGCACCTGCGCGGCGGGCTGCTGCGTCACAGTCCTGGGTCCAGGATCTCGTCGATGTCGGCGCGGAGCTTCGCCGGGATGACCGCGGGCAAGGCGCGCCACCGCTCCAGCAGGAGCCCGGCTTGCAGCGGCCGGCGGGGTAGTGGTCGCAGCTCGGCGACGGGGTCGCCGTCGCGGGTTACGGTGAGCGTCTCGCCGCCGGCCACGCGGTCCAGTATCTTCCCGCCATGGTTGCGCAGATCCCGGACTGCCACTTCCGCTGTCATGAAGTTAGTGTATCACGCGTGAGACGGCGATTCCTGGGGTTCTTGTCAAGCCGTTGGCGGATCTGCTGTTCCTTTCCTGGGGACCGATGCAGCCCGGCCGACACTGTGGCGCGCCTCCAAGCCGACTGCCGGGCCCGACCGCTGAATCGTGCTCACGATCGGGAGGAGTATGCCTTCGCTCGGCGGCATAGAGCGTGCGTTTCATCCGGCAGGCGTGGTCGCAGTTGGGCAGCTGGATTGTCGGCGGCGTGCCCTACGGTCGGGGCATGGCGAAGGCGGCGCGGATACTGGCGGCATTGAAGCGAGCTGGCTGGATCGAGAGCCACCGCTCGGGGTCGCACCGGGTCCTGGTCAAAGGCGACCAGCAGCGGGTCTGGGCCTACCATGACGGCGTGGATCTAGGCGGCCCGGCCCTGGCCCGGATTGCCCGCGACTACGGGTACACGGTCGATGAACTGCGGAAACTGTAGGATGGTCCCCATGAGCTTGCTGCGCATCGAGTTGTTCTTCGATGATGAAGCCGCGACCTGGCATTTCCGCGTTCCGGCCCTGCACATCAACGGCGGCGGGCTGCCGTCCCGCCACGACGCCGAACAGGATTGCCTGTCCGCCATCGCGTTCGCTCTGGAAGGCAACCCCGCGGACTACGACCCCACCGCCGAAGCTGTCACTCTCGACGTAACAGTCGCGCCAGCGGCCTGACGCCCCAGGGCGCTACGAATCCGGCGACGCTGACCTTCCCAACAGCCTGGGCGCGGCATGTGCGGTAAGTCACGGCATCGCGCGTCCGGTGGAGAGATCGGTTTCTTGTGAAAATACATACAGGCCGCGGACAGGCCTAGCGCCGCAAGCCCGGTCAGTTCGTCAGCCATGACTGCGATTTCCTCCGCTTGAAGCTCCATGATTCTAAGTTGGAGATCGCAACTTATTCCTGCTTAAAGGCCGGTCAGAAGTTGCGACCTGATCGCGGAGGACTGCTTGCTACGGCCGCCTTGTTGTGCCACCTCGCCCCAGGCCGTCCTAATACGACGCCGCTGACCAGCGGATCCCCCCGCTCAGTCGAGGGCTCAGGGCACGTATGGGGCACAAGATCGGGAACGCGTCCGCGTTTGGCCAGGTCAGCGGCTTGCAACTCGACCAGGAGTCCGCCGAAGTTCTGTTCGAAAGTCATCTGATCTGCGCCCCCAGCAGGATTCGAACCTGCGCACACGGCTCCGGAGAGGGTTGCACTGTACCGCCCTGACCAGCGCAAACGTGGTCCGGGGAGGGCCTCCTGGGCACGTATGGGGCGCGGTCGGCCGGCGCCGCTGGCAGCGGTGGGTGGCAGCGCTGGGCGGGTCCTGCGCTGGGCGATGCCACGTCAGGGGGAGTTGGTGTCCGGCGGAGCCTCGCTGCTGCCTGGTCTCGTGGGCATGACGATGACCCTTGGCCTGAGTTGCACCTGCCCGCGTATGCTTGCATAATGTAAGCATGCCGAACCTGCTCGTCCGCGATCTGCCCGACGATGTGCATGCGGCCCTGCAGCGCCGCGCCCGCCGCCGCGGGCAGTCGTTGCAGCAATTCCTGACCGCTGAGCTGAGCCGGCTGGCCGGGCGGCCTAATCCGGAGGAAGTCCTGGACCGGATCGAGCGTCGCCGCGGCGGCCGGGTCGGGCTTCACCAGGCGGTAGCCGATCTGGGTCAGGACCGGGAGCGGCATTGATTGTCGTCGACGCGTCGGTGCTGGCCAACGTCATTGGTGACGACGGGGATGACGGCAGGCGCACCCGGCAGGAACTGCGGGCCGCCGATGGTGTCGCGGCGCCGGACGTGGTGGACGTCGAGACCGTCGCCGTGCTCCGCAAGCGACGGCTGGCCGGCACTATCACCGAGCAGCGGTTCGCTGATGCCGTCGGCGACCTGGAAGACCTGGAGTTCGACAGGTATCCATCGCTGCAGTTCATGCGGCGCGCCTACCAGCTGCGGGCGAACGTGACCGTCTACGACTCCACCTATGTGGCGCTCGCAGAAGCGCTCGACTGCGTCCTGGTGACCGCGGACGAGCGCCTCGCCAGCGCGGCCGGGCCACGCTGCGCCTTCCGCGTCCTGCGCTAACCCGTCACCCATCCGCAGGGCAGCAGTAGCGAGAACTACCGCGCATTCCGGGCACCCTCCGCGGATGTGAGTGTGTGTTGCCGAGCTGTCTGACCTGGTTCCGACAGTTGTTCATTCAGTGGGCTAGCGGATGCTGGCGACGAAGGCAATCTCGCGGCGTGCCGGTCGATCAGCAGTGGGGTAACGAGCAGTGCGGCGATGTCCGCAGCCTGGGCGACACTGGGTTCCACGGCGTTGCCCGATTTGTAGTCCCCATGAACCGGAGCGCATAGCAGGTCGACCTCCCTCCGGAGCCTGGAGAGCTCGCCAGTCAGCTGGCGCATCCGACGCACGACCGGGTCGCTGCGGGGTCCGAGCCTGCGGCGTGTGAAGCCGGCCGAGTAACGCAGTTGCCCGAGTGTTCTGTGGTCGTCGAGGGGTTCGGGCGGGCTGGGCTCCCAGACTGCCTTGAGCGCGCTGTGAAGGCGTCTGAGTATCCTCGAATAGGCGGAGGTAGGAGTCCTCACCTGCCGGTGGCTGGACGTGACCGATGAACTCCTCCATCTCAGCCCAGCGATCGCCGACCCTCAGCAGGTCGCGGCCGGAAATCCGAACCGGCCAGGCGACGCGGACTTGGGTCCGCTGGAGCCGCTCCCGCAGGCGCCGCAGTCCCGCTACCCGGCCGCGGCGCACCAAGGCCGATGAACCCGGAGGACAACCGGCGGCTCAGCGTCTATCCGCACGCTGAGGTTGAACCCATTGCCCATATCGGCCCATCCGGCCCCTCGCGCGACACGGGCGATCAGGGCCGAGACGGCCGGGTCATCCGGGCTGGCTCTAGGTCCGAACCAGCGCGGCAAGGCAGAGGGGAGGTCGAAGCTTCGATTCCGGTCATGGCAATGGCCCACCAGCGCACCCGAGGAAGGGTCCGCCGGCGAACATGGCGCAATCTTGCCGCGACGGCCATGTCTGACCTACCCCGACCGAAAGCGCGCTAGCCCGGGCTGGCCTGAGGTCGTTAGCCTCGTCAGGCCATGGCGAAGAGCCGCTGACAGTCCCACCCAAGCTAAATCCGCACCGGCGAGCACGCTCGCTCATCGGCATGACCGGGCGTTCGGGGGGTCTGGCAACCAGGTTGCCTGCGCGGCACGTGGTCGCCTGGCTGGGAGCTGCCGTGCGGTCGGTCTTGGTTGCGGTGAGATACCTGGCCGGCGGGCGTGACTTGGTCGTGCCGGGGGACCGGTTGTCAGCGATCAGCAGTGGGATCGAGTTGGACTCAGCCCGGGCCTTGTGCGAGATGACGGGATCGGCGTGGGCCATGCGCACACGTTCTCACGGGCCGTTGCTCGTTATGGCGCGGCGCTGCAGCTAGTGGGCCCTGCTTGCGCGGCGCTGCCGGGATGCCTGATCTCTCTCGCAGGTCTATCGTGATCTTGGGTGTGTGATGCGGAGTACGCGGGGCTCCGGAGGCCGGCTGCTAGCCGACAGCCTTACCGGCTCTGACCTGCGGAAACGCGCCTCGCGGTCGTTCCGCGGCGACAGTTCTATCGCGACTCTCTCGCGGTCCTCAGGTGCGACGCGCCATTGCGGCCGGTTCCGCTGGTCAGGTCTGCCTGGCTGGCGCGGGCTGGATTGCGGTCGTTCTCGATCTTGTCCAGCTGAGTCCAGCGTCGGCTTCCCTGCGGAAGGCTCAGGAGTACGTTACGTACTTGACGTACTTAAGCTAGTCGGGTTAACTGCTACCAAGAACGCCAGCAGGGAGAACGCCGCCATGACCGCAGTTCACTACGACAGCTACACCGCTGCTCGGGAGCACCTCAAGGATGTCCTAGATATTGCCGAGGGTGGCCAGGTGGTAACCGTCCGGCGGGACTCCGCAACGGCTGCCGTGCTTAACGCGGACCGGTTGCGTCACTTCCTCGCGTCTGTCGTTCCGTCACGTGTCGAGGTTGTGGCCGAGGCCGACGGGTGGTCGGCATTCATTCCCGGCCTGCCGGTAGCCGCGGCTGCCGCCGACTACGACGCAGTGATCGCCGATGTGGTGGACGCCATTCGCGAGTACGCCGAGGACTGGCTGCGGCTGCAGCACGCCCCTAACCACCGGGAGAACTGGGGCCTAGTGCAGCTCGTCACCCTCAGTGATGACGAGCAGCTGCGCCGATGGGTCACGGGGTCGCGGGAATGACCAAGTGGCCAGCTCCTACCCGCGCCGACCACCAAGCCTTCTGCGAGAACGAGGGCTGGGAGGTGGTGCGCGACTCCAGAGGGAGAGCCAGCGGCCACCACGCGGTCACGTACGAACTGCACGTGCACGACGGCCGGATCCTCCGGACCCGGATCTCGCACCCGCCCGACAACAGCACGTACGGCGCAAGCATCTGGAGCCACATTCTGCGGGATCAGCTCGACGTCCAGGAGGAGGCGTTCTGGGCGTGCGCGCGCGACGGTTTCAAGCCGGACCGGGGTGAGCCGGTACCGCCACCGGAGGCGCTTCCCGCCGATCTGGTCCACCTGCTGATCACCCGCGCTCACCTGACCCGCGAAGAGATCGCGCAGATGACCCGCGAGGAGGCGATCAGCCGGATGCAGCAATTCTGGACACGCGGGCACGCCAGCTGACCCGAATGGTCGAGCAACACGTGTCGCTCAGCTGGGGTTAGGTCACTGTAATCGCCGTACGCATACCTGTCGCTAAACGCAGCCGCTCCCAGGACCACAGTGTGCTACGGCCGCGGGCGGACGTCGGTGGACCGGCAAGCAGGCTGTTGTCGTGGCGTGCGCCGCCAGGGCTGCCCGCTAGGGCGTCGGCGCGAGGCCCAGATGCCCGGCCTTCGGTTCGACCGACACCGACATGCACGCCGAAACCGGCGAGTTCGCCGAACTCGACCTACCCGCGCCCGCCTACTCGATCTGGCACGCGAAGACCGGCCCCGAGCGGGTGCAGGCAATCCGGACTGCCGTCATGGATGCGCTGTCAGCCTGACAAATGCACCGAACGGCCAGCCAGATTGAACAAATTCACCTCCGAGGCATCGAAATCGCGAACCAGCGGATCGAGCTCTTCCGCGGTGGCCACCTGTTCTTCCTGTTCGCCGAGCGCCAGCAGTTCCTCGACCAGGCAGGCCGTTTCCTTGCCGGGTAACCATGCAGCCGGCCGGAACCCAGCCGGCTGAGCCTCGCAGCGGGTATGCGCCCGGTGCGCGCACCTTCGGGGCATGGTGGCTCGAAGCACGCGGCCTGCCGGGCCGGGCATAACTCGCTGGTGATCTGCTAGCGCGGGGTGTGGTCTCGCAGGAACCGGCCGACCGCTTCGGTGGCGGCGGGAAGATGCTCGGGGTCCTTCCACGGCTCGAGCAGCTCAGCGGCCGACGCGAGTGCGGCGATCTCGCGGCCGGTCTCGGTCGGGTGGTACTCATCGACTCCGGGGAGGACGAGCATCGGCGTGCGGAAGGACCGCACCTGATCCCGGGTCACGCTGACGGCGAAGTCGGGAGCCCACATCGTGGTGGCGAACGCCTCGATCTGCTCGCTGGCGAGATCGTCGCGCTTGCCCATGAGCTGCTCACGCCACGGCTTCCAGAAGTTGTCAAACAGTTCCCGGTTGCTCGCGGTGATCCCGACCGGCTGCTCGAGGACGGCCGCCACGACTCGTTCCGGCGCGAGTGCGAGCAGCTTGAGGATGAACGGGCCGCCGATGCAGCAGCCGAACACCAGGAACCGGTCGATGCGCAGATGATCCATGACCGCGAGCTGGTCTGCCGCGTAGGCGCCCCACGGGTCGCCGGTCTCCAGCGGGCCGGCGGACTGGCCGGCGTTGCGCTGGTCCATCGCGACCATCTGGTACTGCCCGGCGTAGGCGGTCAGCGGGTTGATCGCCGCCATCTCCCACAGCGGCACGCTCGAGCGCATCCCGCCTGGCGCCAGCGCCAGCAGCGGAAACCCTGTCCCCTGCACGGTGTACCAGATCTTGGCCTCGCCACTGTCGCAGTAAGGATGCGCCGATAAATTACTTCGGTTGTGTCGGGTGTGTCGTCCGGGGCGCAGGCAGCAGCGTGTAATTCCACTCCCCGTGGAACTCGTTCCGCCGGATCGAACGCTCTTCCAGGTCCTTCA
>JAJYUU010000174.1 GCA_021792405.1 Actinomycetes bacterium
TAGAACCGTTATCCCGAGGAATCACCGGCCGGCGACGCGCCGACCAGCGTCAACACGCCAGACTCGGGATAACCGAATCCTCGGGATAGTCCCGCGGCTTATAGGCCCTGGCCGGGATGATCGCCACGCCGTAATGCGCGGCCATCTCGGCGAAGGTGGCGTTGACGTCCGGCTCGTACCGGTCCGGCCTGCTCACCGCCGAGCGCAGGTTGTCGCTGACGACGATCTGCGGGCAGCCGCCCAGGGCCTCAAAGCAGTGCACGTGCGCGGTCACCCAGTGCTGAAGCGCCTGGGACGGGAACGCCTCGGCATACAGGTAGCCGGAAGCGCCCAGCACCGCGACGAACAGCTCGGCCTTCAAGGCGATCTGGCCGGTCACCGGATCGTGCACCGGGAAAGTGTCGCCGGGGAAATCGACGAACATCTTCTCCCCGGGCGCATGGGCCTGGCGCATGCTCACCTCGATGCCGGCCCGCCAGGACCGGTACAAGTTCGCGAACTGCGAGTAGCCCCGCCGCTACAGGGCGCACGGGCTGGCGTTTGGGCCGCCAGGCCGGCATACGGTGGTGCTCAGGGGCGCGGGAGCGCGAGCGTGCCCCGGCCCGGCAGCAAGGAGCGAGATGAGCAAGGTCGGCCCGGTTGGCTTCGATCTCGACCTGACGCTGATCAACTCCCGGCCGGCGATCATGGCTGCCTGGTCCGCGGTCTCGGCGGAGCTAGGCGTGCTCATCGACCTCGACCAGGTGAACCAGCGGATGGGCATCAAGCTGGAGGACGAGGTGAGCTACTGGTTCCCGGCAGACGGGCACCAGGCCGCGACCGACAGCTACCGGCGCCATTACCTGCGGCTGGCTCCGCTGCTGACATTTCCGCTCGCTGGCGCCGCCGAGTCGCTGGCGGCAGTCAGGCAGGCAGGGGAACGGGCAATTATCGTCACGGCGAAACACTCCGTCTCCGTCCAGCCGAGCCTCGACGCGGTCGGGCTGGCGGCCGACGAGGTATTCACGCATGTGCACGGACCGGAAAAGGCTGCTGTGCTCGCCCGCCTGAGTGCGGTCGTGTACGTCGGCGACACTCCGGCCGACATGGCGGCCGGGCAGTCTGCGGGCGCGCTCGCCGTCGGTGTGCCGACTGGCTCGTTCAGTTCCGCCGATCTGCGGGCCGCCGGCGCTGCCATTGTGCTCGGCTCGCTGGCGGACTTTCCGTCATGGTATGCAGGGTTCCGGGACGATACGACGCAGGAGCGCGAGCCTGATGACCACTGACATTCTGCTGCTCGCCGACAAGCTGTGGCGCGGCGAGCTGCGAACCACTGAGTTCCACCCGGTTACGCAGTCCGGCATGCTGACGGAGATCTGCGACGGCGTTGCCTTCCTCCCCGCGTTCGCCAACGTGACGGCCGTCAAGACGCCGGACGGCCTGGTCCTGGTGGACACCGGCAGCGTGTTCGCGGCGCGGGAAAATCACCGCCAGCTACAGGGCTGGGCTGATCAGCGCCTGCACACGGCCATCTACTCGCACGGGCACATCGATCATGTCTTCGGCGTTGGTCCGTGGGAAGCCGAGGCAGCCGAGCGAGGCTGGCCGGCTCCCGTGGTGCTCGCACACGAGGCGCTGCCGCTCCGCTTCGACCGGTACATCGCGACGGCTGGCTACAACGGGATCATCAACCGGCGCCAGTTCGGCATCCGCGGCCTGCGCTGGCCGACGGAGTACCGCTATCCGGACCGGACGTATGCAGCCGAGCTCGCGATCGAGGTCGGTGGCACTGCGCTCGCGCTGCGGCACGAGAAGGGCGAGACCGACGACCACACAGTGACCTGGCTTGCTGACCGCCGGGTGCTGTGCTGCGGTGACCTGTTCATCTGGGCGTCGCCGAACGCGGGGAATCCGCAGAAGGTACAGCGCTATCCGCTCGAGTGGGCGCAAGCGCTGCGCCGGATGCTCGCGCTGAAGGCGAAATACCTGCTGCCCGGCCATGGACTGCCGGTGGTCGGCGCGGACCGGGTAGCGCAGGCGCTCGGCGACACGGCCGAGCTGCTCGAGGCCCTCGTCAGCCAGACACTGGCGGTGATGAACGGCGGCGGCCGGCTGGACGAGGCGATCCACACGGTTGCGGTGCCGCGCCATCTGGCCGGCCTGCCCTATCTGCAGCCGGTGTACGACGAGCCGGAGTTCATCGTCCGGACCGTCTGGCGGCAGTATGGCGGATGGTGGGACGGCAACCCGGCGACCCTGAACCCCGCGCCGGAGCGCGCGCTCGCCGCCGAACTCGCCGCACTGGCGGGCGGGCCGGCCGTACTCGCCCGCCGGGCGGTCGAACTGGCCGAGGAAGCTGTGGCCGAAGGTGCACAGGAGCGCGCCGGGCCGGCCGAGGGCGCGAAGGTAACTGCCCGCGACACCGAGTTGGCCGGCCTGCGCGTCGCCGGCTTGCGTGGCGGTGAGGACGGACTGCGGCTCGCCGCGCACCTGGCCGAGTTCGCCTGGCAGGCCGCTCCGGACGACCCTGAGGTACAGCAGGCCCGGCATCGCGTGTTCACCATTCGTGCGGAGCGGGCGACATCCACCATGTCGAGCGGGGTATACCGGTGGGCGGCCAGTGAGTCGTTCGGCGACCCATTCTCCGAGCAGCCAGACCTGGAGAGCTCATGACGACGATCGAGGGCATCAACCCGTCGGTTCCGCCCGGCGGCACGGGCTGCGCCGAGTGCGAGGAAACGGGCGGATGGTGGGTGCACCTGCGCCGCTGTGCGCAGTGCGGGCACATCGGCTGCTGTGATACCTCACCAGAGCAGCATGCGACGAGGCACGCTAAGACCGCTGGTCATCCAGTTATCCGGAGCTTCGAGCCCGGGGAGTCGTGGTTCTGGGACTACCAGGCCGAGCAACTGTACGAGAGCGGCCCGTCGCTGGCTCCGCCCGAGCACCGCCCAGAGGATCAGCCAGTGCCCGGGCCGGCCGGCCGCGTGCCCGGCGACTGGCAATCGCACATCCACTACTGAGGTCCGCCCGGCAGGGGCCGGCCTTGGATGCGAGCCCGCTGCCGCCGGAACCGTCAGTCCAGCACGCCAGGCGAGGCGTAGGAGAGCACGCGCCGCGCCGACAGCCGCAGCCAGCTGCCGACCCAGTCGCCGCTGACGGCGGCGCGGACGTCAGCGGGTACCTCGCCCGGCGGGACGGGCACGGCCGGGCCTTCGATCAGGACCACCGCGTGCCGGTCCCGGTCGCCTTCCGCTACCACGAACGTGAGCCACGGCAGGTTGCGCAGGTTCCGGTCACGGACCGCGCCCGCAACGGTGGGCAGCCAGAATGTCGCTCCGCGCCGGACGTAGGACGACATGGCCGCGTGCGGGCGGCCGTCTGGCCGCGCCGTTCCGATGACCGCGAACGCGCGCCGGTCAAGGTAGTCGGCTAGCTGCGAGCCGGAAAGCCGGCGTTCTGCCGGGTACGACTGTGCAGTCGCCGGTGTCGCCGCGGCGAACGTGCGCTCCTGGGCCGCTGCCAGCTCGTCGGTCATCGTTTGCTCAACTCCGCGTTACGCCCTGCCACGACTCGATGAGCTGTGGCAACTCACGCAACCGAGCTATCACCGCGTCTGGCTCAGCAGCAGTGTACGGCGGAACGTCGCCGTTCGGCACGAGGACGGCGCGCATGCCCGCGCGCTTAGCGCCATGCACATCGTCGAACGGCCGGTCACCGACGAAGACACAGCCAGCCGGATCCGCCACTCCGATGGCGGTCATCGCGGCGCGGAAGGCTTCGGGGTGCGGCTTGGTCCAGTCGATCTCGCTGGTGTAGACGGCGGCGTCGATGAGGTCGAGTACGCCGTCCCGGCGAAAGATCTCTTCATGCCAACTGCGCGGCCACATCGTGTTGGAGAGCACCCCGACGCGAATGCCACCGGCGCGCAGGTAGCCAAGCAGGTCAGGCACGTCTGGGTCGGTAAAGGTATGCGGTTCCCAGGCACCGAGGTAGCTGGCCACGAACGCCTCGGTCGCCGTGACGCCTGCCAGTTCGAACAGCGTGCTCATGGTCGCGCTGCGCTGGTCCGTCCTGGACAGCCGCCACAGTTCGTCCTCTGCCGCGTGCAACGCGGCGGCGTACTTCGCTGCCTCGGCTGGCGGAAAGTGCGGCTCGCACACCCACGCCCACTGCGCGGCCGGGTCGATCGCGTGCCACGGGGTCAGCGTCCCGCCCCAGTCAAAGATCACCGCCTCGATTGCCACTCAGTGATCCTAACCACGCAAGGGACCAGAGTGCCGGCACGAACTCGCCCCGGATCCGGGGCGAGGTAGCTGGCTAGCAGCGGCGGCATCATCGGCCGGGTCACGCGGTGCGCAGCGAGCTGGGCAGGAAAGCCGCGACGCGCCGAATGGGCGGCCGGCCGTGCGGGCCGGGCCGTTGGCTGGGACACTAGGACGCTAGGCCATTGGCGTCATCGGGAGCGGCCGTGACGCGGAAGGGACGAGGTGTCATGGCGGAACCGGGCGGGGCGGTCGAGGTGCACGGCGCAGCGGCCGTCGAGGGCGCCGTCGCGAAGCGCGACCGGGGCGACCCGGATGTCCTGGTTGCCCAGATAGAACGGACCCGTGAGGACCTCGCGCGGACCATCGACAGCCTGGCTGAGCGAATGAGCCCGGCCAGCAACGTCCGTCTGCTGCGAGCCAAGCTCGCCGAGCAGGCAGCCAAGCCGGAGATCCAGCTGGGTGCCGCCGCAGTCGGCGCCGCGGTTGTCGGGCTGGCCATCATCAAGTTCTGGGCGCGCCGGCGTCGCGGCCGCTAGCTGCTCGGGCGGTTAAAGGAATACCTTTCCCTCGCCACGGTAGGTGGGCACGGCAGCTGTCACCACTGTGCCGTCAACGAGGTGCAGTTCGCCGAATCGCTCGCACAACTCGCCCGCCTTGGCGTGCCTCATCCACACTCGGTCGCCGATCTTCAGGCGGTCGGCGGCCGTGCCGAGCAGCGGCGTCTGTACCTCGCCCGCGCCTTCCTCCCGGTCCAGCCGCAAGCCGGCCGGCAGGTAGGGCGACGGCACCCGGCTGGCCGCGCCGGGGCCGGACGCGGGATAGCCGCCGCCGAGTGCGGTAACGACGCCGGGACCCGGCCGGCGGACGACCGGCAGGGCGAACATCGCGGCCGGGCGTCCGGTGAAGCCGCGGTAGGCGTCAAACAGCGTCGGGTGATACAGGCCCGAGCCGGCCCCGATCTCGGTCACCGCGGGCTCGGCCGCAGTGCGCTCCAGCGAGCCGGTACCACCGCCGTTCACGAACTCCAGCGGGGTCAGCGAGCGGATCGCAGCGACGATGGCCGATCGCCGGTCAGCCAGTTCAGCGGCTGACATGCGTTGCATGAGCCGGATGGCCTGGGCGTACAGCGGGCGGCCCGGCGGGTTGTCGCCGACTCCGGCGATCTGTGCCTCGTAGGCCATCAGCCCGGCAAGCCGCAGGCCAGGCCGAGCCATGATCGTCTTGGCGAGCGCCACCGCATCGGCCGCCCTGCGCACCGGCGACCGTCTTGCTCCGGCCCGGAACCTGCCGCCAAGTGTCTGGTAACCCGCGTCGATGTCGATGGCGACCCGGACCGGTTGCGGGCTCGCGGTCGGTGCGGCGGCTTTCTCGATCAGGTCGAGGTGCTCGACGCAGTCGACCATGACCGTGACCGATGCCGCGGCGGCCGCGTCGCCCGCCAGCATGGCAAGGGCGGACCGGTCAGCGGTCGGGTAGGCCACCACGATGTCGTCGCTGGTGCCGGTGCTTGCCAGCCAGAGCGCCTCGGGCAGGGTGTAGGCGAGGATGCCGCGGAAGCCGTCCATCGCCAGCACCAGATCGATGAGGTGGCGGCAGCGTACCGACTTGCTGGCCAGCCTGATCGGCTTGCCGCGGGCCCGGCTGACCATTGCGGCCGCGTTGGCGCGGAATGCCGCCAGGTCGACGATCGCGAACGGCGGGTCCAGGTGCGCGGTCGCCGCGCCGAACCGGGCCGCGTCGTCCGGGCTGCCGCTACGTCTCATTCGTCTTCTCTGGTCAGCGCCGTATATTCGGTCGCGGTCAGCAGGCCAGGTGGCAGCTCGCCGTCGGTCTCGTCCAGTCTCACCTTGAACAGCCAGCCCGAGCCATACGGGTCGGAGTTGACCAGCCCTGGGTCGTCGTCGATTTCCGGGTTCACCTGGCTGACCTCGCCGTCGACGGGGGAGTAGAGGTCGCTGACCGACTTGGTCGACTCGACCTCGCCGCACGGCTCGCCGGCGGTCACCCGCGTTCCGGCCACGGGTATGGAGACGAAGACCACGTCGCCGAGCGCTCGCTGGGCGTGGTCGGTGATCCCGACCGAGGCGGTGTCCCCGCTAATGGCAACCCACTCGTGCTCTGGCGTGTAGTAGAGCTCGCTGGGAACGGTCATTTCTGGCCTCTCTCACGCTGTCATCCGGGCAAGTGTCAACGTCGGCCCAGCTCAGGACCGGCGCCGGTAGAACGGCAATTCCACAAGTGTGGCCGGCTCGGCGCGGCCCCGGACATCGACGGCCAAGTCTGCCGTTCCCGCCCGGGCCGGGTCGCTGGCGCTAGCGGCGACATCGGGACGCACGTACGCCATCGCGATCGGGACGCCGAGAGTAGGCGATGGCGCGCCGCTGGTGACCACGCCGGCCGGCTGACCGTCCCAGAGCACCCCGTACCCGTGTCGGGGCACCCGGCGCGACTGCACGGTCAGGCCGATCAGTTGCCGGGCCGCGGGCTCCTGCGCGCGCCGAGCCAGCGCATCGCGGCCGACGAAGCCGCCGGGCTTGTCCAGCTTGACCACCCGGCCGAGGCCGGCGTCGAAGGGCGTCAGGTCGGCGCTGAGCTCGTTCCCGTACAACGGCATCCCGGCTTCGAGCCGGAGCGTGTCGCGGGCGGCAAGGCCGGCCGGGACCAGCCCGTCGGCAGCTCCGGCCCTGCTGAGCTCAGCCCACAGGTGCCCGGCGTCCGGCGGCGCGGCGAAGATCTCGAAGCCGTCCTCGCCGGTGTAGCCGGTCCGCGCCAGCAGCACCGAGCAGTCTGCGACCTCCGCCGGGTAACTGGCGTAATACTTAACGCCGGCCAGGTCGATGCTCGTCAGCGGCCCGAGAATGGCCGCCGAACGCGGTCCCTGCACGGCGATCAGCGCGTATCCGGCGGTCCGGTCGGTGACTGCGGCGTCGTAACCGGCCGCGCGCTGCGTCAGCGCGGCGCCGACGCTGGCGGTGTTCGCCGCGTTCGCGACGACGAGGAACTCGGTGCCGGCTAGCCGGTAGACGATCAGGTCGTCGATGATGCCGCCGTCCTCCGCGCAGATCATGGTGTACCTGGCCCGGCCCGGCGTGAGCGCTGACGGCTCGCCGGTGACGGCGAAGTCAAGAGCAGCCGCGGCGCCGGGGCCGGTGACGGAGAATTCCCCCATGTGCGACAGGTCGAACAAGCCGGCCGCGGTTCGCACGGCATTGTGCTCGGCGGTCTCGCTGCCGTACCGCAGCGGCATCAGCCAGCCGGCGAAGTCCGTCAGGCTGGCGCCGAGTTCCTCGTGAATGGCGGTGAGCGGGGTACGGCGCGGCGCGGCTGGCTGGCCGCCACCGGCGGGCACGGAATCTGTCACGACCACGGAGCCTACCGGCCGGCGCCCGGCACGGCCCGCCGTGGCCCGGCCGGCCGCCCTCGCGCTACGGGCCAGCCGGCCGCTTACCACAGCAGTAGTGCTACTGCTGTGGTTCTAACGACAGCAGTAGTCTCAGTCATGTGGTTCGGCGACCAAGTGATGCGGGCGGGGCGGAGAGCCGAGCTTCGCATTCAGGGCATAAAGGTTGTCCTGAGGCGGCACGCTGACCGCTGGTCGCATGCGCGCAGGGCTAGGGCACAGGAAGGCCAGGCATGGACCTGCTGACTGAGGAGCAGATAGCTGAGCGGCTGGCCGGCCTGACCGGCTGGGAACGGCAGGACGACAGCATCGTCCGGGTCGCAACGCTCAAGGACTTCAAGGCGGCGATGCTGTATGTCGGGGCAGTTGCCTACCTTGCCGAGGCGGCCAATCACCACCCGGATATCGCGATCGCGTGGAACAGGGTGACGCTTACCTTGTCGACGCATTCTGCGGGCGGGCTCACGAGCAAGGACTTCGCGCTGGCCGAGCAGATCAGCGCATTCGGCTGATTCCTGTCCGCCAGCACGGGCGTTCCCCAGCGCGTCCGGGCCGGCATGCCGACATGCTGGCGTGCTGGCGGCCGGCGGAACAGCCAGCTGGGCTGTCCCGCCGGGCCAGCCAGGCCTTCGCCGGCAAGTGGCGCCACGCCCCCGGGTGGCGCCGCTCGCCAGGCGAAGAACCTCGCCGCTCGCCGCGACCTTCGTTTGCCGCACGCTGTCCGGGCCCCACGCCGGGCGGCACGCAGCCGGGCGATCCCGCCGGGGATCGAACGGCCCCCAGACGAAGGTCCCCCTCCGCGACTTACGGTTCCCCCATTTCCGCGCCGCGCCTTCCCCCGTCCCGGCCGAGCCGGGCCCCTTAGCGCCGCGTGGGACTCTAGTTATACACGGAGTCCCGGAGTGATCACAGCTAGTTAGAAAATTGCGTAGGCAGCCAGTGCACTACTTTTATCTGGCGGGACGAAATGGCGCTCTGCCGGTCCGCGACGGACCGGATGTGCGCACCTAAACGACACAAATCAGCCTGCTGCTGCTGCTGCTGCTGCTGCTGCTGCTGCTGCTGCTACTACTACTACTACTACTACTACTGCCGCCGCGGGCGGCGCCGCCGCCGCCGCCGCTGCGGGCGGCAATGCGCGTGCCGTACTCGGGCATTGGCTCAGTCAAACTCACACGGCAGGTGCTTGATGCCGTTGATAAAGGACGACAGCAGCCGGTCCGGCTCCGCGGTCGCCCGGATGCGCGGCACCCGGCTGAGCAACTCGCGGAGCATGGCGGTGATCTCGCGGCGGGCGAGGTGCGCGCCGAGACAGAAGTGCGGTCCGGCCGCCCCGAACCCGACGTGCGGGTTGGGCGAGCGGGTGATGTCGAACCGGGCTGGATCGGCGAACACGGCATCGTCCCGGTTGGCTGCCCAGTAGAACAGCACTGCCTTGTCGCCCTCGCGGTAGTCGTGCCCGTTCAGCGTGCAGTCCCTGGTCACCGAGCGGCGCATGAAGATGACCGGCGAGGCGTACCTGACGATCTCCTCGACTGCGCCGGGCAGCCTCGCCTCCAGGTCGGCTAGCAGTAGCTTCCGCTGGTCCGGATGCTCCGTCAGCAGGTTCAGCGCGTGCGAGATCGCCGTCCTGGTGGTCTCGTTCCCGGCAACCACGAGCAGGATGAAGAACGAGCCAAGCTCGGCCGGCGTGAGCTGCTCATCATCGATATTGGCGGACGCGAGCGCGGTGATCACGTCGTCGCGGGGGTGCTCAGCGCGGTCCGCGGCGATCTCGGTGACCAGGTCAGCGAGATCCTTGCCGGAGGTCAGCAACTGGGTGACAGCCTC
>JAJYUU010000175.1 GCA_021792405.1 Actinomycetes bacterium
ACCGACGGCGAGAGGGCGCGCGCATGGATGACAGGCTGGCCATGGCAATCTCACACTGGGCCCCGCGCTTCACGACCAACGGCGTGACGGCCGGCGACTTCGACCGGATCGTCAACGGCATCTCCTCATGGGATGAGTGGTGCTCGGCCTGGAGCGCGGTAGCCGCCGAGCACGAACAGCTAGGCCGGGACGCGCTGGCAGCCGGGCGGACGATCTCGGCGGGCGAGCATCTGTCGCAGGCTGCCGTCTACTTCCACTTCGCCAAGTTCCTGTTCGTCGACGACATGGATCAGATGCGGACGGCGCACGAGCGGGCGGTCCGCTGCCTCACCGATGCGCTGCCCTATCTCGATCCGCCGGGCCGCCGGGTGGAGATCCCGTTCGAGTCGTCGCGGATGGCCGGCGTGCTGCGGCTGCCTGCTGGGCACGGGCCGCATCCGGTCATGATCATGATCCCGGGGCTGGATTCGGCCAAGGAGGAACTGCGCAGCACCGAAGACCTCTTCCTGGAGCGCGGCATCGCGACCTTCAGCGTGGACGGTCCCGGCCAGGGCGAGGCAGAGTACGACCTGGCCATCAGGGGTGACTGGGAGGTGCCCGGCGCGGCCATCATCGACCAGGTCAGCGCGGAAGACGGCATCGACCCGGACCGGATCGGCGTTTGGGGCGTCAGCCTCGGCGGCTATTACGCGCCTCGGGTGGCCAGCGGCGACGACCGGGTGCGCGCCTGCATCGCGCTGGCCGGGCCGTACTCGTTCGCCGACGACTGGGACAGCCGCCCGATTCTGACCCGCGAAGCCTTCCGGGTCAGGTCCAAATCCCCGGACATGGAGACCGCCCGGCGCAAGGCGGGGGAACTGACCCTGGCCGGCCGGGCCGGACTGATCAAGTGCCCGCTGCTCGCGGTCATGGGCAAGCTCGACCGCCTCATTCCCTGGCAGCACGCGCAGCGGCTGGTGGACGAGGCGGGCGGCGACGCCCGGCTGCTGCTGCTCGAGCAGGGTAATCACGGCTGCGCGAACCTGGCGCCGTTCCACCGCCAGGCCACCGCCGACTGGGCTGCGCAGCAGCTTGGCGGGACCGTGAGCCGTCCGGCGGCCGGCTGATGGACGAGCGCGCGACCACCGGCAGCGCAGCAACCGCCAGCGCAGCCGGCTTGCGCCTGATCGCTCACCACGACCTCGGCGGCTACGGCGACGGCATGCAGGTGATCCGCCACGGCAACGCGCTGTACGTGGGCCATACCGGCACCAGCGGGATGGGCACCTCGGTCCTGGACGTCACCGATCCGGCCCGGCCTGCCCTGGTCAGCCAGTGGCCGGCGCCACCGCGCTCGCACACTCACAAGGTGCAGGTGGCCGACGGCCTGCTGCTGGTCAACGCGGAGAAGTTCCCGTACCGGGCGCAGCTGACCGAGCCGTTCTCGGCCGGCCTGATTGTCTACGAGCTGAGCGACCCGCTGCGGCCGCGGCAGATCGGCTTCTGGCCAAGCGGCGGGCGCGGGGTGCACCGGATTGTTTGGACCGGCGGGCAGTACGCGCACATGTCGGCCATCCCCGACGGATTCACCGATCGCATCTGGGTGGTGGCCGACCTCTCCGACCCGGCCCGCCCGGTGGAAGCCGGCCGCTGGTGGTGGCCGGGCCAGGGGGAGGGCGAGGAGCGAGGCTGGCCGCCGGGCGAGCGCTATGCGGCCCACCATGCGCTGATCGCCGGCGACCGGGCTTACCTCGGATACGACGACGCGGGCATGGTCATCCTGGACGTGTCGGACTTGACGAGCCCGCGCCAGGTGGGTCACCTGAGCTGGGGCGGCGGGTCAACCCACACGTGCCTGCCGCTGCCGGGCCGTGGCCTGGTGGTAGCCACCGACGAGCAAGTCAGGGACGGCCCCGATGCGCCGATGCGGGCAATCCGGGTGATCGATGTGGCCGGCGAGCGGCCGCAGGTGCGCTCGGTCTGCCCGCATCCGGCAGGTTACGGCCACCTGCCGCTCCGGTTCGGCGCGCATAACCTGCACGAGAACCAGCCCGGCTCCTACCGTAGCGAGCGCCTGGTGTTCGCCAGCTACTTCAGCGCCGGAGTGCGCGTCTATGACCTGGCCGATCCCGCAAACCCGGTCGAGGTCGCGCACTGGGAGCCCGAGCCCCCGGCTGGCCAGCCGGTTCCGCAGATCAACGATCTGTTCGTGGACGACACCGGCATGCTGTGGGTGACCGACCGGATCGGCGGCGGCCTGTACGTACTTGAGCCCGAGCCGGCCCTGGCCGAGCTGATGGCCCAATCACGGCTCGCCCGGTGATGGCTGGCCCGGTGATGGCTGGCCCGGTCACCGGCGCCGGGCGCCTGACGGCCGGACAGGCTCTTCTGGGCTGCAATCGTTTGTGATAGTGTGCCCGCAGTGGTCGGGAGTCGTGCGGCAGTCACTGCGGGGGACTGTGCGGGAAGGACGTCGTGATGGCATACCGGGCGCTTGAGAAACCCGCGATCGGCTGGATCGGGGCAGGCCGGATGGGCTTGCAGATGGCGTCGAGGCTGCTGGACGCCGGGCACGACGTTGCGGTCTGGAACCGGACCAGGGCCAAGCTGGCGCCGCTGGCCGACCGCGGGGCGGTGGTGGCTGACGCCCCGGCGGATCTGGCCTCGCGGGATGTGGTGTTCACCATGGTGGCCGGGTCGGATGACCTGCTGCAGGTGACGGCCGGCGAGGGCGGCGTGCTGGCCGGGACTGGCCGCGCCCCTGGCTTGCTGGTGGACTTCACCACGGTCTCGGTGCAGGCCTCGGCGGCGGTGCGCGCGGCGGCGGAGAAGCGGGGCACCGAGTTCCTGGCGGCGCCGGTCAGCGGCAACCCGAAGGTCGTGCGGGCCGGCAAGCTGTCCCTGGCGGTATCCGGCAGCCAGCAGACGTTCGACGCGGCGAAACCGCTGCTGGAGGTGTTCGGCCGCCGGGTCACCTACGTGGGCCAGGACGAGGTGGCGAGGCTGGCGAAGATCTGTCACAACGTGCTGCTGGGGGTGACGATGCAGAGCCTGGCCGAGGTGACGGTGCTGGCGGAGAAGGGCGGCATCAGCCGGGCGGCGTTCCTGGAGTTCATCAACCATTCGGTGATGGGGTCGATGTTCAGCCGGTACAAGTCGCCGGCGTTGGTGCACCTTGACTTCACTCCGACGTTCACAGTGCCGTTGCTGCTGAAGGACTTCGACCTCGGCCTTGCGGCCGCCCGCGACCTGGAGGCGCCGATGCCGGTCGCGGCGACGACCGCGGCCTTGGTCGCTTCGGCGCTGGGGGCCGGTTACCGCACGCAGGACTTCGCCGCGCTGCTGGTGGAGCAGGCCAGGCGGGCCGGCCTGAGGCTGGAAGCCGAGGACGGCGACGTCGATGACGGGCTGGAGGACTGATGAGCAGCGCTCGCCCGCTTCCGGCGCCAGGGCACGGCGGCGCCGACTTCGAGCAGCGGGTCGACTTCGACCGGCTGCGGCGTTACCGGCTGGAGCGCGCGCGCGCCGCGCTGGCGGCCAGCGACTGCGGTGCTTTCCTGCTGTTCGACTTCTACAACATCCGCTACACCACCCAGACCTGGATCGGCGGCGCGCTGGGCGACAAGATGACGCGGTATGCGCTGCTGACCCGCGACGGCGAGCCGGTGCTGTGGGACTTCGGGTCGGCGGCGAAGCATCATCAGCTGTACTGCCCCTGGCTGCCGCAGGAGAACTGCCGGGCCGGCATGCTCGGCCTGCGCGGCGCGATCGCACCGGAGGCCGGCCTGATGGCCTCGGCGGTGACCGAGATCAGGCACCTGCTGGCCGAGCATGGCCTGGCCGGGCAGCCGGTCGGCGTCGACATCATCGAGTTGCCGTTCCACGCCGAGATGCAGCGGCAGGGCCTGACCGTCGTCGATGCGCAGCAGCCGATGCTGGACGCGCGGCAGATCAAGTCGGCGGATGAGATCATGCTGCTGACCCAGGCGGCGGCCATGGTGGACGGGGTCTACCAGGACATCGTCGAGAGCCTCAAGCCGGGCATACGCGAGAACGACATCGTGGCGCTGGCGAACAAGCGCCTGTACGAGATGGGCTCGGAGCAGGTCGAGGCGATCAACGCGGTGTCCGGCGAGCGCTGCAACCCGCACCCGCACAACTTCTCCGATCGCCTCATCCGGCCCGGTGACCAGGCCTTCTTCGACATCATCCAGAGCTACAACGGCTACCGCACGTGTTATTACCGGACCTTCGGCGTCGGTCACGCGACACCGTCGCAGCGGGACGCCTACACCAGGGCGCGGGAGTGGATGGACGCGGCGATCGAGGCGGTCAAGCCCGGCGTCGGCACCGACGACATCGCCCGGCTGTGGCCGGCCGCCACCGACTTCGGCTTTGCCAGCGAGATGGCCGCCTTCGGCCTGCAGTTCGGCCACGGCCTCGGGCTCGGCTTGCACGAGCGCCCGATCATCAGCCGGCTCAACAGCCTGGACAGCCCGATCGAGATCCAGCCGGGGATGGTGTTCGCGCTGGAGACGTACTGCCCGGCCTCGGACGGGTTCTCCGCGGCGCGGATCGAGGAAGAGGTCGTGGTGACCAGCGACGGCCCGCGGATCCTGACGCTCTTCCCCGCGCAGGATCTCGTTATCGCCAACCCGTACTGATTCCAGGAGCGCCGGCATGACACAGGTGGACGAGCTGGTCAGCGGCCTGCTGACCGATCTGTATATCGGCGGCAAGGCCGTCCCGGCTGCGGCGGGCGGGCGTTTCGATGTGCTCGACCCGGCTACCCGCACGGTGATCGCCTCGGTGGCGGACGCCGGCGTGCCGGACGCCATGGCCGCGGTGGACGCGGCGGCCGATGCAGCGGCCGCCTTTGCCGCGACCGCGCCGCGCGCGAGGGCGGAGATCCTGCGCGCCGCGTTCGAGCTGATGACCGCGCAGCGGGAGGACCTGGCGACGCTGATAGCGCTGGAGAACGGCAAGGCACTGACCGACGCGCGCGCCGAGGTGTCGTACGCCGCCGAGTTCTTCCGCTGGTACGCCGAGGAGGCGGTCCGCATCGACGGCTCGCTCGGCGTCGCCCCGTCGGGCAGCAACAAGATCATGGTCATGCGCCGGCCGGTAGGCATCTGCGTGCTGGTCACGCCGTGGAATTTCCCGGCGGCGATGGCGACCAGGAAGATCGGCCCGGCGCTGGCGGCCGGCTGCACGATGGTGCTCAAGCCCGCCAGCGACACCCCGCTGACCGCGCTGGCCATGGCGCGGTTGCTGGAAGCCGCGGGCGTTCCGCCGGGAGTGGTCAACGTGCTGCCGGGACGACGGTCCGGCCAGATCGTCTCGGCGATGCTGCACGACCCGCGAGTGCGCAAGCTCAGCTTCACCGGCTCGACCGAAGTCGGGCGCATCCTGCTGCGCGAGTGCGCCGACACCATCGTGAACACCTCGATGGAACTCGGCGGGAACGCGCCGTTCGTGGTCTTCGCCGATGCCGACCTCGATGCCGCCCTCGAGGGCGCGATGATCGCCAAGATGCGTAACGGCGGCGAGGCGTGCACCGCGGCCAACAGGTTCTACGTGGAGGCCCCGGTCGCGGCGGAGTTCTCCCGCAGGCTCGCGGAGCGGATGGCCGGCCTGCGCGTCGGGCCTGGCGTCCAGGAGTCCACGCAGGTGGGTCCGCTGGTGAACGACGAGGCAGTGGAGAAGGTGGACTCGCTGGTCAGCGACGCGGTCAGCGCGGGCGCGACGGTCCTGACCGGCGGCGGCCGGCCCCGGCAGGACGGCTGTTATTACGAGCCGACGGTGCTGACTGGCGTCGCGCCGGGCTCGGCGATCCTGCGCGAGGAGATCTTCGGCCCGGTCGCGCCGATCGTGACGTTTGAGACCGAGGACGAGGCCGTCGCGCTCGCCAACGACACCGAGTTCGGGCTCGTCGGCTACGTCTACACCGGCGACCTCGCCCGCGGCCTGCGGGTGAGCGAGCGGATGGACTCCGGAATGATCGGGCTGAACCGCGGCCTGGTCAGCGACCCTGCCGCCCCGTTCGGCGGTGCCAAGCAGAGCGGTATCGGCCGGGAGGGCGGCCATGAGGGCTTGCTCGATTACACCGAGCCGCTGTATGTCGCGGTCAACTGGTGAGGCCAGAATGCCCGTTCCCGGACTTACCCGCGTCGATCACGTCGGGTTCACCGTGCCCGATCTCGAGCAGGCGCGGCAGTTCCTGATCGATGTGCTCGGCTGCGAGTACATGTACTCACTCGGCCCGTTCGTTCACGATGACGACTGGATGTCGCAGCACCTGAACGTCCATCCCCGCGCGGTTATGCAGCAGCTGCATTTCTTCCGCTGCGGCGGCCAGGCGATCTTCGAGGTGTTCCAGTACGCAGCACCCGACCAGCGCCAGGTCTTGCCGCGCAACAGCGACTACGGCGGGCATCACGTCGCCTTCTACGTCGACGACATGGACGCCGCCGTGGACTACCTGCGCGCGAAGGGCGTACAGGTACTCGGCGATCCGACCGCGAGCAGCGGACCGAGCGAAGGCCAGCGCTGGGTCTACTTCCTGGCCCCCTGGGGCATGCAGTTCGAGCTCGTGTCCTACCCGGGCGGGAAGGCGTTCGACCGGCAGGAAACGGGCTCGGCATAGGCCGGCCGCTGCCTGCGGCGCCGGCGGGTTCAGGGGAGTGTGATGGAGCAGAAGCGGCTGCGGATGTCCGCGCCATGGGTCGAGGTCGTCGCGACCGGGCAGGACTGGGACGCGGCCGACCCGGACTTCCTGGTCGGCGCGTTCGCCCAGCTCATCCTGATCCGGGCGTTCGAGGAGTACGTGCTGGAACTGGCCGCCGACGGCCTGATCCACGGGCCCGCCCACTCCAGCATCGGCCAGGAAGGCGGCGCGGTCGGCTCGGTGCTGGCGCTGGCCGCCGGGGATACGGTGAACGGCTCGCACCGGGGTCATCACCAGTTCCTGGCGAAGGCGCTTGCGCATGTGGCTCCGGAGGGCATCGACCCGACCCGGCCGTTCCCCGGCGAGGTGCGGGCGGTGCTGCTGCGCAGCCTGGCGGAGGTGTGCGGGCTGGACCGTGGGTTCAGCCACGGCCGCGGCGGTTCGATGCACCTGCAGTGGCGGGAGGCCGGGGCGATCGGCACCAACGCCATCGTCGGCGGCGGGGTGCCGCAGGCGGCCGGGTCGGCGTGGGCGCATCAGCATGCGGGTACCGGCGCGGTCGCGGTCACCTATTTCGGCGACGGCGCGATCAACATCGGCTCGACGCTGGAGACGCTGAACCTGGCGGCTGCCTGGCGGCTGCCGCTGTGCTTCTTCATCGAGAACAACCGGTACGCGGTGTCGACCACGGTGGAGGAGGCGACCGGCGAGCCGCGGCTGTCGGCGCGCGGTCCCGGCTTCGGCATCGCCAGCTGGAAAGTGGACGGCATGGATGTCCTGGCCGTGCACCTGGCGATGCGGCAGGTTGTCGCCCACCTTCGGGCCGGGAATGGCCCGGCGGTGCTGGAGGCGGATGTCTACCGTTACTTCCACCAGAACGGCCCGTTTCCCGGCAGCGCGTTCCGGTACCGCAGCAGGGAAGAGGAAGCCCGGTGGCGGGCACGGGATCCGATCAGCCAGATCGCCGGGCACCTGGCGCGCTGCGGGATTCTCGCCGAGACGGCGGTGGAGGCCGCGCGGCGGCAGGCCGCCGGGCTGATGGCGGAGATCGGCTCGGTGCTGCTGGAGCCGGTGCCGGGCGGGAAGGCGGATCAGCGGCAGATCAAGGCTGCCGAGTGGCCGGATCCGGCGTTCGCGGACGTGGGCGTGCGGGGTGACCTGAGCGAGTTCGCGGATGCGCCGATGGCCGACCGGGCCGATTTCCGCGGGCCGGCCGCCGAGATGACGTTCATCGATGCGGTCGCCGGGGTGATGGCACGCCGGATGAGCTGCGACGACCGCATCGTGATCATGGGCGAGGACATCCACCGGCTGAACGGGGGGACCAACGGGGCAACCAAGGGCCTGGCTCAGGCGTATCCCGGCCGGGTGCTGGGCACGCCGATCAGCGAGAACGCGTTCGCCGGGCTGGCCGGGGGAGTGGCGCTGGACGGCCGGTTCCTCCCGGTGGTCGAGTTCATGTACGCGGACTTCATGTGGGTCGCCGCCGACCAGTTGTTCAACCAGATCGCGAAGGCCCGGCACATGTACGGGGGCCTTGGCGACGTCCCGCTGGTGCTGCGCAGCAAGGTCGCCATCGGCACCGGCTACGGGTCGCAGCACTCGATGGATCCGGCGGGTATTTTCGCCACCTCGGCGGGCTGGCGGATCGTGGCGCCGTCGACGCCGTTCGACTACATCGGGCTGATGAACAGCGCGCTGCGGTGCCGCGACCCGGTGGTGGTGCTGGAGCACGTGGACCTGTACCCGACCGCGGGGGAGGTGCCGGACGGGGAGTGGGACTACTGCCTGCCGGTCGGCCGGGCCGCGGTGCGGCGCGCCGGATCGGAGCTCACGGTGCTGACGTACCTGGCGATGACGCCGCTGGTGCTGGCGGCTGTCGCGGCCAGTGGCGGCATCGACGCGGAGGTGATCGACTTGCGCTGGCTTGACCGCGCGAGCATCGACTGGGACACGATCGGCGCGAGCATCAGGAAGACCAACCGCGTCCTCATCGCCGAGCAGGGCGCGCTGGGCACCTCCTACGGCGGCTGGCTGGCCGATGAGATCCAGCGGCGGTTCTTCGACTGGCTCGACCACCCGGTGCAGCGGGTCACCGGGGGCGAGGCCTCGCCGACCATCAGCAAGGTGCTGGAGCGCGCGGCCGTCGCTCAGGTCAGCGACGTCGTCAGCGCGCTGATCGAGCTGGCGAAGGCCTGACGATGGCGAGGCTGCTCCGCGTTCCCGCGATCTCCGCCGGGGCGAGCGAGGCGGTGCTGGCGGACTGGCCGCTGGCCGAGAACGTCCCGTATACCGCGGCCGACGTGATCGCCACCGTGGAGACCGAGAAGGCCATCGTCGACATCGAGGCCGAGGAGGACGGCGTGATCCTGCGCCGGCTCGTCGGCGAGGGCGCGAACGTCGCGGTCGGCCAGCCCATCGCGCTGCTGGGCGCGCCGGGCGAGGCGGCCGGGGACATCGATGAAATGCTGCGCGCGCAGGGAGTAGCGCCGGCTGCGGCCGCTCCCGCTGGCTCGCCCGTGTCATCCCCGCCTTCGGCCGGCTCGCCGGCGAGTGGCGCTGACCTGGTCCGCGCGGCACCGGCTGGCAATGGGCAGCGGCAGGGGCCAGGGCCGCACCGCGACGCCGAGCAGGCCGGAGCGCAGCGCGCCGGGACGCAGCGGATCTTCGTCAGCCCGCTAGCCCGGCGGCTGGCCCGCGAGGGCGCGCTGGACCTGCGGGCGATCGCCGGCACCGGGCCGAATGGCCGCATCATGCGGCGTGACGTCGAGCAGGCAATGCGCGCCGTCGGCCCCGCGCCGGCCGCCCCGC
>JAJYUU010000176.1 GCA_021792405.1 Actinomycetes bacterium
GCCCTCATCAGAGCCTTCCGACGCTCAGCCCCAGCCGGACGGCAGCGTCAGCATGCCCCGCACCAGAACACCGCCAGCCCGCCCAGATCACCCCGACTTGACAACTTAAGCCCTGGGGTGTCTTGCGTGCCGGGATCAGCCAGCCCCCTCCCGGCGATGCCGGGGCGAGACCTGGCCGGCGGTGAGGTAGCCGTAGCTGGAGACAAGGCAGGGCGCAGCGCTCGGCCTGAGATCCCATCGCGTACGGCCACGTCCTCCCGGGGCTGGCATCCTGTCTCAGTCAGCTATCCGCCATCTGCCGCCCGGCTGCAGCAGTGCCCCGGTTCATGGCGCCGAGGGCGGGTGCGGGTGGGTCCGGCTCAGATGCCGAGTTCCCTGGCTGCAAGCTGGGTTCCGGCGACCCGGGCGCTGATTTTCGCGAACGCGGTTTCGCGGCTGGTGGAGGTGTCGTCGCCGAACGGCGCGAAGCCGCAGTCGTCGCAGGTCCCCAGCCGGCTGGGATCGATGAATTGCGCTGCCTGCAGCACCCGGTCCCGGACTTCTTCTTCGGTTTCCACGCGGGCGCTGATCGGGTCGGTGACGCCGACGAAGATCCGCTGCCCTGGCTTGGCGTGCTCGGCGATGATGCGCAGCACCTGGGGCCGGTCGGGTTCGCTGGCCAGCTGGATGTAGAAGGCGCCGGCGTTCAGGCTGAACAGTCCCGGCAGCAGGCCGGCGTAGTCGACGTCGGCGCTGTGGGTGGAATCCTGGTCCCCGCCCGGGCAGGTGTGCACACCGATGCGCTGCTGCTCGGCGGTGGTGAATTGGCCCAGGACCTGGTTGTTGAGGTCGGTGAAGGACTGCAGTAGCTGGCCGGATGGGTCTAGCTTGAGTGCCAGCCTGCCCTCGGTGAAGTCGATCTGGACGCTGTGGGCGCCGGCGTCCAGGGCGCCGCGGATGTCCGCTGCCGCCTCGCGCACTAGGTCGGCCAGGAAAGCGTCTCGCGGATAGCCGTCGATGCCGTCTTCCGGATAGATGAGGCTGAGCGCCGATGCGGCGATTACCGCCTGCTTGACCGGGGCGTGCGCGTAGCGTCGCGCCCGCCGGAGATAAGCATCAGCGTGATGGGCGTAACGGAACGGGCCGGCGGTCAGCCGGGGCAGCTGGCGGGTGTGCCCGTCAGCGAAGGGGATCACTGCGCCGTCCGGGGCGAGCGACGGCAGGCCATTGAGCGGGTAGGTGGCGAAGCTGGGCTTGGCCTGTTCCCCGTCGGTGATCACTGGTGAGCCGGTTGCTTCGAACTGCTCGATGGTCTCGCGGACTGCCCGGTCGGCCAGCTCGGCGTAGTCCTGAGCGGTGATGCGCCCGGCGGCGACGTCGCCGCTTGCCTCGATCAGCCACCGTGGCCTGGGGATGCTGCCGATGGCCTCAGTGGGGATGCCCATGATCTCACCGCCTTGTGAGAATAATTCTGAACTATGCGTTACAGAACCGTCTTTCCTATGCTGGACCGGTGGGATCCTTGTCGTCAAGGGGTGGCGGATGGCACGGCCGCGCAGCTTCAGCACCGATAACGCCATAGCGGCCGCCGCGCAGGTGTTCTGGGCCAGGGGTTACCAGGACACGGCGATATCCGACCTGGAGCAGGCTACTGGCCTGAACCGTTCCAGCCTGTATGCAGCCTTCGGCACCAAGCAGGCGATCTTCAATCTGGCCCTGGACTGGTATCTTCGTGACTTCATCGCTCCCCGGCTCGCCCCCATGGAACGCGCCGGTGCCGGTCCCGACGACATCGAGAGTTTCTTCGCCGGGCTGGCTCCGTTCTTCCGCACCGGCGGGCCGGCGTCCCGCGGCTGCCTCATGATCAACTCGATCGCTGAGCACGAGGGCCGCAGCCCCATCCTCGGCCGCCGGGCGCAGGACTTCCGGGACCGGATCACGGCGGCCTTCGCCAACGCGATGCCGGGCCAACTGGCAGCCGCCCGCGTCCGCCAGCGGGCACAGTTGCTCACCGCCGCCACATTCGGCATTTGGCTGACAGCCCGCATCGACCCGGCCGGCGCCGCCCAGGCCTGCGATGCCGCAGCCGCTGGTGTCCGCAGCTGGCAAGAGATCCCCGCCGGGCACGGCGAATCGTCCTGAGGCCCGGGGCACGTACCCGGCCATGGCCAGGACTGCACGATCCCAGCCCGGCGCCAGCTGAGGACTGTGTCAGCTGCCGGACAATCTGCCTCGATACCGCTCCGTCGGTGGTTGCCACAGGTGCAGTGCGGCCGGCGTTTCCCCCACACGGTGGCGGGCATCGGGCGGCTGAGTGGCGCTGCTGCCGAGGAGGTCGAGGTGAGCTATCTGCCCATAGCCGACTATGCGGTGCTGTCAGATTGCAACGGCGCCGCGCTGGCAGCCGGGATGGCTCGGTGGACTGGCTGTGCCTGCCGAGGTTCGACAGCCGCTCGGTATTCGCCCGCCTGCTGGATGACCGTGCCGGGCACTGGTCGGTCCGCCCGGCCGGTGACTTCACCCGCGAGCGCGGCTACGCCGATCAGGCCATGGTCATGCAGAGCGTCTTCCGGACCGCGGGCGGTGGGGCCATGCTGACCGACGCGCTGGCACTGGGCGGGCGTGAACGCGGCCACGAACTCGGCGGCAATGTGCCGCACACGTTGCTGCGGGAAGTGACGTGCAGCTCCGGTGAGGTCGAGGTAGCGCTGGGGAGTGCCGCGCCCCGAGTACGGCCTGGTGATCCCGCTGTTGTCCGCGCCGGTTCCGCTGCGTATCGAAGGCGGCACGGCCTATGCCCGGCTCAGGCTGCGGGCCGAGCAGCGAGCCGGCTTCACCCTTCAGTACGCGCCGACCGTCCAGCGGCCCCGGCTATGGGATCAGCATGAGATCCGCAGCGCCGTGCCGGACACGATCCGCGGCTGGCAGTCCTGGTCGGCCATCCACCAAGGTACCGGGGGCCGTGGCAGGAACTCGTCCATCATAGCGGCCGGGGGTCCTGCGGGCGCTGACCTTTGCACCCACAGAGGCGATCACAGCGGCGGCTACCACCTCGCTGCCGGAGACGGTGGGCGAGCAGCGCAACTGGGACTACCGCTACACCTGGGTCCGCGACGCCTCGTTCACCCTGTCGGCGCTGTGGGTGGCGGCCTGCCCGGATGAGGCTGGCGCGTTCTTCGAGTTCATGGTCAGTGCCGCCGCCCAGGTCCGGGACGGCGGCCGGCTGCAGATCATGTACGGCATCGGCGGTGAGCACGACCTGGCCGAACGTCAGCTTGAGCACCTGGCAGGCTGGCGGCCAGCAGCCCGGTGCGGGTGGGCAACGCCGCCTGGCGGCAGGTCCAGCTCGACGTCTACGGGGAACTGCTGGACGCTGCCCACCGGCTGCAGCCCGAACTGGGTGTACCCGGCAAGCTGACCCGCCAGTTCCTGACCGACCTGGCCAACGGTGCCGCTGCCCACTGGCAAGAAGCCGACCAGGGCATCTGGGAGATACGCGGCCAGCTGCAGCACTTCTTGTATTCCCATGCTGATGTGCTGGGTCGCCATCGACCGCGCCATCGCCCTGGCCAGGCAGATCGAGTCAGGCCCCGCGATACCACGCAGGTGATCACCGGCCCGCCACTTCCACGGCACGACCCAGCAGTGGTCGAAACGGATCACCAGGTCCATCCGCATAGCCAACCGGCCCGAAACCCCCTCGGCCACCCGGACGACATCTGGCATGACCGGAGCAGCGGCCATGCAGTCCACCAGCCGGACCGCCCGTCGCTGCCGCAGAACTCCGTCTCCAGCACCAGGGTCTCGCCCCGGTAACGGCGGGTCACCCGCTGAGCGCCGCCGGGCGATCCACCAGAACTGGTGATTCTCACCGCCCAGCAGCGCGGCGAAGCAGGCACCGGAGTCGAAACGCTGCAGGCACAGCCAGTCGACCGACCCGTTCCGGCCGGCCAGCGCAGCGATATGCGCGTCCCCGATCAGCGCGTAGTCCTCGACCGGGCGACCCGCGCCCGTTCCGCACGTGGCGTGCCTTCCTGTTCCGGCTCCATGCCACCACGTCTCGGCGACTCCCGCCCACCGTAACCGCGTAGCTCTCTGCGCCATCACGGGCTTTACCGGGGCTGACACTTCGGTGAGCACCCTGCCCAGGCTGTCCCTGCTGCACGATCACATCTCATGATCAGCCGTCTCGTCCTGAGCTGGGAGCCCGGCGCGCCAGCGGGGCACCCGGGCAGCGCTGAGGTAGCCGTAGCTGGCGACCATGAACGGGACCACGAAATTGAGGCCGACCCTCACCCATGTCGGCCAGCCGGCCTGGCCAGTGGCGATCTGCGTGCCCTCGTTGATCGCCGACAGCACGCAGCCGACCACCGCGGCCACCGGAACGCACGGGCGCACGGTGATCCCCCGGGCGAACAGCCTGGCCGCATCACCCGGCGCTGACCAGGGCGGGCATCGCCTCCCGGAAACCGTCAGCGTGGCGCGGGATCTCGTGTTACACCCCCCAGGGACGGGCTTCCGCTACTGCCGTCAGTGAACCGCGCCGCCACCAGCAGAAGCAGCCCGATTGTCCGTGGCCTGACATTCTCCGGGGCGACGCGGGGGTCATGGCCCGGTCGTGTGCCGGGGCACTGTCTCGCAGGTGCCGCCGCTGTCGTGGAGCCAGTCGACCCGCAGGTTGACTTTGGCGTCCAGGAGCAGGTTCATCACCGGGCACCGTGCCTCGGTCTCCTCGATCACCGCGGCCAACTTCCCGGCAGGCTCGGCGGCAGACACGACGGCGCGGACCCGCACGGTCTGGAAATGCGGTCGCACCGACCGGTCGCCCTGCCGCCCGCGGATGTCGATGGTGAAGGCAGCCTCGAAGTCCAGGGCGTCGTAGGTCAGGCCCATTTCAGTGGCGGTGCGGCGGAACGTCACCGCCTCACACCCGCACAGCGCCCCCAGCACGGCCTGCAGCGGCGTCGGCCCCTCGCCGGTGCCGCCATGCGGCCCGGGCTCATCAAGGGTGAGCCGGCCGACTTCGCCGCAGTCCACCACGGTCCGCATGGTGGCGTCGTTATGCGCGGACAGCGCTCGCCGGCGCAACGGGCCCGGGGCCCGTGCTCACATCGCCATCGGCCACTGGTTACCTCCGCGTAAGGATCACGGCTGCCTGCCGCCCAGTATCCAAGCCCAGAGGCCCCACGCGAAGGTCCTTAGTCATCTCGCTGACAAGTGCGGGCGATGCCGCTGCCCCCGCGCCGCCATACTGGTGCGGCGAGACCTGATAGCGGAGTAGCCGCTGCGCAGCCGGCGAGCAGCCCAGCCGGGTCACAGCTGGTTCAGCCCGGCCGCCTGCCCAGTACCGGGGAGGGCGCGATGAGGTCAGGAGACGATCTGCCGGCGGCGTCCAGCGCGAACCCGTCCCGCAGCAGCGAAGCGAACCACACTTGGGCGAGCAGTTGCGATGCCCCGACCTCGGCGAAGCGCCTGGCCATCGGGGTCATGCCGGGCAGCGTCTCGTTGACGTCGAACACGATGACGCTCGGGCGAGGTTGCATGCGGGCTTCTCCCGGGGTAACTGATGCCGTCACTGGCGCTGCCGGTCAGGGCCGCGTGGCGCGAGGCACCCGGCGCACCGTGTCCGGAAACCACGTCATCGGGCCCGTGGTCACAGCCGGTCCTTCAGGCCCGCGTACCCGCTGCTCGTGAGCCGGCGGGCTGAGGCCCGGCAGTAGTCCTCCCCCGCGGTGATGCCCAGCCCTTCGACCAGCCGGTTCATCAGGTTGAACAGCCCGCACACGGCGGCCGCGTCGTGCAGCGCCTTCTCTGGCCAGCCCGCGCCCAGCACCGCCTCCGCGTCGGCCGCGGTGATCTTTGCCGGGGTCAGGGTGAGCTTGGCGGCGTAGCGCAGCAGCGGCTTCATGGGTTCGGGGACTGGGGCGGTGCGGACGTCGGTGAGCAGCGCGGCCAGGACATCCTCAGCAATCCCGAACGCCTCGGCGGTGGCCTGGTGCACACCGTGGCAGTATCGGCAGGCGTTCAGCGCGGAGACATACGCCGCAATCAGTTCCCGTTCGGCCACGCTCAGCGGCGACGGGCCGCGCAGCAATGCCTCGTGGTAGTCCAGCAGCGGCCGGGCGGTCTCCGGGTAGGCGCGGAACACATCCAGCAGGACCGCGTCCTGCGGCAGGGACGGCAGGTACGTCATGAACGCATCATCTTCCCCGGACGGCCCGCCGGGGCGAGTGATGTCACCTGGCTGACACTCCCAGCCTGGTTCCTCAGGGTCCTCGCGTTACCGCTCACGAGAGAAGCAGCGGATCGGTGAGGGGAAACGCATGGATATCGAAGAGACCGATGTCGTCGTGATCGGGATGGGCCCCGGTGGTGAGGACGCCGCCGGGCGGCTGGCTGAAGCTGGCCTGCACGTGACCGGGGTGGAAGCCAGGCTGGTCGGCGGGGAGTGCCCCTACTGGGGGTGCGTGCCGTCGAAGATGATGATCCGGGCCGCGAACCTGCTGGCCGAGGCCCGCCGGATCCCGGGCATCGCCGGTACCTCGACGGTGGCCCCGGACTGGGGGCCGGTCGCCCGCCGGATCCGCCAGGAGGCCACCGATTCCTGGGATGACAGGGTCGCCGTGGACCGGTTCGCCGGCAAGGGTGGCCACTTCACCCGCGGTCGCGGGCGGATCACCGGCCGCGGCGAGGTCACCGTCGACACGGCAGAGGGCCAGCAGGTGTTCCGGGCCCGGCGCGGCATCCTGGTCAGCACCGGCACCGAGCCCGCCGTACCGCCGGTTCCGGGCCTGGCCGGCACTCCGTACTGGACCAACCGAGAGGCCATCGAGGCCGAACAGGTTCCCAGGTCGCTGATCGTGCTGGGCGGCGGTGCGGTCGGCGCCGAACTGGCCCAGGTGTTCGCCCGCTTCGGCGCCAGGGTAGCCGTGGTGGAGGCGCTGCCGCGGTTGCTCCCCCTCGAGGAACCCGAAGCCGGTGACCTACTGGCCGAGGTGTTTGCGCGGGAGGGCATCGCGGTGCGCACCTGCAGCCGCGCCGGGCAAGTCAGCCACGACGGCCACCAGTTCACCGTGACTCTCAGCGGGGGCGAGGTAATGAAGGCGCAGCGGCTGCTCGTCGCCACCGGCCGCCGCGCCGACCTCACCTCCCTCGGGATCGGCGCCTACGGCCTCGACGAGACCGCCGGGGCCATTACCACCGATGAGCGGCTGCGGGCCGCAGACGGGCTCTGGGCGGTCGGCGACATCACCGGCAAGGGCGCGTTCACCCACGTATCCATGTACCAGGCCGCCATCGCGGCCCGAGACATCCTCGGCACCGACGGACCGCCGGCCAGTTACCGGGCGGTGCCCCGCGTCACCTTCACCGACCCCGAGATCGGCTCGGTGGGGCTTACCGAGGCCGGGGCCCGCGAGCATGGCCTGGCCGTACGCACCGGCACCACACAGCTGGCATCCTCGGCGCGGGGCTGGATCCACAAGGCCGGAAACGAAGGATTCATCAAGGTCATCGAAGACTCCCGCCACGGCGTCCTGGTAGGCGCGACCAGCGCCGGGCCAGTCGGCGGGGAGGTGCTCGGCGCCCTGGCCGTCGCCGTGCACGGGCAGGTCCCCATCGCAGGCCTGCGCACCATGATCTACGCCTATCCCACGTTCCACCGCGCCATCGAAGCCGCCCTCGCCGACCTGACCCAGCACTGACCACGGCACTGCCCGCACACAACCACCCCCGCTCAGGACGGCCGGGCCCGCGCGCGCCCCTGGCGCGCGAACAGTGTCATGTCGCTGACACCCGGCGCGGGCGGGCGCCCGGCCGCGCGATGCAATGCCCGGAGCAGGCACGTGGGAATAGAGGCCGGGTAACTGGCACGATGAAACGAGGAGCCGCTGGTGACAGTGATAGCCCAGATCCGAAAGGCGGCCCAGGCCCTGCGGCCCGATCCGGACTTCGCTGCTGCGCTGGCGTGCCGCTGGGCCGGGCTGCCGGAGACGGCCCGCACGCCCGGGCAGGTGCTGGGGCGGCACGCGGTGGGCTGTGAGGGAACGCACGGGGTGTTCCCCCAGTGCAACCTGGCCTGCACGCCGTGCTACCACTCCCGCGACGCCAACCAGGTCCGGGTGGACGGGCCGCACACCCTCGCGCAGATCACGGCCCAGATGGCGCTGCTGCGCGAGCAGCGCGGGCCGCGGGCGCATGCCCAGCTGATCGGCGGCGAGGTGAGCCTGCTCGACCCCGACGACCACGCCGCAGCGCTGCAGGTCATGCGGGACCACGGGCGGGAGCCGATGAGCTTCACCCACGGCGACTTCGGCTATGACTACCTGGAGCGGCTGGTGCTAGGCCCGGACGGTCGGCCCCGGCTGCGCCGGGTTTCATTCGCCGCCCACTTCGACTCGCTGATGTTCGGCCGCCGCGGCCTCGCTCGCGCCCCGGACGAGGCGTCCCTGAATCCCTACCGGGCCCGGTTCGCGGCGATGTTCGCCCGGCTGCGCCGCGAGCACAAGGTCCGGTACTTCCTGGCCCACAACATGACCGTCACCCCGGCCAACCTTGGCCAGGTCGCCGCCGTGGTGCGCGACTGCCGCGGCATGGGGTACGGGATGTTCTCCTTCCAGCCGGCCGCGTTCGTCGGCGACGAGCGCCGCTGGCACGAGGACTACCAGCAGGTGACCGGGGACCAGGTGTGGGCGCAGATCGAGCGCGGCGCCGGCGCGACGCTGGACTACCGGGTCTTCGAGCACGGCGACGTGCGCTGCAACCGGGCCGCGTACGGGTTCTGGGCCGGTGACCGCTGGTACCCGCTGTTGGACGGCGCCGACCCGCGGGATCTGGCCGTGCGGGACGCGTTCTTCCGCTACCTCGGGCCGGTCAGCTTCACCGGCAGCCCCGCCCCGGCGCTGGCCGGGCAGCTCACGCTGATCACCGCCCGCCACCCCCAGATCCTGCTGCTGGCCGCCGGATGGGCCGCCCGGACCGCCCGCCGCGTGGGGCTGCGCCGCCTGGCGACCCACCGGGCTCACCTCGTCAGCTACGTGATGCACCAGTTCATGGACGCTGCCGACGTGCAGCCCGCCTGGGAACTGATGCAGCGCGGCCAGACCAGCGCCGACCCGCGGGTCCGCGCCACCCAGGAACGACTGGCCGCCTGCCACTACGCCATGGCCCACCCCGAGAACGGCACCCTGGTACCCGCCTGCGTCCAGCACAGCGTGCTCGACCCGGACGAAAACGCGGCCCTGCGCACACTGCTGCCGATCCCTCAGGTACCCCGGCGGCAGGCGGCCGAGCCGGTGCCGGACGGCCGGGCGGCCCGGTAGGGAGCGGCGGATGCTGGACACGCGGATGAGAGCGCTGCTGGGCCCGGCGCTTGCGGCAGCCGGCCAGCGGCTGGCCAGCGCCGGGGTGCCGCCGGCCGCGCTGACCGCCGCCGGCTCGGC
>JAJYUU010000020.1 GCA_021792405.1 Actinomycetes bacterium
GGCGCGTGCCTGCGAGGCCTCCACCTTGACCATGCCTGCGCTCCGGCGTTTGATGGCAGCTACGGAGAACCAGGCACCACCAAGATCAGCCTTACTCAAGTCTCCACGGTTACAGGGGAATCCCGCTGCCTCGGTGCAGGCGGCCCGGTCTGCGGCTATGGCAGCCATCGCAGTAGCGCGGGCCAGCTGGTCGGTCAGCAGCGCGCCGAGCCCGGCCAGGGCATCGGCGATCTCCTCCACCGGTACGCTCGCTTGGGGCATGATGACGCCGGCGCCGCCACGACGTTCCGGGGCCAGTGAGGGCGCAATCGTGATAGCTTCCCGGCCGTCAACGGCTGCGTCGGCTGTGGTCATGAACGCGGCGAACAGAACCGGGACCGCGTCCCCGCAGCCGCGGGCGAGCTGCCGCACGGCTTCGAACGCTTCGAGCCCCGCCGCGAGAGTGTCAGGCAGGCTGTCCGCCTCCCGCAGGCGCGTTGTGATGCTGCTGATCTCCGGCATACCGTCCACCTCTCTGCTTGCTGTGCGCGCTGGTTCAGGCTGACCCTGGGTCCCTGCGGGTTCGGCCCTCTTCTGGTCACGCTGCCTGGCCCTGGGTGAGGCCGATGCTGTCGGCGATCAGGCGCAGGTGCTCGTTGGGAAACCGATGCCCATCACCGCGCAACTGCCGGGCCAGCATCCGCTGGCTCAGCCGCTCCCCCCGGGCAGCGGCATCCTGATAGATGACGCTGGCAGCATCCAGCAGTCCCGGCTCAGGGGCTGTGCGGGTGCCGTCACCAGGCATGTCCAGATCGTCGCCGGGCCGGGGAACCGGGGCGGCGCCGGCTGCGGAACGGCTGAACGGGCCGGCGCTGACCGGGGCCGCAGCCAGCGCCAGCACCGGCGCCTGTGTGCCTGCCCCGGCGGTGGCGTTTGCCTGCTGGCGGGTCATCTTCAGGACCAGCAGCCCGACCGACAAGCCCGCGAACGCCGCCAGCGGGCTGGTCGCCGCGGTCAGCCGGTCAGCGAGGATGACCGGATGGCCGGGCAGCGCCTGGATGTGGCCGATGTTGCCTGCGACGCTGACCGCCAGCCCCGTCAGCGCGGTCGCCCACGGCCACATCCTTTGCCGGGCGGGCCACCCGTCCAGGTAGGCGACGTACAGGGCGAGTTCCCCGACCGCCAGGAACACGTCGATCTCGGCCGGCCAGGACATGGCCTGCCAGCCGCCCAGCCGGTGGTGCAACGCCCAGTCATACAAGCCCGCGTAACTGTGCGCGAGCGCGTTGACGCTCGCCGCGATAGCGATCACCCCGATCGACAGCAGCGCAGCGCGGCGCGTCCTGGGGTTCACGCTGACCTCCTCGGCCGCCGGGCGGCAGGTTTGGCGCTCCGGCTGCGGATCCGGGTGAATGCCTCGACGGCGGTCTCGTCGGCGTCGGGCAGGGTGTGCAGGTACCGCTGAGTAGTCATGATCGACCCGTGACCAAGGCGTTCCTTGACGACCTGCAGGTCTGCCCCGCCCGCGAGCAGCCAGGACGCGTGCGAATGGCGAAGATCATGAAACCGGGGCAACTCCGTCAAGCCCGCGGCTTCGCAGGCTGGGTGCCAGATCATGCGCCGGAACCAGTTGCGGCCGATGTGCTCGTCGCCATCTGCCCAATGCGGCGGGCGCGGTGTTGCGCCACCGGCTGCCCGGCGCTGAGCCCGGTAGTCGGCGAAGGCGCGCCGGCAGTGCGGGCACCGGCACGCCCCTGCGTTGTATGCGCTGAGAGTCCCGTGCCGGTACCGGCGGCCAGCGTCGTTGGGCTCAGTGAACCCGACGACCCCAGGCTCGGGGACCACGCACAAGGACGCGGGTACTGCGGCGCGCCGGGAGAACAGCAGGCCGTCCGGGCCCAGGCCGCGGGCCGTGATGTAGGACTTGAGCTTCGCGGCTATCTGCGGGCTGAGCTTGAGCCGCCGATACTCCTTGTCTTTGGGGTAGAGCTTGACCAGGAACCGTCGGCCGTCGGGGTGAAACTCCCTGTTGACCTCGATCACCTTGCGGCTCACCGTCAGCATCCGGGTGGCAAGGTCAAGGTCGCGGACCCGCAGTTCTGCCAGCTCGCCCCACCGCAGCCCGCTTTCGATCGCGGTCTCGACCAGCAGCTGTGTGCCGGCATCGGGCAGCGCCGCGTAGAGGACTTCGAACTGTTCCGGGGTGATGATGGTCCGCACCGTGGCGGGCACGGTGGGGATCTTCACGCCGCGGCACGGATGAATATGGGTGACCTGATCATTCAGCGCGGTCGTGAAGATTGAGCTGAGGATCGAGGTCTTGCAGTACTGGATTGTCCATGCCGACTGGCCCTCTCGCTGCATCCTGGCGATCCATTCGCGGATGTGCTCGGGAAATATGTCAGTCATGCGCATCGGGCCAAACACCGGGAAGATATAGGCACCCAGATAGTAGGTGTATTTCTCCCGTGTCGTGGGCTCCAGGACGTGGTTGGGCAGCCAGCGCTCCTCGACGTACTTGCGGAACGTCTGGCGTCCGCGTGCCGGGTCGCCGACCCGGCCCTGCCGCAGCTCTGCCTCGGCGTTCTGCCAGGCCTTGTCCGCGGCCCGCTCGCTGCCGAAGGTTCCCGCGGAGCGTTCCGAACCGCGCAGGTCCGCGTAGACGGCGGTGTACCTCGGCTTGCCGTTCCGGCCGATCCGCTTCTTGGCGTACCCCATCGGCGAGAGCCTCCGTGATCATCTGTCCGTCATTTGTCCGTGGACCCGGCGGCACCGCAGGACACGAATAAACATTGACCGGCACTTAAATTATTGTCCTGACCAGGAGCTTAGCGAAGAAAGGCCAGAACGGCTAAGAAGAAATGTGAACGGAAATCCGCCCTCTCAAGGCGGTAGCGCCGGTTCAAATCCGGTCGGGGCTACAGAGGTAGCAGCAGGTCAAGGGCCTGGTCGCCGGTCGCGGCGATCAGGCCTTGATCATTTGTCATTGGTTTGTCATCGAGTTCGGCCGTCCCCTGGCGGTCGCAGATGGCATCGGATGTCAGCAAGCGGACGTCTGCAGTGTGACCCGGCGCTGCGGCGAGCTTTCCGTCGTCGGTGAGCAGCGGGAGGCCGAGGGACTCGGCGAGCGCGATGTACATCGCGTGGTAGGCGCAGAGGCTGTAGCGCATCTCGAATGCCCGTGCCTGCAGCGCTGGCGGAGCAGTTCGTTACCTGGCTGGTTGGCGAGCAGCCGGATGACGATCGAGCAGTCCACGACGCATGTCACCGTCGGCCGTCCGCCATGAAGGAGCGCAGGGAGGCGCTGGGATCTGGATCGCGCTGAGCAGTAGCTGCCTGACACCCTCGTCCGCATCCTCCTGGCCGACCAGGTCGGCTAGGAGTCGGACGAGCCAGCGCTCACCAGACGCACAGCGGCAATACCCAGGTACGACTATGGTAGTCTGTCGGTATGACTACGAAGCTGGCTGTGAGCCTGCCCGATGAACTGGCTGAACAGGCACGGCAGGCAGTGCGCGACGGCCGGGCTGCCTCGGTCTCTGCTTACATCGCCGATGCTATGGCGCAGTCGTCCCGGACGAGGTCGATCACACGCCTGGTAGCTGACATGCGTGCCGAGGACGGGCAACCCGGCGAGGAAGACTACGCGTGGGCTCGCCGGGCGCTGGGAGTCGAGTGACCAGCGCGATCACGTTCGATGCCGGTGCGCTGATCGCGATCGAGCGCCGCAATCGGAGGATGCAGGCCTTGCTAGAGGAGCTCGACCGGCGGGACTGGCAAGTCGCGGTGCCCGCAGGCGCGGTCGCGCAGGCCTGGCGCGGCGGACCGCGCCAGGCGCGGATCGCAGCGCTGCTCAGCGATGAGCGCACGGAGGTTGTCGCCCTGGACGACACGGTTGCTCGCGCTGTCGGGTTGCTGTGCGGCAGGTCTGGCCACGCCGATGTGGTAGATGTGTCGGTTGCCCTCTGCGCGCGGCAGCGGAATCTGCATGTCGTTACCTCCGACCCGGAGGATCTGCGGGCCGTCGACGACGCGCTCATCCTCCACGTACCTTGACGGCGCCGCAGCGGGCCGGCCACTAGCGAGAGGCGCTGGGTCAGGTCGTGCAGGGCCAGCCGGTCAGGATCGAGACCGTCAACCTCTACGGTTGAGCAGCTCCTCGAGCTGGTCGCGCGTGTTGGCGAGCCTGCGGTCGCGTCGTGGTTGCGGGCGGAGGCGGCGAGCGCGGCGCGGGCTTCGGGGTAGGCCAGCCGGCTGGCCAGAGCGGTGTCGCAGCCGTACACTAAGACGGTCCTGCGTATGTACGCTTCATGTGCCACTGGCAAGCGCCATGAAGAGCCGAGGCCGGGTGGCGCGCGTCTCGGCCAGACGCGCTCTAGCAGCTCCTGGTGTGCTGGTACGGCGGAGCATGCGGCGGTCGTTGATGGCTACCGGAGTTCGCCGCGTGCTCCAAGCTGTCTCCACGGCAGGCGCGGGCTGTCAGTCGCGGAGGAGGTTGGCGACTCGTTCGGCTGCGGTGAGCTCCGGGGCCTCGAACGGTCGCTGAGTCAGTTCCTCTGCGAGCAGGATGTAGCGGGTTGCGGTCGCGATACGGAGTTCGTCGGTCATGACGGGGGCCTCTCCGTCGCCGCGGAATCCTCGCTCTGCCATCCACTCTCGCAGCGGCTCCTTGTCGAGTGCTCGCTGATCCTTGTTCTGCCGGAAGAGCTCGTGCGAAGCCCGTCGGGCATCGGGTTGCCGGCAATGTTCCGCGCGCCCGCCTGGTAGTTGAACCACAACGATGTCTTCGTTACGCCCGTGATGTAGGCGCGGACGACGAATTCAAGCGGCACCGGAGCGCACTCGCGGACGCGCACGACGTTGGGGTCAGGGACCTCCAGGAGGTGGTTCGGGACGATGTCGGAGGTGGCGTCGAACCAGTAGTTCGCTATCAGGTTGAGGACCTGTCCCTTGAACGGGATAGTCCCGAGGAGCCGGTCGACCGCCGACAACCTGTCGGTGGTCACGATGGTGCGAACGTCGCCGTCGACGTAGCTGTCACGCACTTTGCCCTCGTGGCGGGCACCAAGGTGACCGAAGTCCGTTCGCTCCAGCGTGCCCAGCAGTTCCCTCGCAATCCTGTCGCCGGAGAGCATTGGCGTCCCTTCTCCGGTCCGCAGCGGTGACCCCATGACGTCCTCCCTCTCGATCAGCCGGTCTATTGCGTTGACCCGGCCAGCCGCCCGCCGGGCGGCCTCCGTCAGGCGCCGACGGTGCTCGACCAGCCGCGCCCGTCGCGTGCCTCGATCAGTGGCGTCGACGATGGCGGCGACATCCTCCAGCGGCATGCCGACGTCCCGCAACGCGGCAAGGGCGCGCGCTCGCGGCAGCTGGCGCAGCCCGTAGCGGCGGTAGCCGGTGCGATCATCGACCTCGGCCGGCACGAGCAGGCCGACCTGGTGGTAGTGCCGCAACGTCTCAGCCGTCAGCCCCGACAGCTGCGCGAACGCGCCGACACCAACCAACTCGCCTGAGGCTGAGTCCACACCAGCAGGATCCAACCCTCGGCCGCCCGAGAGTCAAGGCGCGACCGTTAGCTAGTGCGCAAATCTCGTCTGCATCCCGGCCGCCGCCTGGCGGACTCCCATCCGGGTCGCGCCCGTAGGAGCGAGACCTGATCCGGCCTGTCCTGATTCCGGGTCACATGGGTGCCTTTCCCGCTACCTTGGTTGGCCAGGGAGCACCACGGTGGATGCCGGGCACCCGGAGTTCGCTCGGCACCGCCTCGCGGGGCCGGATAGTCTTCGGTACGGTATCAGCGGCTGGCCCGGCGAACGCGATAAGGCTTTCCACAACTGCTGGCAAAGAGCTTCTAATTTGAGCAAATTATTACTTTTAGCTCACTGTAGGTTGGTACACCGCCCAGCGACGCTCCGGGACGGCCGGACTCCCGCGGGCCTACCCGAAGGGAGTCACTAGCGTGCCGATGAGCGAGCGGCCATGCCTTGTCCGGCCTGATGGCCGCCCGGACGACAGCCACCCGCGGTTCAGCGTCGTGATTCCTGCCTACAACGAGGCCGAGTTGCTTGGCAGCTGCCTCGATTCACTGCTGGCGCAGGACTTCCGCGATCCGTACGAGATCATCGTGGTGGATAACAACAGTACCGACGCGACTGCGGACGTCGCCCGGTCGCGTGGCGTGACGGTCGTGCACGAGCCGAGGCCAGGCGTGTGCTCGGCCCGGCAGTGCGGCACGACTGCGGCTCGGGGCGAGATCGTTGTCTCCACCGATGCCGACACGACTTTCGGCGGCGACTGGCTGTCCCGGATTGACCGTGCCTTCCGGGACGACCCGGCGCGGATAGCGGTGGCCGGGCCATGCCGCTTCGCGGACCCGCCGTGGTGGGGCCGCGCGTATGCCGCGGTCCTGTTCGCCATTGTCAGCCTCGTGGCCAGGCTGACCGGCCGGGTCCTGTACGTGACCGCTACCAACATCGCGTTCCGCAAGAGCGAGTGGCCCGGCTACGACACCGAGGCAACTCAGGGCGGCGACGAGCTCGACCTGCTCCGGCGGCTGCGCTCCCGCGGGCCGGTCGCGTTCGTGCTCAGCAACCCGACGTTCACCTCGTCGCGTCGGCTGCGCCGGGGACTGGCCTACAACATCGTGGTGACGTGCCTGTACTATTACGTGCTCGGATACGCCGTGAACCGGCTGGCCGGCCGCCGGATCGTCGGAATGGCGCCGGCCTTCCGGGCCACGGCTGCCGGCCACGGAACAGTCCGGCGGAAGGTGCGGGCGGTCGCGAGCCTCAGCGTCGGGCTTGCCTTCTGCGTGGCCTTCGGTGATCTGGCCGTGCACCTGGTCAAGGCAGCACTGTGACCAGCGCGGCCCGGCTGCGGTGGCCAGCGGCGGGCGCCGCGGTGCCCGTGGCGGGAGCCGCAGTGGCCGCGGCCGCTTACTGGTTCCTCATGTCGCCTTACTCGCAGGCGCTCGGACCGTTCCCGTACCGGGGAGCCAGACCCGACAAGGTCGTGGCGCTCACGTTCGACGACGGCCCGAACGAGCCTTATACCTCGCAGCTCGCGGACTTCCTCGCGCAGCGTCAGATCAGGGCCACGTTCTTCCAGGTCGGCCGGGCCGTGCTGCGCCACCCCGAGGTGTCCAGGAGGCTTCTTGCCGATGGCCATGTCATCGGGAACCACAGCTTCACGCACGAGTTCACCAACTGCCTGAGCCCGCGAGCGGTCGCCGAGGAAGTGCGCTTGGGTCAGGAGGCCCTGGCCACGATCGGCCTGTCACCCGCCCTGTACCGGCCGCCGTGGCTGCTTCGGATTCCGGCCCTTCGCGGAGTCCTGGCCGACTACGGCTTGCAGGCCGTCTCCGGCGAGTTCTGCCATCCGCTCGAGGTGTTCCAGCCACGCGCACAGCTGATCGCCGACCGCGTCCTCGCTAAGGCACGACCTAATTCCATCGTCATCTTCCACGATGGGTACGACGGGCACGCGGGGAACCGGGCCAGCACCGTCGCGGCCGTCGAAATAGTCGTCGACCGGCTCAGCCGGGACGGATATCGCTTCGTCACCGTCGACGAACTCCTCGGCGTCCCTGCCTACCAGCAGCAGGAGCCAGCGCTGAGGGCCGTCGGCTAACCGCCCGGGCCCCGGAGTTCGGAGCAAATGCGCGGCCCGCGTGGGAATCGCTGTAATATGCGGTTTTTGCGGCCGTCGTCAGTCGGCAGACTGGTGCGCGCGCAGCGCGCAGGCGACCGCCGCGTCAGTGCCTCCGGGCCTTGGAACGTCGCTAGACAGGAGAGTCATGAACCGAGTGCTCACCGCACTAGGAGTGGTTCTCGCGCTAGGCCTCGTCGTCCCGTTAACGCTTGCCGGTGCGTCCGACGCTGCCGTCGGGAGCACATCGGCCACCGGCCAGGCGACAACTGTCGCCGTCGGCCGGGCAGGCACGGTCCGGACCGGCTCGGTGGTCCGGTTTAACGTCGGGGCAACGCACTCGCCGCAACTCGAGCGAATGCTCGCCGGCCACCCCGGCCTGGCGCCGAAGGCGGCTGCGCTGCGACCCTCGAGCCTCCCGGCAGGGGCGTCGGCAGTGCAGGGCATCGATGTCGCGTCCTACCAGCACCCTGGCGGAGCTGCCATCGACTGGCGTCAGGTAGCGGCCGCGGGTTACAAGTTCGCGTTCATCAAGGCCACCGAAGGCTCGTATTACGTCAACCCGTATTACGCCTCCGATGCCGGCGATGCGCAGGCTTCCGGGATGTTCGTGGCCCCGTACGCATTCGCGATCCCGAACTACTCGGGCGGCGCCCTGCAGGCCGACTACGCTCTGGACAACGCGGACTACGCGCCGGATGGCCGGCTGCTTCCGCCCGTACTCGACATCGAGTACGACCCGTACGTGTCGCAGGACAAAACGAACATCTGCTACGGCCTCACCCCGGCCCAGATGGTCGGGTGGATCAGCGCGTTCACCGCCGAGATCCAGCGCCGCACCGGGCAGGATCCGGTGATCTACACGACGGCCGGCTGGTGGAGTCAGTGCACCGGCGATAGCGCTGCGTTTGCCGCCGACCCGCTGTGGATAGCGGACTACGGCGTCTCGGCGCCCGCCGTTCCGGGCGCCTGGAGCAACAACTGGGCTTACTGGCAGTACACGTCTTCGGCGAACGTCCCCGGCATCGATTGCAAGGTCCTGGTAAATAACAAGACCGAGTACGCCTGCGACGCCAGTTACCTGAGCAGCACCGCACTGGAACTTGCCGCGCCGGCTAGCCAGAGCAACGCGGTCGGCAGCACTGCCAGTCTTCAGGCCGGCGTGCTCTACGCCGGCCTGGCGCCGGGATACACCGGCTCGTCTGTGACCTACAGCGCGACCCGCTTGCCAACAGGCGCCCAGATTGGCACGAGCACCGGCACAGTGAGCGGGACGCTTGCGGATATAGCCGCGTTCCCGGCGGTAATAACGGCGTCGGTCACCGGCGACCCGGACGCTACGCAGCAATTCAGCTGGTACGTGCACGGCGGCGTCAGCCTTGGCAGGCTGACGCGTCAGCGGGGATCGGTGGGGGCGCCGGCCGATTATCAGGTCCCTGCTACTGACGGACTGGGCGGCTGCACGCTGCAGTTCTCCTCGTCCGCGCTGCCGCCGGGCCTGTCGCTCAGCAGTTGCGGCACGATATCCGGCTGGCTGACGACCATGGGATACTACCGGGTCCGGGTGCGGGTTACCGATAGCTCCGGCGCGCTGCTGGCGCGCGGCGTGCTCATCTGGCGAGTGGGCGCCGCGACCGGGAGCGGGCCGGCCGGCCAGCTCCGGCTCCGCCGGGATGGCAAGTGCCTTACCGAGCGGAATCGCACCGATATCGCGATCGAGCCCTGCAGCCGGTCCGCTGCCGAGCAATGGACGGTCGCCGCCGATGGCTCGCTGCGGGCAGGCGGCAGCTGCCTGGCGGCCAAGTATGCCCGCGGCAGCGCTCCCGGCGCCCTGGTGATGAGATCCTGCGGCACCGATCCGCAGCGCTGGCAGCTCGGCTCGAACGCGGTGCTGACGAACGTAGCCAGCGGCCGTTGCCTGGCCGACACCGGCAGCCGGAACGGCTGGCGCGCGGTTGCCGCGGTCTGCCAGGCCACCCCCGAGCCTGTCGGCAGTGAGAGCCGCCCTAGCTGGAGCCAGCAGTGGACGCTGCCGGCCGGACCGCTGACCTCGGGAGTCGCCGGGTACTGCGCCAGCAGCGCGGGCGCCGCCAGAGATCCGGCTGGCGTGGTCACGCTGCGCGGCTGCTACTCCACGGCGCAGCAGTCGTGGACGGTCAGGCCGGACGGTGCGCTCAGCACCGGAGGCCAGTGCCTCAGCACGGCTGGCGGGAGCCTGGCTCCCGGCACGGAGCTCCGGCTGGTTCCCTGCCTGCCGGGTGCCCCCAGCCAGGTCTGGCAGCTGTCCGGCGGCCCGATCGGAGTTCAACTGCTTAGTCCGGCCGCCGGGCTGTGCGCGGCAGATCCCGGCGACCGGGCGAAGACCGGCACGCTGCTGAGGCTCGGTCCGTGCCTGGCTGGCGACCCTGGCGGCAGCTGGCGGGTTAGTTAACCGGCTCTAGCCGACGAGGGTCTTGACCGCACTAGCCATCTCGGCCAGCGCCTTCTTCGCGTCGGCGAAGTACATGCTGGTCTTCGGGTTGACGTAAAGCTCGTTGTCGATCCCCGCGTAGCCGTGGCCCATCGATCGTTTGATCACGATGATGCTCTTGGCCTGGTCGACATTCAGGATCGGCATGCCGGAGATCGCCGTGCCGGGCCGGCGAGCGGCGGGGTTGGTCACGTCGTTGGCCCCGATGACCAGCGCGACGTCCGCCCTGGCAAACTCCGGGTTGATCTCGTCCATCTCCTTGAGCTGCGGGTAGGGCACGTTGGCCTCGGCTAGCAGCACATTCATGTGGCCAGGCATACGGCCTGCCACCGGGTGAATCGCGTAGCTGACCTCGACGCCGCGTGATTCCAGGATCTCGGCGAGCGTCGCCACCTCATGCTGAGCCTGGGCTGCCGCGAGTCCGTAGCCGGGCACGATGATGACCTTGGCGGCGTAGGCAAGCTGGATCGCCGCGTCGTCGGCGGCGATGGAATGCACGCTGCCGCCCGGTCCGGCTACCGCGGCTACCGCGTCGCCGGTGCCGAAGCCGCCGACAATGATGTTGCGGATCGAGCGGTTCATGGCGTCGGCCATCAGCTTGGTCAGGATGCCACCCGACGCACCGACCAGCGCACCGGCAATGATCATGGCCCAGTTGCCGATGACGAAGCCGGCCATCGCGACCGCGGTTCCGGTGAATGCGTTGAGCAGTGAGATGACAACCGGCATGTCGGCTCCGCCGATTGGCATCACCATCGAGACGCCGAAGATCAGCGAGGCGACGATGACGACAGTGAGCAGGGCCGCGCTCGGCGACGCGATCAGGTAGGCGCCGAAGCCGACTGCGATCAGCGCGAGCACGCTGTTCACCAGCCGGGCACCGGGGAAGGCCACCGGCGCCGAGGTGATGACACCCTGCAGTTTGCCGGCCGCGATGAGCGAGCCGGAGAACGTGACGCCGCCAATGATCACGTCGAGCAGGGTGGTGACCGACGTGGTGGCCGAGACCGACGTGCCCGCGCGTATGTAGTCGTGGAGGCCGACCAGCGCGGCCGCCCCGCCGCCGACGGCGTTGAACATGCTGACGAGCTGTGGCATGGCCGTCATCTGGACCTTGCGCGCCGAGTAGAGCCCGGCCGCCCCGCCGACAAGCGCACCCGCCAGCATGACGACCCACCCGGTGGCGGTGATCTGGTTGCCATGAATGACGATCGCGAACGTCGCCGCGATGGCTGCTGTCATCCCGGCGGTCGAGACCTGGTTACCACGGCGGGCCGTGGCCGGGGTATTCATCAGGTGCAGGCCGAGCACGAAGCACGAGGCGGCGAGTACGTAGATGAGCTGGATGACCCAGTCGAATGTGCTCATGCCGACCGGCCCTTGCTGCCTGAGCCATTCGCGGCCACTGCAGAACTGCCGGGTTTCGCGGCGTTCGCCGGCGGGCTGACTGCCGCTGGCTCGCCGGCCGTTGCGACGGCCGGCCGTTTGCGGAACATCTTGAGCATGCGGCCCGTCACCGCGTACCCGCCGACCACGTTGGCGGCGGCGAGGGCAGCGGCCAGGAACGCGATCACGTAGCCGATCGCGTTGTTCGCGGTCACGGCGATCAGCATCGCGCCGGCCAGCACGATGCCGTGAATCGAGTTGGCGGCCGACATCAGCGGCGTGTGCAAGGTCGCCGGGACCTTGCTGATGACCTCGAAGCCCACCCAGAGGCTGAGCACGAAGATGGTTATGTCAACGAGCAGAGCCGGGTACGGCACGGGCTGCCCCTTCATCGGGTTGGTCGGGGTGGAGTCGGGAGGTACCGGTAGCCGGGTCGGCTTGCACGGCCTGGTCGTCGGCTGCCGTCAGCGCGGGATGGACTATTGCGCCGCCGGTCGTGATGATGACGCCGGCTCGCAGTTCGGCATCACGGTCCAGTGCCAGCGCGCCGTCGTCGATCAGGTAGAGCAGTAGCGCACTGATGTTCCGCGCGTACATTGCCGATGCGGCCGCGGCCATGCTGGACGGCAAGCCAGAAGCGCCGATGACGGCTACCCCGTTCTCGGTCAGGATGGTCTCACCGGGAACCGATCCTGCCGCGTTCCCGCCCAGGGCGCTGGCCCCCATGTCCACGACCACCGAACCCGGCGCCATCGCCTTGAGTGCGTCCTGCGTGACCAGCAGCGGGGGACGGCGACCCGGCACCTGGGCTGTGGTGATCACGACATCGTGCCGGGCGATGTGGCCGGCCAGTTCCTGCTGCTGTGCCATCCGCTCGTCGTCGGTCAGCGCGCGAGCGTAGCCTCCCTCGCCCGCTGCGGAGTCAACTGAGGTGAGCTCGATGAAGGTGGCGCCCACCGATTCTGCCTCGGTTCTGGTTTCCGGCCGCACATCGTAGGCGCTCACCAGCGCGCCGAGCCGACGGGCAGTGCCGATCGCCTGCAGCCCGGCTACGCCCGTGCCGAGCACCAGTACCTTGGCCGGCCGGGCGGTGCCTGCCGCGGTGATGAGCAGCGGGAAGAACCTGCCGAAGTGGGTGGCCCCGAGCAGCGCGGCCTTGTAGCCGGCGATGTTGGCCTGAGAGGACAGTGCATCCATGGGCTGCGCCCTCGGCAGCGTCCGCGGGATCATGTCCATGCTCAGTGCGGTCACCCCGGCCGCCGCCAGCGCGGCAGTCAGGTCCGGGTCGGTGAGCGGCGCGAGCAGTCCGATGACAGTCTGGCCAGGCCGCAGCGCCGCCACGGCCGCTGCGTCCGGCTTTCCGACCATGAGCACGACATCGGCCGCCAGCGCGTCAGCGCGGCTGACCACCGAGGCACCAGCCGCCGTATAGCTGTCGTCGGTATGCCATGCGCCATCGCCGGCGCCCGACTCGACGAGCACATCGAGGCCGACCGCGCGCAGCTTAGCCACGGCTTCCGGGACGAGCGCGACTCGCCGCTCGCCGGGCGCGGTCTCCTTGACCACGGATATCTTCATGCACAGACCTCGCTCGGTCGCCGGGGCCGGTCAGGCGGCCCGCCCCCGGGCCGCAGTGTCAAGTATGGTCCGATCTGTTACCCCGTCAGTAGGGACCCTAGTCCCCTCCGCTGACTTTAAGGCTCCAGGCCGACCTGGGCTCGCCTGGACTGACCCTCCCCACGGGCCAGATCGGCCTAGATGTCACCTTAGCCAGCGGGCCGCCGCGCTCAGTGCGAGTGCCCTGGCGAGCCGCAGCGGCTCTGGCACGCTCGGCTAGCCGCGGCCGAAGACAATCCCGCCGGTGTCGGCCTCAGTCCCGTCAGCACGGATCAAGTAGCCCTCGTACCCGTCGAGTGCGGCAACGCGCGCCAGCACGTCGTCGCCGCCGACCGCAAGCGCGGTCGCGATTGCGTCAGCCATCGCCAGGCTGGGCCCGATGATCGTGGCAGACGCGATCGCAGCGGCCCGCATGCCCGGCGGGCTGTACAGATGCTGGCCCCGCTCGTAGCAGCCGGACGTCGCGATGGCCGCGGTGACGCCGGTTACGATCGCCGCCAGAGCGTCGGGAAGCCAGGGATGCCGGATCCCGATCCGCCAGCCGGTGCCGTCGGTGTCAGGCGGCTGGCCGAATACCGCGATGTCGCCGCCACCGTTGATCATTGCCGCCGCCATGCCGGCGTCCCGCAGCACCGCGAGCGACTTCTCTATCGCCCACCCCTTGACCAGGCCCGTCGGATCCACGCCGCCGGGAGCGGCCCACGGGTCGAACCAGCCGCCGGTCACCGTGCGCGCGCCAGCGCACTGGTCGAGCACCTCGGCCACTTCTGCGGGCAGGCTGGCGAGCTGCGCCTGGCCGCGACGCATCAGGCTCACTGGACTGCGCGGATCCCATGTGCTGAAGACGAGATCTGCCCGGTGCAGCACGGCGCACGCCGCCGCGATCGCACCGGCGACCGCGTCCCCCGGCTGGTCGCTGACCACTGAGAACGACACCGCGGTGCCCATGACGTGCTCCACGTGCCCGACGAGCGAGGCACCAACGGGCGTTTGGCCGGATGTCATGCCTGACGCAGTTTGTCGATCGCTGCCTGGAGGGACGCCGCGTAAGCCTCACTGGTGTAGGTCGCTCCGCTGACCCCGTTGATCTGGGCACTCTGAGCGGACATGACCTGGTTGCGCAGCATCGGGATCACGTAGGCGGCAAGCTGCTGCGAATACTGGTCGATGGTACGGAGGGCTGGCACTGCGACATTGACGATCTTGCCGCTGCGCACGGTGACCCGGACCGCGAGCTGGCCGTAGCCGTACTGCTCGGTAGCGCCGGTGGCGCTGCGCATGGCACTGCCGCCGGGGAAGTGGACGGCTCCCGACGGCGACCCCGAACCACTATTGGACGTGGCCTGGCTGTGCGTGGCCGACTGGCTTGAGCCGCCACCGGCGAGCGCGCCCAGCGACGAGGACGGGGGGTGGGAGTGGAAGCCCAGCATTCCGGCGAGGCCGGCGATAGTGCCGGCGAAGACGAACAGCGGTGCCCGCTTCATCGTGTCGTGCTCCTACTCGCCATGACGGTGGCTGCTCTCGTAGCGCTTCTCATAGCGCGAACGCCTCATGATGGATGGACTCATCCGCGACGCCGAGGGATTTGACCAGCGGGACCAAGTCCGCGACGAACCCTTCGGGACCGCAGATGTAGACGTCGCGCTGCCCGATGTCAGGCACCATCCGCGCCAGCGCCCGTTCGTCGAGCCGGGCCTGGTTCCTGTCTCCGATCACCTCGTGCAGCTCGCCGCGTTTGTGGTGGACCAGTTCACCGATCTCTCGCCGGAGCACGAAGTCGGCTTCGCTGCTGGCACGGATGATGACCACCGGAGCGCTGCGGCGCGGCAGGTCCTCGAGCAGCGACCGCAATGCGGTGACGCCGATGCCACCCGCGATCAGCAGTGCTCGCGGCTGCTGTTGCGCATGCTGAGTGAACGCACCGTACGGACCTTCGATCGCGACCTTGGTTCCCGGCGCGAGGCTGGCCAGGCTGCCGGAGTGATCACCGGCGTCCTTCACCGTCAGGCGCAGGAACGGCGGGCGGGGCAGGGCGGAGAGGGAGTACGGATGTGCCTGCCACCACATCTTGGGCGTCAGGAACCGCCAGAGGAAGAACTGCCCGCCGGAGACGTGCAGCTTCTCCAGGTCGCGGCCGCGGAGGATGATCGACACCACCCCGGGCCCCTCGGGCCGCACCTCGACGACCTCAAGGCGATGGCGCATGGTCCGGATGATCGGGAGCCCGATCCGGTAGCCCAGCACCACCCCGGCTGTGGCGATCCACGCCAGTGCCCACACCAGCTGGGTGAGCGGGTGCCGGACGAAAGACGGCCCGAGCACTATGACGTGGGCGTAGGCGAGCGCCAGCGCGAGGTACATGTAGAGGTGGATGAGCCACCAGCGTTCGCGCGGCAGCCGGCGCCGTATTGCGCGCAGCGACACGACGCCGATCGCGCACATGATCCCCAGCGCCACTGTGGCAATGAGGACGTCCGGGTACTGGCCGACCAGTACCCCGGCCTCGCGCCACAGCCCGTTCTTGGCCGCTTGGGCATAGCCGACAGTGATGAAGATCGCATGCGCGATCAGCAAGCTGATGGGCCACGGCGCCAGTCCCCGGTGCCATCGCAGCAGGCCATCCTGACCAAGGACGCGCTCCACGAACGGGATGCGGCTGACCAGCAGCACCATGATCAGCGCTAGGTAGGTTCCGACCAGCCCGGTAAAGCTGCCGATGAAGATGGCAGGACCGCCGGCGGCGGAGAACTCGGCCCGGGTCTCGGCCGTCAGGGCGAGACCGACCGATACGCCAAGTCCCAAGCCGACGACCACGAGTGCTGCCTTGACCGCAGCGGGCTTGGGAGCCGGGCCCGGCGTTCCGGCCGCCTGGTCACGCCGGGACCGGCGGGAGGAGGCGGTAGGCAGGGCGTCGAATTGCGCAGTGCGAGCGCTCATGGTGCCAGATGGTGCCAGGCCAAGCTGGCTCTCGCGTGCAGACAACCTCGGTACTTGCTCTGAACTAGCTCAATGGCCGACGGTGGAGACATGCCATCATTGTGGGGCCGCCGCCTTGCGATCCGATGAAGATCGGCAGCCAGTCCCGGAATCAAGCGGCTGGCCGGCCTCGAATCGGGCGGCGGCGAAGGTGAGCCCGGGTCAGCGAATACCCGGCACCTGGCTGCCGGCGCCGTGCCGCCTGGCCCGGCCTCAGGCCGGGTGGTGATCGGGCGCGTACGCTGCGTGGCGTAGCCTGTGCTGCGCTGCGCGTTACCGCAGTAACGGACGGGACCAGCCGGGGGAGGGCGATGCCTGACTTCTTCCCGCCATCAGATGGGCGGGAGCTGGCCGCACGGCTGGCCGAGGCCAGCAGGCGGCTGTCCGCACTTGACCTGACGGGCCCGCTCGCGGCCCGGCTGCACCGGCAGTTCATCGCCGTGTGCGACGCGGTCAAAGCAGCCGGGGCGGACGCGGAGACCGGCGAGCGCCGGCTTACCGCATTCCTGGAATCGCTAGAGCAAGCCAGCGCGCAGGCTCGCCGCAATAATTCGAATTAAAGTTCGTAGTTGGCCCAGTGGCCATGGGTGGGGGACATGAACAAGCGTGATCTGATCGATGCTGTGTCTGACCGGATGGGCGACAAGAAGACGGCCGCCGAGGCCGTCAACGCGGTCCTTGCGACTATTCAGGAAACAGTCGCTAGTGGTGACAAAGTATCGATATCAGGATTCGGGGTATTCGAGAAGCAGATCCGCCCTGCTCGCACCGCACGTAACCCGGCTACCGGTGAGTCGGTCAAGGTGCCGAAGACGTCGGTGCCCAAGTTCCGCGCGGGAGCGGACTTCAAGGCCATGGTCAACGCGAGGTGACATGGTCAGCGGGCTGCGGCTAGCCGGCGCTCGGCTAGGGGCCGCGGTCGGTGCCGATAACTCGCCGCCCCCGTAGCGCGAACGCCAGCGCCATCTCGGCCACGGCGACGACGAAGACAGGCGCGACTGCGGTCCACAAGCCGACGATCGATGTCCCGGACGCCGCCAGGTATGACCAGATGAACAACACGATGAGCGCCGCGGTGGCGAGGCCGCTGACTGCGGCCTTGCCCAGGCCGCAGGTGCGGCGGACGCGCAGGCCAGTCGCCGTCGCCGGGCCGCCGACGATTACGCAAGCCAACGCGGCGCTGGCCATCGACTGTGAGATCAGCGGGCCGGCCGACCCCTGATCCGATCCCGCCCGGATCAGGACTGCGAGCAGTGCGGTGGTGAGCACCCACATCGCCAGCACGGCGACAAGCCAGACCAAGCCGAGAGGCATTCGAGCACGCCGCTTCACAAATATCCTCTGATATCAATATTTGTATTGGCAAGAGCGACCATAGCCCACGCCTGAGTCCTCGTCCGAAGTGGTCGCCCAGATCTCTGCAGTCAGCTTGCCCGCCCGGGCCCACGGCACTCGTCCCCGCTTCAGCTTTCCCGGCCTGCTGCTCCCGGCCCGGGGTTAGCGCAGGCCGGTGCCCCTCTTGAGGGCAGCCTGCAGCAGCCTCTCGATCAGCTGGGGGAATGGCATTCCGCTCGCTTCCCACATCTTCTGGAAGTAGGACGAGGGGGAGAGCCCTGGCATCGTGTTGATCTCGTTGACCAGGACCCGGCCGTTCGCGGTGTAGAAGAAGTCGACCCGGGCCAGGCCTTCGCAGGAGACCGCGTCGAACGCGGCGGCGGCGAGCCTGCGTATCTCTTCCCTGGCGCTATCCGGTATGCGGGCCGGGATAACCATCCCGCTGGCAGGATCCAGGTACTTCGCCTCGAAGTCCCAGAACTCCTCGCCGCCATCGACTAGCAACTGGCCAGGAACGCTGGTATCTGGTGCGGCACCGTCGACGCCTTCCAGCACCGAGACTTCCACTTCGACTCCGTCGATGGCCGCCTCGACCAGCACCTTAGGGTCGTACCGACGTGCCGTGGCGATCGCCTCGCGCAACTGTGCCATGTCGTGCGCCTTGGATGTCCCGATGCTCGAGCCGCCCCTGGCGGGCTTGACGAACAGCGGCCAGCCGAGCTCGCCGATGTCATCGAGCACCCGCTTGGCCTCGACGGAGGCGGCCGCCGCGGCGAGTTCGCTGGCGCTGCGCCCCGGCCAGTCCCGGCCCCTGACCACAACGTACGGGCCTACCGGCAGCCCCTTCGCCACGAAGATCAGGTTCATGTACTCCTTGTCCATGCTCACCGCGCTGGCAAGCACCCCGGCGCCGACGTACGGCACTCCGGCCAGCTCCAGCAAGCCCTGGATCGTGCCGTCCTCACCGTACGGGCCGTGCAGCACCGGCAGCACCACGTCGACGTCCCCGAAAAGGTGCGGTATCTGAGTCGGTGCGCTAGCCACGACGCCGCCGGACCAAGGCACCACCTGCGACCCGCGTTCGGCCACCGCCTCGACGCTGGGCAGCCGGCCGTCGGTGACCGCGAGCCGCTGGGGGTCGTCGGCAACCTGCACCCAGTTGCCTTCGGTGGTGATGCCCACCGGGATGACCTCGTACCGCGATCGGTCGATAGCGCCGAGCAGGTTGCCGCCGCCCATGCACGACACCTGGTGCTCCGGTCCCCGGCCGCCGAACACGACGGCAACCCTGGTCTTCCGCTGCTCGCTCACTCGTCCTCCACTCCGGGCTCCTGCCCGCCATCCGCCGCCAGCACCGCCATCGAGCGCGCGGCTCGCTGCCCCGGCTTAGATCCCGTACCGCTCCGGCTTGGCTGATCTGCTGGCCAGCAACAGCACCGCTTCCCCGATCTCCAGGCCGTGATGCATCACTTTGTCGATGACATCGGTGATCGGCATCTCCACGCCATGCTGCCGCGCGAGTTGCAGGACCGATTCCGACGACTTGACGCCTTCTACTGTCTGGGTGGTGCTGGCAAGCACGGTGGCCAGCGGGATGCCACGGCCGAGCTTCTCGCCGAACGCCCGGTTCCTGGCCAGCGGCGAACTGCAGCTGGCAACCAGATCACCCATTCCCGCCAGGCCGGCAAAGGTGTGCTGATCCGCGCCGAGCGCAGCGCCGAGCCTGGCGATTTCGGCCAGCCCGCGGGTGATGAGCATGGCCCTGGTGTTGTGGCCGAGGCCCATGCCGACGGCGATGCCGACTGCCAGCGAAATGACGTTCTTCACTGCTCCGCCCAGTTCGCAGCCGACCACATCGGGATTGGTGTACGGGCGGAAGTAGCCAGTGTGGCAGGCCTTTTGCAGCTGCCCAGCCACGGCCTCGTCGGCGCACGCCACGACCGTCGCGCAATACTGGCGCGCGGCGATCTCCGGCGCCAGGTTCGGGCCGGAGATCACTGCGATCCGGTCTGGGCCGCTCCCGGTGATGTCCGCGATCACCTGGCTCATCCGCTTCCCGGTGCCGAGTTCGATGCCTTTCATCAGGCTGACCAGCAGCGCGCCGGGCGGCAGCGGGCCGAGCCAGGCAGTGAGGTTCTGCCGCAGGGTCTGCGCGGGCACCGCCAGCACGACCAGGTCGGCGCCGGCCAGCGCCTCCGCCACGTCCGCCGTCGCTCGCAGCGCCGTCGGCAGGCGCACCCCCGGCAGGTAGGCCGGCGACTCGTGGTCGGTGTTGATCGAAGCAGCCAGCTCGGGCCGGCGGCACCACAGCGTCACCGGCGTACCGGCGTCGAAGAGCACCTGGGCGAACGTGGTGCCCCAAGCCCCCGCGCCGAGCACCGCCGCCCTCACCAGGCTCGCCTCCGGCCGCCGCGAGCCAGGTGCCGGAATTCGCGGCCGAGGATGTCCGTGGCCTGGCTCACGGGGCAGCGGTCCCGGTAGCCGTGCCGTCTGCCGCGGCGTCGCCGTCCGGCTGGCTGGCTGCGTGCAGCGCGCGCAGGTCTTGCCGGAGCTTCCGGCGGGCTACTGCGGGGTGATAGAACTCGGCCGGCGGCGTCTGGCCACGCAGGTCGCCGAGCAGCGCGGCAACATTCGTCATGATCTTGCTGGTGGCCGCCCTGAGCACGGCGTTGGTGAGCGGCTGGCCGGCGAACTCGGACAGGTCGACGGGCGGCCCGGCCGCGATCCGCACGGTCTTGCGCGGAAGCAGCTTGGGCACGAACGTGCCGTACGGCAGGATCCGCTGCGCGCCCCAGTGCGCGACGGGCACCACCGGGATATCGCGCTCCAGTGCCAGCCGGGCAACGCCAATCTTGGCCACCATCGGCCACTGCTGAGGATCCCTGGTAACCGTGGCCTCTGGGTAGAAGATCACGCACGCATTGTTCCTGGCGGCCAGATCGGCGGCCTGCTTGAGTACTAGCGCCGCGTCCGTCTGGTCCCGGTACACCGGCAGTTGCCCGAGCCTGCCGATGAGCGGGCCAAGCACCGGGATCGTGAACAGCGAGGACTTGGCGAGGAACACCGGATACCGGCCGGCGCTGTCGGCGAACAGGGACATGGCGAAGATGTCCATGTAGGACAGGTGATTGGCGGCCAGGATGACGGGGCCGTCGGCCGGTAGGTTCTGCTGGCCGCGCCAGTCGAGCCGCATCATCATCCGGATGCCGGGCCGCAAGACGATCTTCGAGACGTTCCGCCAGGCTCTCGAGTAACTGCCGTCAGCCGGCCTGCGCGCCTTCCTGCCTGCCATCGGTTCCCTTCGGTCGTCAGCCGCCACCTGCCGTCACACCGTGACCTGCCTCAGTCTGTCCGGTCCCGCGATGCCGTGTCGAGCAGTCGCGGGAGGATCATAGGCATGGCACCCGATGTCGACCCCGAAACGGCCCGGCCTCCGACGGCAGCCCCCGGGCTGATCTGGTCGCTAGTGATCCCCGTCAAGGTACTTGCCCAGGCCAAGTCGAGGCTTGCCGAGCTTACCGGCACCGTGCGGTCGCAACTAGCGCTGGCGATGGCGGCGGACACCATCGCGGCCGCGGCCGCCGCGCCGCTCGTGGGTGCGGTCGTAGTCGTCACTGATGATCCCGCTGTCGGCGACATCGCGGCCCGGCTGGGCGCGCTGGTACTCCCCGACCGCCCGGCCTCCGGCCTCAACGACGCGCTGGCCTACGGGGCTGCCGAGGCCCGGAAGCGATGGCCGGAACGGGGTCGTGCGGGGCTGGCGGCAGACTTGCCGGCTGTGCGGCCGGGCGAACTGACGGTGGCCCTGGCGGCTGCCGCCAATCTGGGCGCGGCGTTCGTGCCGGATGCCGAAGGAACTGGCACCGTACTGTATGCCGCGCCGCCGGGGGTGGAGTTCCGGCCGCAATTCGGCCAGGGCTCAGGTAACCGGCACCGAGCCGCCGGCGCGGTTGAGATCGGCCCGGCCGAGATAGGCCCGACCGCCGGGCCGGCCGCGCTGGCCGGACTCCGCCGGGACGTTGACACGATCGGCGACTTGCGCCGGGCTGCGCGACTCGGCCTCGGACAGCGAACCAGGGCACTGCTGGCGGACGGCGCCCCGCATCCTGAGCTGGCCGGCATCCTGAAGTGAGCCGCATTAGCGAGCCCGGCTGCCGCAGGGCTCGCCCGCGGCCCTAGATGTGGACGATCGGGCAGGTCAGCGTCCTAGTAATGCCGGCGACTCCCTGAATCTGCGCGACCACCATCCGGCCGAGGTCGTCTACATTGTCCGACTCGGCCCTGACGATCACGTCGTAAGGGCCGGTCACGTCGTCGGCCTGGGTGACGCCGGGAATCTGCCCGATTGCGAGGGCTACCTCGGCTGCCTTCCCGACCTCGGTCTGGACGAGAATGTACGCGTGCACCATGTCGCCCTCCACGGTCATTGTTGTCACCGCAACGCTACCGTAGGCACGCGCGCCGATCTGCAGCGAGTCGATGAGCCAGGAGGCCGCCATTACCATCGCCGATCTCGGTGAGTTCGGCCTCATCGCGGCCATCCGTGCGGTGCTGCCGCCAGACCCACCCGGCGTGCTCGGTATCGGCGATGATGGTGCCGTCCTCCCGGCACCCGACGGGCGGGTCGTCGCCAGTACCGATCTGCTGGTCGAGGGCCGTCACTTCCGCCGTGACTGGTCGTCCGCGGTGGACATTGGCGTGAAGGCGGCCGCGCAGAACATGGCCGATATCGCCGCGATGGGTGCGGTGCCGTCTGCGTTGTTGTTCGGACTCGCGGTGCCGGGCGACCTCGACGTGGCCTGGGTTCTCGACGTTGCTCGCGGGCTGGCCGCCGAATGCTCGCGCGCTGGCGCCCTGATCGCCGGCGGCGATGTCACCAGTTCGGACAGCGCGATGCTGGCAATCACCGCGCTGGGCGGCCTCGCTGGCCGGGATCCGGTGACCAGAGCCGGTGCCAGGCCCGGCGACGTGCTCGCGATCAGCGGCCCGGTCGGCCTGTCGGCGGCCGGGCTCTCGCTGCTGCAATCCGGGCCCGCCGCGTTGCCTGCCGCGGCCGAGCCGGAACTACTGCGCCTGGTGGCAGCGCACCAGCGGCCGCAGCCTGAGTACGCCGCTGGTCCTCTCGCGGCCGCAGCAGGGGCCACAGCGATGATCGACGTCAGCGACGGCCTGGTTGCCGACCTCGGGCACATCGCCGAGGCAAGCGGCGTCCGGCTGGACGTACGGTCCGCCAGTTTGCCCGGCATCGGCGTGCTCGAGCCCGCTGCGGTGCGGCTTGGCGCTGACTGGCGCACGTGGGCCCTGGCGGGCGGGGAGGATCACGCCCTGGCAGCCACGTTCCCGACGGCAGACATGCTCCCGCGCGGCTGGACGATGATCGGCGGCGCCAGCCCCGGCGCCGGGATTCTGGTTGACTCCAAGCCCTGGCACGGCCAAGCCGGCTGGGACCACTTCCGGGAAACTCGCATATTCCGTGAGCAATTGTGAACTGGTCACTCCTGCACTACTGGCCGATGACCGCTCCAGCTTGATATAAACCCCCTTGATGTCCCGCCATCGCAGAGAGCGCGTGCCCCGGCACAGGGCGCGACGGCTAACCGGTTCCCCGGCCCGGCGCGCCAGGATGACGGCTGCCGTGATCGCGGCGAGCACCGCCGCGGACAGTGCCCGGCCGGCTGGCAGTGAGCGGGCCGACAGCGACGTGGATGGCATAGCGACCGTTCCCCTGCCGGTGCTCACCGGGATACTTCCGGCCTGGCGGCGGGACCCGATCCCGGCTGCTCCCGACGCCGCCGCGGCCGGGCACGGTCGCCCCGGCCGGGCCCGCGGTCGTCGGCCGCAGGGCCGTCGTCCTGCGGGTCACTCCGGTCGGCTGCGCGGCTCGCTGGCCCGCGGCGCGCCGACCCGAACGCCGCCTCCTGCCGAACTCGCAGCTCAGCAGCGCGGAGTCGGACGCGCGCTGGTGACGCCGTGGTTCGCGGCCGCGACCGGGTTTGTCATCGCTGCCTCGTTGTGGATCTACTCTCCGCATCCGCGACTCACCTTCCCCGTCACGATCGGCTCGATGCCGCGATGCGCTCCGGGCGCATGCAGGCCGGAAGTGGGCGGGAACGGCTCCGGGAAGCTCGCGATCGCCTCGGGACAGCCGATACAGCCGACGCAGAGGCCGCTCTCGCCCACCGCGGGGGCCGGCGCCCGCCGCCCGACCCGCACAGCAGCTACCGGCCTGTCCTTTGGTTACCTTGTGCAGCAGACCTGGAATGGGCGATTCGACGTCATCATCACGGTGACCGGGAAAAGCGACGTCAGCTTCAAGCACTGGACACTGGCCTTCACCCTGCCCGGCGCGCGCATCCGGTTCGTCTACGGCGCTCACTGGCTGTCTGTGACTGGCGACTCCGGGATCGCCAGTGCGCTCAGCGGCGACCCCATCCAGTGGCGCGGTGGTCCTGGCGGTTCCCGCGGCGGCCACGCGGGCGCTGGCTACAGGTCCGGCGGCCAGGGCGCCAGCCACGCCGATGGCCGGTGGGGCTGGCCCGGCCAGCCTGGCGTGAGCTTCATGGTGATCGCCTCCGGCAAGCCGACCGGCCCGGTGCATTGCGCCTTCGACGGAGCGGCCTGCAAGTTCCAGCGGCGGACCGGCGGCTAGCCAGCGTGCCGGCGTGAGCGCTTCCACGGCACGGGCGTCACTCGGGCGTAGCGGCGAAACCGCTGATCATCGAGCGCAACGTCGCGGCGACCGCATCCCTGGTCGCCTGCGGTTCGGCTGAGCTTGCGATCAGCAGGCCACCTCTGGTCAGCGCGCCGAACATCAAGCGGGCGAGCGTCGGCGGGTCCGGCACGCGCAGCAAGCCGCCCTCGTTCGCGGCTTCGATGGCCGCGACGGTGGCGGCGAAGGCGTGCCGCTCGTCCAGTTCGATGAAGCGAGCCAGCCCGAGCACCGCCGGGCCATCGGTGACCACGATTCGCTGTACCTCTGGCTCGAGCATGGCATCGAGGAACGCGCCGAAGCCAGCCGTCAGCAACCCGATCGCGTCGGTGGCCTGCCCAGCCGCCCGCAGTGACGCCGCCATCAGATCCGAGTGCACCTGCTCGAACACCGACTCGAACACGGCGGCTTTGGTCGGGAAGTGGTGGTAGAGCGCACCGGTCGTGACGCGTGCCTCGCGCGCGATGTCCTCGACGGACGTGGCGGCGAACCCGCGGGCGCCGAATAGCTGTCGGCCGGCCGTCATTAGCGCCGACCTGGTCTGAGCCACCTGCTCCGCGCGCAGCGAAGCCAGGGGGACTGCCCCGGGCGAGAGTCGCGAACTATCGGTCATCCCCACTGTCTAGCCCACAGCCAGGCCTTGTGCACAGCAGCACGCGGTGAAATAGTGACGCTATCTTCAAACGCAAGATTACTGTGCAAATTGATGGCATCCTTAAGAGGGACAGTATGCTTCAGGCGATCGAGGCGGTCAGAGCCGACCGCGCCGCGCTGCTCGGCATCTGCGGCGGCCTGTCCGCGACGGACTGGCGGTCCCCCTCCGGGTGCGCGGGCTGGACGGTGCAGGACCTGGTCACGCACCTGGCCAACCTGTTCTGGCTGGTTGTCGACCGCGGCCAGCTTCCGGACACCACCGGTATCCCGACAGAGCGCGCTCAGGACATCGGCGTCCAGTCCAGGCGCGGCTTGGCGGCCGCGGACGTGCTGGCCGACTACGCGAAGGTCAGCGAGATAGCCCTGGTCAGGCTGGCCGAGCTGGCAGCGCTGGATGCCGAGGTGCCGCTAGGCGACGACTTCGGTGTCTACTCGACGCGGGTGCTTCCGTGCGCCTACGCATTCGACCATTACACGCACATCCGCGCGGACTTGTTTGCGCCACGGGGTCCGCTGGCCGGGGAGCCACCGCCATCCGACGAACTGCGTCTCGCGCCGACCCTGGACTGGATCGAGGCGGCACTGCCACAGCAGAACCGGTCTGCAGCCGGCGACTGCACGCTGGAGATCCAGGTCACCGGTACCGCGGCGCGGCTGATCAAGTTCGGATCCGGTCAGGCCATGGCAACCATCTGCGCGGCCGCTCCCGCCATCGTTCGCTGGATCACCGGCCGCGGCGACTGGGATGAGCTGGGCGTCCAGGTCGCGGGCGACGGGCTGGCGCTCACGTCGGCCCGCACGCTCAAGGTGATCTGAAGCCGGTCGCCGGTCGCGTCGTCGGTCCCCCGCGCCGGAGTCCGTAGGCTGTTGAGCATGACGCCAGCCAGGCCACAGTCATCGACGCCACCGCGCGTGCTCGCAATCGCAGGTTCTGACTCTGGCGGCGGGGCCGGCATCCAGGCGGACCTGAAGACGATGCTGGCGCTCGGCGTGCACGGCATGACCGTGATCTGCGCCGTAACCGCGCAGAACTCGGTCGGCGTTCAGGGCTACTGGGAGCTGCCGTCTGAGGCGGTGCGAGCGCAACTCGACTCGGTGCTCGGCGACATCGGTGCGCAGGCAATCAAGACTGGCATGCTGGCCTCCGCGGAACTGGTCGCCACTGTGTGCGACGTGCTTGCCGACGTCGCGGCCCCGGTCGTGGTTGACCCGGTGGCGATCTCCAAGCACGGTGACCGACTGCTGTCGGCTGGAACCGTCGAGATGATCAGGGACCGGCTGCTGCCGCTGGCCACGGTAGTGACTCCGAACCTCCTGGAAGCCGAGTTGCTGACCGGCCGGAAGGTCACCGGGCAAGCTCAGATGCTGGAGGCCGCCAAGATGATCAACGCGATGGGGCCGCAGTGGGTGCTGATCAAGGGCGGCCATCTGCCTGGCCGGCCGATGGATCTGCTGTTCGACGGCGCCCGGGTGATCCGATTCCCGGCCGAGCGCATTCGAAGCGCGCACACGCACGGCACTGGCTGCACGTTCGCATCGGCCATAGCGTCCAAGCTCGCGCTGGGCGAGGAGGTGCCCGCCGCAGTCAAGGCGGCCAAGGAATACGTGACGGGAGCCATCGCGGCAGGGTTCCCGCTCGGTGCCGGGATCGGCCCAGTCGATCATGGCTGGCAGCTCCGCACAGCCGGGCTGGGCACGTCGCTTGCGTCCGCTGGCGCAGCGGACTGAGGCCCGGTCTTCGTGGCGGGCCTGGACTGCGGGCAGCCAGAAACCCCGGCGAAGTGCCGGGGCTTAACCTGCAACCCTGCGCTAGCGGCTTACCTTGCCCGCTTTGATGCAGGAGGTGCAGACGTTCAGGCGACGGGGCGTCTTGCCCACCATCGCCCGCACGCGCTGAATGTTCGGGTTCCAGCGACGCGGGGTGCGGCGGTGCGAGTGCGACACGTTATTGCCGAAACCCGGCCCCTTGCCGCACACATCGCAGACAGAAGCCACGGGATCGCTCCAGTTCGGGAGTTGGTCAGACGGTTGCTGGCGGGCACACACCCAGCCGGTCGTCGAAGGATATCCGACGAACCAGGTCCGACGCGACTCGGCCGCCTGCTGACGGCATCGCGGCCTATTCTTGCGACGTGGGGATCGCGATGAGGCCAGCGCCCGTGCGGCCGGTGCCCGTGCGGCCAGCGCCCGTGCGGCCGGTGCCCGCGCGGCGATCCGGGGTCACGGCATGCTGGCGGCGCAATGGCCGTCAGCGCTGACCCGCTCCGGCTGGTCGTCGGCGACAAGGCGGCCAAGCGGCTGGCCTCGGTCCTCGGCCTGCACACGGTCGGCGACCTGCTCGGTTACTACCCGCGCCGGTACGACAAGCGTGGCGAGCTGACGGACCTGCTCGGGCTGCGGGATGGCGATCACGTGACGGTCCAGGCGGAGGTGGCCTCGACGTCGGTCCGGAAGATGCAGAGCCGGCCAGGCTCGACGATCTTCGAGGCGGTCGTGACCGATGGCCACGGGAAGCTGACGCTGACGTTCTTCGGCCGCGGCCGGCAAGACTACCGTGAGCGCGAACTGAGTCCGGGCGTCCGTGGCCTGTTCGCCGGCCAGGTGTCTAGCTTCCGCGGTAAGCGCCAGCTCACTCACCCGGACTACGAACTGCTCGGCGCGAGCAGTCCGGGCGTGCGTGCCGAGGAGTACGCCAACGAACTGATCCCGGTCTACCGGGCCAGCGCGCAGCTACCGTCCTGGAAGATCGCGCATGCGGTTCGCATCGTGCTCGACGTGCTCGACGTCCCCGCCGACCCGTTGCCAGCCGACCTGCGCGGCCGGCTGGGCCTGTGCGGATATGCCGACGCCCTGCGCGGCATCCACCGGCCGGTCGACCAGGCAGACGTGGCCAGAGCGCGGCACCGGCTCAAGTGGGACGAGGCATTCACGCTGCAGGTGCTGCTGGCCCAGCGGCGGCTTGCCGCCATCAGCTACAGCGCCATCCCCCGGCCGCTGGCGGACGGCGGGCTGCTGGCCGAATTCGACCGCATGCTTCCGTTCACCCTGACCGCCGGGCAACGTCAGGCCGGCCGGGTTATCGCTGCTGACCTGGCGCTCGACCACCCGATGCACCGCCTGCTGCAGGGCGAGGTCGGTTCCGGCAAGACGATCATCGCGGTGCGGGCAATGCTGCAGGTGGTCGACGCGGCCGGCCAGGCGGTCCTGCTGGCTCCCACCGAGGTGCTCGCGCAGCAGCACTTCCGCTCGATCTCCAGCCTGCTCGGACCGCTTGCCATGGCCGGCCAGCTCGGCGGTGCCGAGCACGCGACCAGGCTGACGCTGATCACCGGCTCGCTCGGGGCGGCGGCCCGGCGGCGGGCGCTGCTCGAGGCTGCCTCCGGTGCGGCGGGGATCGTCATCGGCACGCACGCGCTGCTCGAGGACCGGGTTCAGTTCGCTGACCTCGGCCTCGTTGTCATCGACGAGCAGCATCGCTTCGGGGTGGAGCAACGTGACGCGCTGCGCGACAAGGCAGGCGACGGCAGGCCGCACATGCTGGTGATGACCGCGACGCCAATCCCCCGGACAGTTGCCATGACGGTGTTCGGTGACCTGAACGTGTCCACGCTGACCGAGTTGCCGGCTGGCAGGTCGCCCATCAGCACGCATGTCGTGCCGGTTGCCGAGCGACCGCACTACCTGGCCAGGACGTGGGAGCGGATCCGGGAGGAGATCGGCCGGGGCCGCCAGGCCTATGTGGTCTGCCCGCGAATCGGCGGCGGCGAAGCCAGCGGCGAAGCCAGCGGCGAAGCCAGCGACGAAGCCAGCGACGATGCGCTCTTCGACGAGCCAGGGCTGGGGCCATCGCGGCCGCCCGTCGCGGTACTCGAGCTGGCCGCAGAGCTCGCAGCCGGCCCGCTGGCCGGACTGCGGCTGGCGATCTTGCATGGCCGGCTGCCAGCGGAGGAGAAGGACAAGGTGATGCTGGCGTTCGCCGACGGGCTGGTGGACGTGCTGATCACCACCACCGTGATCGAGGTCGGCGTGGACGTGCCCAACGCCGTGGTCATGGTGATCATGGACGCGGAGCGCTTCGGCGTCTCGCAGCTACATCAGCTCCGCGGCCGGGTCGGCCGCGGCGCTGACCCGGGCCTGTGCCTGCTGGTTACCGAGATGCCCGAAGCCGCGCCAGCCCGCGAGCGGCTGGAGGCGGTCGCCAGCACGGCGGATGGCTTCGCGCTGTCCCGGATCGACCTCGAGCAGCGCCGGGAAGGCGACGTGCTCGGCACCGCGCAGGCCGGCCGCAGGTCCAGCCTGAAACTCCTGCGACTGCTCCGTGACGAGGACCTGATCGGCCAGGCGCGCGAGGAAGCGGTCAAGCTCGTCGACGCCGATCCGGCACTGGCCGGCCAGCCTGCCTTGGCCGCGGCCGTGCGCGGGCTGGTTGACGCCGAGCAAACCACGTTTCTGGAAAAGGCATGATCAGTCCACGATGCGTCGTCGGGCGGGCGGCGGGGCCGTGACCAGGATCATTGCCGGCCTAGCCGGCGGCCGGCGGCTCGCCACAACAGCGGGCCGCAGCACCAGGCCGACCAGCGACCGGACCAGGGAAGGGCTGTTCTCGACCGTGACCGCGATCCGCGGCGGGCTGGCCGGCGCGACCGTGCTGGACCTGTACGCAGGCTCAGGCGCGGTCGGGCTCGAGGCGCTGTCCCGCGGTGCCAGCGACGTGCTGATGGTCGAGTCAGATGTCCGGGCTGCCCGCGTGATCAGCAAGAACGTCGCGACGGTCGGCCTGCCGGGCGCCCGGCTCGTGACCGGCAAGGTAGACCGCGTGCTGGACCGCGGCCCGGAGGACGGCACGCCGCCGCGAGACTTCGTGTTCGCCGACCCGCCCTACGCGATGACCGGCGACGAGCTGACCCGGATGCTGGCGGTACTGGCTGGCCGGGCCTGGCTGGCGCCCGGCGCGCTGGTCGTGCTGGAGCGGGCAACGAGAGCTGAACCGCCGGCCTGGCCGCCAGGGTACGAAACTGACCGATCCCGGAGATACGGTGAGGCAACGCTCTGGTACGGTCTCGCCGCAGGCGCGCAATCTGCTGCGACATCCCGACGGGAGAGTGAACCCGAGTGCGGCGAGTAGTCTGCCCAGGCTCTTTCGACCCGGTGACCAACGGGCACCTCGACATCATTTCCCGCGCCGCGCAGCTGTATGACGAGGTGGTAGTCGCCGTTGCGCAGAATCCGAGCAAGACGACGCTGTTCACGGTGGCCGAGCGGGTCGAGCTCATCAGGGAGGCGACCAAGCGATACGACAACGTGCGCGTCGACCGGTTCGAGGGCCTGACTGTCGATTTCTGCCGCGATAACGACATCTCCGCCATCATCAAGGGCCTGCGGGCGGTGAGCGACTTCGACTACGAGATGCAGATGGCACAGATGAACTACAACCAGGCCGGCGTCGAGACGCTGTTCATGACCACGAACCCGCTGTACGCGTTCCTCTCGTCCAGCCTGGTGAAGGACTTCGCTAAGTTCGGCGGGGATGTGAGCGGGCTGGTCCCGGCGAATGTGCTTGAACGGCTGAGCAGCCGCCTCGCCGAGCCCTGACGAGTCGCTCGGATCGCCTGCCAAGTTGGGCCCGCCCAGGGCTGGCCGGGTACCATTGACGGATACCTTGCCACTACTCAATTCACCATGCCGCCAAGCACACCAGATAGCCATGCCACATTCTTCGACCAAGCACTCCAGGGGCCCGGATCTCCGCAACCCGCTGGTCTTCGACACCAGGGATCTCGCGCCCGGCGCGGCGCGCGCACTGACGCGCACCGCTCCCGCGCCCGAGCACATGGGCGTGGAGCTGGCCAGGGTCCCGGCAGGCGCTGACCTCGGCCTCGAGGTCCAGCTTGAAGGCGTCGCCGAGGGCGTCCTGGTGACGGCGACGGTGACCGCGCCGCTCGAGTGCGAGTGCGCGCGCTGCCTCGAGGCGTTCAGCTCGGAAATCAAGGTACGGTTTCAGGAGTTGTTCGTGCTCGCCGCCGACGCTGGGCGGGCCGAGGACGCGGAGGCAGACGACAGTTACCTGCTGGACGACATCGGGCTGCTCGATCTTGAGCCGGCCGTGCGCGACGCGATCGTGCTCGAGCTGCCGCTCTCGCCGCTGTGCGAGGAAGGCTGCCAAGGCTTGTGCGTCGAGTGCGGTGTCCGGCTGGCCGATGCCGAGCCGGGTCACGGGCACGAACAGCGCGGCACGCCATGGGCGGCGCTGAGAGACTTTCGGGCGGACGAGCCGGACGGCGGGGAACCGGCCAGCGGTCCGGCCGGCCAGGGAATACCGGACGGGAATGCCGGACCGGAGACGACGAGACACCGGACGGACGCCGTGCCGGATCAGCTGAAGGAGCAGTGACGTGGCAGTACCGAAGCGCAAGATGTCCCGCAGCAACACCAGGTCGCGGCGGGCGCAGTGGAAGACGACGGCACCGCAGCTGATGGCATGCCCGAACTGCCGTGAGCCGAAGCTTCCGCACACCGCCTGTCCGACCTGTGGCACTTACAACAGGCGTCAGGTGACGACACCTTCCTGACGGGCAGTTACGGCGCGGGCGCTAGTGCTGGCAAGCGCCGCTGACACGAGGCGCTGCGGGAAGGAGCGCTGCGGGAAGGGACGGGCTGGTGACAAACTCACCTGCCGACAAGGCGGCTGTGGCTGACCAGCCGCCCAGTCCGGCCGGCCAGAACGATGACCTGCTCCGGGCGCTGCAGGTGCCGATCGGAGCCGAGTTGCTGGAGCGGGCGCTCATGCACCGGTCATTCGCTTACGAGAATGGCGGGCTGCCTACCAACGAGCGGCTTGAGTTCCTCGGCGACTCGGTGCTCGGGCTGATCGTGACCGATACGCTCTTCCGCTCCTACCCGGACCTGCCCGAGGGCCAGCTCGCCAAGCTGCGTGCTGCAGTGGTCAACATGCGCGCGCTGGCCGGCGTTGCCCGCAGCCTGAACCTCGGCGCCTATGTGCGGCTCGGCAAGGGGGAGGAGGGCACGGGAGGCCGGGACAAGTCCTCGATCCTGGCCGACACCCTCGAGGCCGTGATCGGCGCCGTGTACCTCGACAGTGGCCTGGCCGGCGCGGATCAGCTAGTGCACCGCTTGTTTGACCCGGTGATCGCGCGGTCAGCACGCCTCGGGGCGGGGCTGGACTGGAAGACCTCGCTGCAGGAGCTGACGGCGGCCGAGATCCTCGGGGTTCCCGAGTACCACGTCGAGGAAAGCGGGCCCGATCACCAGAAGTCTTTCCGGGCATTTGTCCGTATCGGTGCGAAAACGTACGGCGAGGGCGAGGGCCGGTCGAAGAAAGAAGCCGAGCAGCAAGCGGCCGAGGCAGCCTGGAACGCCATCAGCGAAGGTTCGGCGGCTTCGTCCGGAGACGGCCGCGCTGCCACGGGCAATCACGGCGGGAACGCGGAATCAGCCGGCCAGGCTAGTAAGCCGGGCCAGTCGCAGCGGAGCCAGTGAGTGCCAGAACTGCCCGAGGTCGAGGTCGTCAGGCGCGGGCTCGAGCAGTTCGTGGTCGGCCGGCGGATCAAGTCCGTGCAGGTCCTGCATCCGCGGGCGGTCCGGCGGCACGAGGGTGGCGCAGCGGATTTCGCGGCGCGACTGTCCGGCCGGACTATCGACGGCGCCCGCCGGCGAGGCAAGTACCTGTGGCTGCCGGTCGGTGACGACGCACTGGTCGCCCATCTTGGAATGAGCGGCCAACTCCTGGTGGGGCCGCCGGACGCAGAGTTGTCGCCGCACGTCCGGATCCGGTTCGAGTTCGATGATGGCGGCCCTGACCTTCGCTTCACCGATCAGCGCACGTTCGGGCACCTGCTGGTGTCGGCGGACGGCGCGCAGTTGCCGTCGGTTATCGCGCATATCGCACCCGACCCGCTGGAAGATGCCTTCGACCTGAAGCGGCTGACGGCTCGGATGCGCGCCAGGCAGACCGGCGTCAAGCGCGCCCTGCTCGACCAGTCGCTGGTGAGCGGTATCGGCAACATCTACGCCGACGAGGCGCTGTGGCGGGTCAAGCTGCACTGGGCGCGCGCAACCGATCGGCTGCGCCCTGGCACGATCGCTGACCTGATGACGGCCGTCACCGACGTCTTTACCGAGGCGCTGAAAGACGGCGGCACCAGCTTCGACAGCCTGTACGTGGACGTGAACGGGGAAAGCGGGTACTTCGGCCGGTCGCTGAACGTCTACGGCCGGGCCGGGGAACCATGCCTGCGCTGCGGCGCGCTGATCCGGCGCGACCCGTTCATGAATCGCTCCTCGTACAGTTGCCCGGTCTGCCAGCGCCGGTCGCGGAACGGCCGGTGGTGACCGGGCCAGTGGTGACCGAAGGGGCCGACGTGCGCCTTACCGCCTGGGTCGAGGGCAGGGTACAGGGCGTCGGCTTCCGCTGGTGGGTGCGCTCGCAAGCGCTGGAACTCGGACTAGCTGGCTTTGCCGAGAACCTGGCGGACGGCAGGGTGAAGGTAGTCGCCGAGGGCGCCAGCGGCCGGTGCCGGGAGCTGCTTGCCCTGCTGACCGAAGGCAGCAGCGGGGGCGACGGCAGCGGCGGGGGCGACGGCAGCGGCGGTCGCGACGGTGCGGACGGCGGCCCTCCGTGGCCGGGCCTATCCCGGCGGCCTGGCCGTGTGACTCGGGTAGCTCACCGGTGGGCCGACGCGGTGGGGAACATGTCGGGTTTCGCGGAGATATGATCATGGCGCCAGCTGACCGCGTGATCGCAGCATTAGCCCTGTGACCTGCGGTAGCGCCAAACTTGACCGATCGCACTTGACGGTGGGACCATTGCAGTGTTAACCAGCGCGCAGTTATGCCCGATGCCTGCTGTCCGGCGTCTGCGTGTGTGCCCACTCTGGTCACTCAGTGTGGAGGACCTTACACAATGGCAAAGGCTCTACTCGGCCACGTCGGCGGTCCGGATCCGCGCATGGTCTCAGAGATGCGCCGGCTGCAGCAACGAGTACGTGACCTGGAAGCTGAGCTTGCTCGGCTTCAGGACGAGAACGATGTGCTAGTTGCTTCTGTCGGCCACGACCTGCTGATCCCGGTTCGCGAGCCTGCGCTCACCTGACGGAGCGCAAGGGGCCAAAACCGACGGTGAGGGACGCTTGTACAAGCGTCCCTCTTCGGCTGTCCGGACGGCTTTAACCGCGGCGGCAGTACGGGAGCCGCCGAAGAGGCGGCTCGTCTACCCGCCGATCCGGCGCAGACTGAATCTGTCGGGCGGCTGAATGCGCAAGGTCCGCGGCTGCCTCGGGGTAGTGTGCCAACGATGGTGGCCGCCCGGCGCATCGGTTCAGGTCGGGGCGGCTAGCGGCTGGGGAGGAGTCGGCAGGTGTACCTGAAGACCCTGACCCTGCGCGGATTCAAGTCGTTTGCGTCCGCTACCTCGATGCGGTTTGAGCCCGGCATTACCTGCATCGTCGGGCCGAACGGCTCGGGCAAGTCAAACGTGGTCGACGCGTTCTCCTGGGTCATGGGCGAGCAGGGCGTCAAGCCGTTGCGCGGCGGCAAGATGGAGGACGTTGTCTTCGCGGGCACCGCGGGCCGCCCGGCGCTCGGCCGTGCTGAGGTGGCGCTGACGATCGACAACAGCGACGGCCTCCTGCCGATCGAGTACTCGGAAGTGACGATCAGCCGGCTGCTCTTCAGGTCGGGCCAGAGCGAGTATGCGATCAATGGTGATCAGTGCCGCCTGCTGGATATCGCCGAGTTGCTGTCTGATACCGGTCTCGGCCGCGAGATGCACGTCATCGTCGGCCAGGGGCAGCTCGACGAGGTGCTGAACGCTGGCGCCGACGCGCGCCGGGCGCTGATCGAGGAAGCGGCCGGTGTGCTGAAGCACCGGCGCCGCAAGGAGAAGGCGGTCCGCAAGCTCGACGCGATGCAGGCGAACCTGACCCGGCTCGTGGACCTGACCGGCGAGCTTGGCCGTCGGCTTAAGCCGCTTGGCCGGCAGGCCGAGATAGCTCGCAAGGCAGCCGTGATCCAGGCTGACCTGCGCGACGCAAGGCTCCGGTTGCTTGCCGATGACTACACCACGCTGGCCGCTGAGCTGGTGCAGGATCAGAACGACGAGGCGGCAGCCAGTCAGCTGCGGGTCACCCTGGAGACTGCACTCGCCGGCGCAAGGGAGGCCGAAGCCGCGCTGGAGTTGGCTGCGCAGCAGCACGCGCCACGGCTAGCCGCGGCGCAGGAGGCGTTCTTCGCGCTCTCCGGCCTTGCCGAGCGGATGCGCGGCGTAGTGAACCTTGCCTCGGAACGGCACCGGAATCTGTCCGCGCCCGAACCGCAGCGAGCCGGGCGCGACCCGGATGAGCTCGAGTCTGAAGCCGCGGAGCTGCGCGCGCAGGAGCGGGAACTGGCAGCGCGATTGTCCGCTGCGCGTGAGCAGCTAGCCAGGACGGTAGCGGACCGGACGAAGGCCGAGAATGCGCTCGCTGAGAACGAGCGTCGGCTGGCGGCAGACGCCAAGGCCGCCGCTGTCAGGGCCGACCTGCTGGCCCGGCTGCGTAGCCAGGCTGAAGCCGCTGCTAGCCGGGCCGCAGCGGCACAGGACGAAGCCGGGCGGCTTGCCGAGGCCCTGGGCCAGGCGACAGCAAGGGCTGAGCAGGCGCAGGTCGAGTACGCCGCGCTGCAAGACCTGGTGGCTGGCCGGGAGGAGGGTCGCGCCGACCTGATGGCCGGGCACGAGCGCGCAGCCGCGGCAGTGCAGGCCGCGGCCGCCACGGTGAGCCAGTTGCGCGCGGCCGAGCATGCCGCGAGCGACCAGCGTGCGGCGCTGCGTGCCAGGGCAGAGGCGCTGACCGAGGCGGTCATCACCGGTGCTGATGCGTCCAGCGTGCTGCTTGCCAAGCCGGGCGGGTTCAGCGGGGTGCTGGGGCCGCTTGCTCAGCTGCTGACTGTCGCTGACGGCGCACAGGAAGCCATTGCCGCCGCCCTCGGGGCCGCGGCGGGCTCGGTGGTCGTGGCTGGCCTGGACGCCGCGGTGGCCATCATGACCGCGTTGCGCAGCCAGGACGCCGGGCGTGCCGGGCTGGTGATCGCTTCCGGGGACGGGCAGGAACAGCATCGGCCGACGCAGCGGGCAGATGCCGGCACCGCGGCGTCGCAGAGCGGCGTCGGCAGCGTCTTTGCTGCCGTCGATCTAGTCAGCGCGCCGGCCGAGCTCTCCGCCGCGATCGCCGAGATGCTCGGCGATGTGCTGGTCGTGTCCAGCCTGGCCGACGGTGTGCAGGTGCTGCGGGCCAACCCGCGCCTGCGGGTGGTCACCAGCGATGGCGATCTGCTGGGCGCGCACTGGGCGCGTGGCGGGTCCGCAGGCGAGCGGAGCCTGCTCAGCCTAAAAGTCGCCGCCGGAGAGGCTGGCTCGCTGCTGCGCGAGGCCGAGGCCAGTTGCCAGCGGGCCGAGCGGCAGCTCGAGGCCGGGCTAGAGGAGGAGGAGCAGGCCCGGCAGGCGCTAGCCGAGGCAAGCGCGAGGCTGCAGCAGGCAGATGCCGCCGCAGCAGAGACCTCAGGCAAGCTGGGTTCGCTGGCAGGACGGGCCAGAGCGGCCCGAGACGAGGTAGGCCGCCTGACCGCGGCCATCGCGCAGGCGGAGAAGTCACGCCAGCAGAGCCTTGCGCAGGAAGCCGAGGCGCAGGCCCGGCTGGCCGAGCAGGAAGAGCGGCAGCCCGAGAATCGCCGGGACAAGGCTGGCGAGGCGCACGGGGCTGGCGAGGCGGACAGGGCCGGTGCGGCCGGGGCCGCATCGGGTGACGCGGGCGCCCGGCCCGCCAGCCGCCAGGAGCTCGCTGATGCCGCGGTCGCCGCGCGTGCCGCGGAGATGGAAGCCAGGCTCGAGGTCCGTACTGTCGAGGAACGGCAGCGAGCGATCTCTGGCCGCGCTGAGTCGCTCGCGGCGGCCGCGGTGGCCGAGCGTCAGGCTGTCGCCCGTGCGCTGGCCCGGGCAGAGCGGCGGGCGGCGGGGGCGCTGGTTGCCAGCGCCGTGGCCGATGGTGCCAGGATCACCCTGGCCGGCATCCAGCAGTCAAGCGCGGCGGCCGACGCCGACCGCCAGCAGGCCGAGGAGGCGCACAAGGGCCGGGACGTCGAGCTCAAGGCCGTCCGGGCGCGGATCAGGAACGCATCCGAGGAGCTAGAGAAGGTCGTTAACAGCGCGCACGGCACGCAGATCGCCCGCACTACCAAGCAGCTGCAGCTTGACCAGATCGCGGCGCGGGCTCTCGAGGAGTTCGCCATCGACGCTGAGGTGCTGGTTGCCGAGTATGGACCGCAGGTCATGGTGCCTGGCGCGGAGGAGGGGAAGCTTGCCACGGCCTACGACCGCGAGGCTCAGGAGCGGCGGGCTCAGCAGGCGCAGCGCCAGCTCGATCAGCTCGGCAAGGTGAACCCGCTGGCACTGGAGGAATTCGCGGCGCTGGAAGAACGCCATGCATTCCTGGTGGCGCAGCTGGAGGACCTGAAGAAGACCCGCCGGGATCTGCTGACGGTGATCAGGGAGGTCGACGAGCGGGTGCAGCAAGTGTTCAGTTCCGCCTACGCCGACGTCGCGCAAGAGTTCGAGTCGATCATCGCGCGATTGTTCCCCGGTGGTGACGGCAGGCTGCTGCTGACCGACCCCGACGACATGCTGGCGACCGGGATCGACGTTGAAGTGCGGCCGCCTGGCAAGAAGGTGAAGCGGCTCTCGCTCCTGTCCGGTGGCGAGCGGGCGCTCACGGCGATCGCGTTCCTGGTGGCGATCTTCAAGGCCAGGCCGTCGCCGTTCTACGTACTTGACGAGGTCGAGGCGGCGCTCGATGACACCAACCTGCAGCGGCTATTGGAGATCCTGGCAGAGCTTCGGGACGTGTCCCAGCTGATCATCGTGACTCATCAGAAGCGGACCATGGAGGTCGCCGACACCCTTTACGGGATCTCCATGCGCGGCGACGGCGTGTCCACGGTCATCAGCCAGCGGCTACGCGAGCGGGAATCCGCCTAGCGGCTGCCTAGCGGAGGTTCCAGGCGACCGGACGCCGGCTGGCCCTCGGACAGCGCGCCGAGGGTCAGCCGCCGCTGGCTCTCCGGGTGGCCGGCCAGCGTGCCTGGTTACCGGCCGTGGTCTGTCAGACTGGTTGCGCCATGGTTCACGACATCATCATTGCTGCCATCGTGGTCGTCGTCGCGGGCGGCGGCGCCGCAGGACTCGTTCCGTACATCCGGTCCCGGCGGCGGTCGCTGCCGCCCGGCGGTCAGGCCCCGGCCGACGGCGACGGCCAGCCCGGTCGTGGCGGGACGCTGCCCGGCGCGACCGCGACCGCGACACTGGCGCCGCCCGAGCCAGGCGCCGCCGTGCCGCCCGATCTGACCGTGCCGCCCGATCTCACCGCACCGCCTGAGGTTCCGGCCCGCGTCGTCGAGAAACCGCCGCCCTCGGCCGGCCGGCTCACCCGGCTACGCGGCAGGCTCGCTCGGTCGCATTCGGCAATCGGCTCAGTACTGCTCAACCTGATCTCCTCCGGCAAGCTCGATGAGCAGGCCTGGGAGGAGATCGAGGACACTCTGATCACGGCGGACATGGGCGTCGGACCGGCCAGGGAACTGGTCGAGGAGCTCAAGACCGAGGTCAAGGTCGCAGGCACTGCTGACCCCGCTGCCGTACGGCAGATGCTGCGGACTGACCTGATTGCCATGATCAACCCCGCCCTCGACCGGACGCTGCACCTGGCCAGGCACGGCGACCGCCCGTCGGTGGTGCTCATGGTCGGAGTGAACGGTACTGGCAAGACCACGACCTGCGGCAAGCTCGGCAGGCTGCTGGTCGGCGACGGCAAGACGGTGGTGTTCGGCGCGGCGGATACCTTCCGCGCCGCAGCAGCCGACCAGTTGCAGACCTGGGGCGACCGGGTGGGCGCCAAGGTTGTGCGGTCGGACCGGGAGGGTGCTGACCCGGCTAGCGTCGCGTTCGAGGCCGTGAACGTCGGCATTCAGCAAGGCGTGGATAGCGTCATCGTGGACACGGCCGGCCGCCTGCACACGAAGACCGGGCTCATGGACGAGCTGGGCAAGATCAAGCGGGTGATCGAGAAGCACGGCTCGGTGGACGAGGTGCTGCTGGTCCTGGATGCGACCACGGGCCAGAACGGCCTGCGCCAGGCCCGGGTCTTCGCCGAGGTCGTCGATGTCACCGGGATCATTCTCACCAAGCTCGACGGGACAGCTCGCGGCGGGATCATCATCCAGGTACAGCGCGAGCTCGGCGTTCCGGTCAAGCTGGTCGGTCTCGGCGAAGGTTCCGATGACCTGGCATTCTTCGATCCCGAGGTGTTCGTTGACGCGATCTTGGGCGAATAGCCGCCGAAGCGGTGTGCCCTGGTCTGCAGGCGCGGGCCCGTCCCGGTTCTGGCGTTAATAACGGCCGAGTCTTAGACGCGGCGGGACAAGGTACACACGGAACCATTAGGTTTGATAGTTACTGTGGCGTTACCGGCGCAGAGTCCGGTTCCGTGCAATTGCACGGGCGAGGCGGGACGACTGCTGCGGATGTGATTGACCGGGTTGATCCGGGTGACCTAGGCCCGGCCAGCGAAATCGGAGTTCTGCATGGTGCGAGTGCCTGGCGGTGTGGTTAGCCGATGACTCCAGTGACGCGCCGCCCGGAGATCCCGTCCGCAGGAACATCAGACGTTCCTCCTAGCGGCACCGTAGCCGCTAGCGCGCTAGAGCAGGCTGGCGAGCGACGCGCATTACCATGGTGGCGGCTGCGGACCTGGCGGAAAGACCTGGACGCGCTCACCCGGCTCCGCGACGGCCTGCGGGACTTGGACCTGGAGTCGCCGACGGCCACCGGGTCCGCGGTGACCACCGGGTCCGCGGTGACCACCGCGCCTGATGCCTCGGCGTCACCGGGCTCAGTCCCGATGTCTCCGGCCCTGGCATCTGCTGTGCCATCCGGCGGGCTGTCGCACTTGCCCGGGCCGCCGGAACCGGCCGAGCACGGCCAGGCACCCGAGCCGGGCGAAGCGGCCGCCGCGCGCCGCGCGGTGGCCGCGGCCGGGCTGCATCCCGATCCGGCGATCGCGGCCGTCCGCGACACCTTCGCCCACGTCGCGAACGCTGGTGACGAGGCAGTCGGTTATTTCTACGCCTGGCTCTTCCTGCGCCGGCCCGAATTGCGCGAGCTGTTCCCGCCGGCCATGAACGAGCAGCGCGACCGCCTGTTCGCCGCGCTCAGCCGCATCGTGGAGAGCCTCAGTACGCCGGACGAGATGGCCAGCTACCTGTCCCAGCTAGGCCGTGATCACCGTAAGTACGGGGTGGACCCGGGCATGTACGAAGCGGTCGGGGAGGCGCTCATCGCAACGCTCCGTGCATTCGCTGAGTCAGCCTTCACGCCCGCAGCGGAGGAAGCCTGGACGCAGACCTACGCCGCGGCGGCTGCCCTGATGATCCGCGCCGCCGAGGATGACGCAGCCATCGCCCCGCCGTCCTGGACCGCTGAGGTCGTGCAGGTGGACAACCGCGGGCGGGACATCGCGATGGTGACGCTGGCGCCCGACCGGGTGCTGCCTTACCAGCCAGGGCAGCACCTGACCCTGCAGACTCCGAGGTGGCCGCACGTGTGGCGGCCGTATTCCATCGCCTGCCATCCACGCGACGACGGGCTGATCACCCTGCACGTGAAGGCGGTGCCGGGCGGCTGGGTCAGCAACGCGCTGGTGCACTACACCGAGCCCGGCGACGAGGTGATTCTGGGGCCGGCCCTCGGCACCATGACGCTGGCGCACGCGCAGGGCAGGGACTTGCTGTGCATCGCCGGGGGAACCGGCCTCGCCCCCATCAAGGCCATCGTCGAGCAAGTCGTCCGGGACTCGTCCGCGCGGCCGCGGCAGACCTTCTTGTTTTACGGCGCCCGGAAGCGGGACGAACTGTACGACATCAGGGATCTGTGGCGGCTGTCCGATGCCTACCACGGGCTCCAGCTCACCCCGGTCACCTCCGAAGACCCGGCCTTCAGCGGCATGCAGGGAAACGTCAGCCGGGTTGCGGCCCGTTACCTGCCGCATCCGGACTGCGAAGCTTACGTGGCCGGGCCCGCGGCCATGGTCCGGGAGGCGATCCGGGTGCTGACCAAGGCAGGGATGCCGCGCGAGCGCATCCACTACGACGACGCGTTGCTCGCATCCCGGTCCCGGCGCGGCAGCGGCACCTGATCGGATAGTCCGGCGTGTGCGTCCGCCGCGACCGGGCAGCCGGTATCGTCCGCATGCCGGTAGAAGTTCGGCGAGGTATCGAAGTTCGCGTAATAACGGTGGAATACCGGCGTGGTGGACCCGGCAGCCGGCGGCACGATCCAGGTCCAGTCCGCTGGGCACTCCCGGCCGCTGCGCTCCTCCATTTCAAGGTGCTTCAGGAACCGGACCGACTCGGTGTGATGGTCGGTGATCGTCACTCCAGCGGTGCTGAAGGAGTGCAAGACGGCGAGGTTCAGTTCGGTGACCGCGCGGTCCTTCCACAGTGTGCGATCGTCGCCGATATTCAGGCCCATCCGTTGCGCGACCGCCCGCAGCTGGTCATAGCGCCCCGCATCGCCCAGGTCGCGGGATCCGATCTCGGTGCACATGTACCAGCCGTTGAAGGGCGCGGCCGGATAGCAAATGCCGCCTGCCTCGAGCTGCATGTCGCTGATCACCGGGACCGCGTACCAGCGCAGCCCGAGTTCGCTGAACCAGGCGTAGTCCGGATGGCGTAGCGGCACCTCGAGCACCGCGTCGGCCGGCACCTCATACCAGCTCGGCTCGGCATCGGATGTCTTGACGATCAGGGGCAGCACATCGAATCGCCCCCGCGGTCCTGCCGTCCGCCAGCCAAGGTCGGCTGCCAGCCGGGTGATCTTGAGGCTGGCCGGGTCACCGACGATCTTCGATCCGTCATCGCAGTAGCCGGCGTACCGGACGAGCTGAGAGTTGAGAATCCGCGGGCCGGGCCTGCCAGGCGAGTCGGGAGCGAAGACGGTGATCAGCGGCCGGACCCGCCCGCCGTTGGTTGCCGCGCGCAGATGCGCGAATGACTCGGCCGCGACCTCGTCAGCCGAGAAGATGTCACGGCGGTCCCTGACCCGCAGGCTGCGCCAGTACAGCCG
>JAJYUU010000021.1 GCA_021792405.1 Actinomycetes bacterium
CTGATCTGTCTTGTGAACCTCTTCACAAGAGCTTTCCGCCTCGCAGTCTAGTCCCGGCGCGATGCGGCCAGTCCGCCCGCCCCACCCATCACCCCAGCCCCCTCCGGCGGGCGGGCCGCTGACTACCTGGGGCGCCGCGCCTCGTGCAGCGCAACCACTCCGAGCGTAAGGTTTCGCCAGCTCACGCCGGACCAGCCGGCCCCGGCGATCTTGCCAGCGAGTTCGTGTTGCGCTGGCCAGGCCTTGATCGACTCGGCCAGGTAGTCGTAGGCCGCCGCGTTGCCGGACAGCCGCCTGGCGACGGCAGGCAGCGCCGTGCTCAGGTACCGCTCGTACAGCGCGTTGAGCTTGCGCACGGGCAGGTGACTGAACTCACAGACCACCAGCCGCCCGCCGCGCCTGGTCACCCGCAGCAGCTCTGCCAGCGCCTGGCCCGTGTCGGCCACGTTACGCAGCCCGAAGGAGATCGTGACCACGTCGAAGATCTCGTCGCCGAATGGCAGGGCTAGTGCGTCGCCCGCTACGAAGCGAAGCCCGGTGGCGGGCTTACGCGCGCCCACCGCGAGCATCCCCAGGGAGAAGTCACAGGCAACGCACCGTGCGCCAGCGGCGGTAAACGCGCGAGCCGAGGTCCCCGTGCCCGCTGCCAGATCCAGCACGAGCTGGCCGGAGCGGGCTCCGACAGCTCGCGCCACCACCCGCCGCCAGCGGCGGTCCATGCCCAGCGACAGGGCATCATTGAGCAGGTCGTAGCGGTCGGCGACGTTGTCGAACATCACCGAGACGTCGGCGGGCCTCTTGTCGAGCTGAGCGCGGGTCATGTCTCAAGCCTGGCATACACCGCCGCCAGCTAATTATCGGTGACCATCGCAGCGCCGACGGTCGCGCCGGTCGCCTCATCGATCAGGATCAGACCGCCAGTCAGCCGGTTCCGCGAGTACGGATCGCAGAACAACGGCTGCGTCACGCGCAGCGTGACCCGGCCGATCTCGTTCAGGGCAAGCTGCGATGCCGACTCGTCCCGGTGCAAGGTGTTGACATCCAGGCGGTACTGCAGGTCTCGCACGATCCCCTTGACGGTGCGGGTGGTGTGCTTGACCAGCAGGCGGTTGCCGGTGGCGAGCACCCTGGCGTCGCTCATCCAGCAGACCATCGCCTCGATGTCCTGCGTCGAGTCCGGGCGGTTGTGCGGCCTGCAGAACATGTCACCGCGGGATACGTCGAGGTCATCGGCGAGCAGCAACGTCACCGACATCGGCGCGAATGCCTCCGGTACCGGGCCGTTCGCGGTGTCAATCTGGCTGATCGTGGTGGTGAGCCCGGACGGCAAGTGCAGCACCTCGTCTCCTGGCTTGAGCACTCCGCCCGCTACCTGGCCCGCGTAGCCGCGGTAGTCGTGCAACTGCGGGTCGGTGGCCTGGTGCGGCCTGATGACGTACTGCACCGGGAACCTGACGTCGATGAGGTTGCGGTCGGAGGCGATGTGCAGGTGTTCCAGGTGGTGCAGCAGCGACGGGCCGTCGTACCACGGCATGTTGCCCGACCGCTGGACGACGTTGTCCCCGTGCAGGGCCGAGATCGGGATGAAGGTCAGGTCGCCGATATCCAGCTTGGCGGCGAACGCGGTGAATTCCTCGACTATCTGCTCGAAAACCTCGGCGCCGTAATCGACCAGGTCCATCTTGTTAACCGCCAGCACCAGGTGCGGTACCCGCAGCAAGGTGGCCAGGAACGCATGCCTGCGACTCTGCTCGGTGAGCCCGTTGCGCGCATCGACCAGGACGATCGCCAGATCCGCGGTGGATGCGCCAGTCACCATATTCCGGGTGTACTGGATATGGCCGGGGGTGTCGGCGATGATGAACTTCCGTCGCGGGGTCGCGAAGTAGCGGTAGGCGACGTCGATCGTGATGCCCTGCTCGCGTTCGGCCCGCAGCCCGTCGGTCAGCAGCGCGAGGTTGGTATAGTCCTCGCCGCGCTCCCTGCTGGTGCGCTCCACGGCGGCTAGCTGGTCTTCGAAGATGGCCTTCGAGTCGAAGAGCAGCCGCCCGATCAGGGTGCTCTTGCCGTCGTCGACCGAGCCGGCCGTGGCAAGCCGCAAGATATCCATGTGCCGGGGCTCCTCAGCCGGCTGGCCGAACGGAGTCTGCAGCATCGTCATCAGAAGTAACCCTCCCGCTTGCGGTCCTCCATCGCGGCCTCGCTGGCCCGGTCGTCGGCCCGCGTCTGGCCCCGCTCGGTGATCCGGGTGGCGGCGATCTCGGCGATCACCTCGGCAATGGTCGATGCCGCTGACTCGACGGCGCCCGTACATGTCATGTCGCCGACTGTCCGGTACCTGACGCGCGCGTCGAAGAGCAGCTCGTCGTCGGACCTGGTGACGAATTCGCAGTCGGCGAGCAGGATGCCGTCGCGCTCGAAGACTTTCCTGGTGTGCGCGAAGTAGATGGACGGGATCTCCAGCTGCTCTCTGGCGATGTAGTGCCAGATGTCGAGCTCTGTCCAGTTCGACAGCGGGAAAACCCGGATGTGCTCGCCGCGCCGGATCCGGGTGTTGTAGACGTTCCAGAGCTCTGGCCGCTGATTCTTCGGATCCCATTGGCCGAATTCGTCGCGGAAGGAAAAGACCCGTTCCTTTGCGCGTGCCTTTTCCTCGTCCCGGCGGGCACCGCCGAAGACTGCGTCGAACCTGTTATCCGCAATGGCGTCCAGCAAAGTCGTGGTCTGCAACCGGTTCCGGCTCGCCCACCTGCCGGTTTCCTCCGCCACCTTGCCTGCGTCGATGGATTCCTGCACCGACGCGACGATGAGGCGGGCACCTGCCTCGGCGACCCTGCGATCCCGGTAGCTGAGCACCTCGGCGAAGTTGTGACCGGTGTCCACGTGCATCACCGGGAACGGGATCCGGGCGGGCCAGAACGCGCGTTCGGCCAGCGCGAGCATCACGATGGAGTCCTTGCCGCCAGAGAAGAGCAGCACCGGCCGCTCGAACTCGGCAGCCACCTCGCGCATCACGTGAATCGACTCAGCTTCGAGCACGTCGAGTTGAGACAGCAAGTAGTCAGTGCGAGGTGGCGGCATAAGGACGACTCCGGGTCACTGGGCGATGGTTCCGCCGGGCTCGGGCAGGCCGGCTGCCGAGGCGGGCAGCGAGCGGCTGATCGCCTGCAGCAGCCTTGCCGCAAGTCCGATCGGACAAATCAGAATATCAGGCACGGACGGATTTGCCTGGTTATACCGAAGATCCGAACCGTCGATGCGGGACGCGTGCAGGCCGGCTGCCCTGGCTACGGCGACGGGCGCCGCTGAGTCCCACTCGTACTGGCCGCCGCTGTGCAGGTAAGCGTCGGCCTCGCCGTCGATCACCGCGGCCGCTTTCGCCCCAGCCGATCCCATCGGTACCAGCATCGCGTCCAGACTCTTAGCCAGGTCGGTGACGAACTCCGGCGGACGCGACCGGCTGACCAGCAATCGCAGCGGCGTCCCGGTCCCGCCGCTGGCCGGGTCAAAGGCACCTGCTGCCGGGCCAGTCGGCGGCCGGACCGGCGGGTTCGCGGTACTCAGCACGGTGCCCTGCGCGGGCAGGGCGACGGCGCCGGCGGCGAGATCCCCATCCGCCCAGAGCGCGACATGCACTGCCCAGTCGGTGCGTCCCGGCTCGCCGTATTCCCTGGTGCCGTCGAGCGGATCGATGATCCATACCCGGCTGGCCGACAGCCGGGCCAGATCGTCAGCGCCCTCTTCGGACAGCACCGCGTCGCCGGGCCTGAGCCTCGCTAGCTCGCCGGTCAGGAACTCGTGCGACGACCGGTCACCGGCGTCGCGGAGCGACTGGGCATCGCCACCCACGGCGCGCAGCGCCAGGAGCCGACGGCCCGCCTCTTGCGCCAGCACGGCGGCTAGCTGGTCGTCAGAGGCGGCTAGCTGGTCGTCAGGAATCGTCAAGGATGCTCCACAGGGTCAGCAAGCAGGCCCACCGGCCCGGGGCCAGCCTACGGCTTTCGCGCCCGGCGGCCAGCCTATCGAGATCCCCTGGCGGCCGGCTTACGGTTTTCGAGCCCGGCGGCATCGTCAGGGACAGCCGAGCCAGCCCCGTGCTGGGCCGGATCGCAACCTCTCGGGCCCCGCTAGTGGAACTTGTTCTGCGCCGCCGCAAGTCCCTCGGTGAGCAGGACCTCGGCGGCGTCGGCCGACCGGCCGATGATCTCCGGCAGGTCCTCGCGCTCGGCCGGCGAGAAGTTCCCCAGCACGAAGTCGGCAGGATCCATCCGGCCAGGCGGCCTGCCGATGCCGATCCGGAGCCGGTGATAGTCCGGGCTGCCGAGCGCGGCGGTCACTGACCGCAGCCCGTTATGCCCGTTGTCGCCGCCGCCGAGCTTCAACCGGATAGATCCGTACGGCAGGTCGAGTTCGTCGTGCAGGACCAGCACTCGCTCGGTCGGCAGCTTGAAGAAGGCCCGCAGTGCCGCCACCGGGCCGCCGGATGCGTTCATGAAGCGCTGCGGCTTGGCTAGGACCACCGGGACGCCGGCGAGCCGACCGGTCGCCGTCTGCGCTCGCGAGGAGTCCCGCCGGAAGGCGGATCCGATCCGGGCGGCGATCTCATCCGCGCACATGAAGCCGACATTGTGCCGGTTACCGGCATAGCCGGGGCCAGGGTTACCCAATCCGGCAATCAGCCAGCGGTCATCAGCCATCGTCGTCGTCCCTGCTGCCGGTCGTGGTGCGCCGGCAGGCCCAGCGCTCACAGTGCCCGGTGCCAGCGGTGCCCAGTGCCAGCAGGCGCTGCGGCGCCGGCAAGTCAGCCAGAGTCCTCCGTACGGGACTCCGCGCCACGCTCGGCGGCAGGCACCGCAGCCGGCACCGCAGCCGGCGCGGCGGCAGGCGCCTCGCCTTCGCCAATCTCGGCCTCGATCTGCGCGGCCGTCGGGGACGCGAGGACGTGCAGCACCAAGATGTCAGGCTCGACAGCCAGCGTCACGCCGGCCGGCAGCTTCAGGTCACCGGCATGCACGGCGGCGCCAACGGCCATGCCCTCGACATTGACCTCGATGCCGCGCGGGATGTTAGTAGCCTCGGCCTCGACTGAGATCTGCACCAGCTGCTGGTCGAGCAGGCCGTCCGGCGCGATGTCGCCAATCAGCGTTACCGGAATGTCGACTGTGACCTTCTCGCCGCGGCGGACCACGAGCAAGTCGACGTGCTCGACGTAACCCTGGATCGGATCCCGCTGCACGGCCTTGGGCAATGCCAGCTGAATTCCGCCCGGCAGTCCCTCGAGCCTGATCAGGACGTTGGGGGTGCGCAGCGCGAGCAGCACCTCGTGACCAGGCAGGGTCAGGTGCTGCGGCTCCAGGCTGTGCCCGTAGAGCACGGCGGGTACCCGGCCGGCGGCCCTGGCCCGGCGGGCTGGCCCCTTGCCGAACTCCGTCCGCGGCTTCGCGTCGATACGTACCTCGGGCACGGTGCCACTCCTCGTGATGACAGGAAATTCCCCGGCAGTCTACCGCCTGCAAGGGCCGTCCCATGATCCGGGCGAGTTATCCGGCCGGCGCTATGCGTCAGTCGCCCGGATCGTGACAGCGGCGGGCTAGCTCTGACCGTCGAACAGGCTGGTCACCGAGCCGTCGCTGAATACCTCGTTGATGGCCCTGGCGATCAGCGGGGCAATGGACAGCACAGTGAGCTTGTCGAATCGCTTCTCGTTCAGGATCGGCAGCGTGTTCGTCACGATCACCTCGCTGACCCGTGAGTTCTTGAGCATGTCGACGGCGTTGCCGGAAAGCACGCCGTGCGTCGCGGTCACGATCACCTGCGTCGCGCCCTGCTCGAACAGCGTGTCCGCGGCCTTCACGACCGTGTGGCCAGTGTCGATCATGTCGTCGACCACGATGCAGGTCCGCCCGGCTACCTGACCGACCACTTCCAGCACCCGGGCCTGGTTGGCAACCTCCGGGTCGCGGCGCTTGTGGATGATCGCCAGCGGGCAGCCGAGCCGGTCGGTCCACCGCTCGCACACCCGGACCCGGCCCGCGTCCGGCGCGACCACCGTCACCTGCGACACGTCCAGCTTGTCCTCCAGGTAGGACGCCAGGATCGGCAGCGCGAACAGGTGGTCGACCGGTCCGTCGAAGAAGCCCTGGATCTGCGCGGTATGCAGGTCGACGGCCATCAGCCGGTCGGCGCCCGCAGCCTGGAACAGGTCGGCCATCAGCCGGGCCGAGATCGGCTCCCGGCCTCGGCTCTTCTTGTCCTGGCGGGCGTAGCCGAAGAACGGGGCGACCACGGTGATCCGCTTCGCTGACGCGCGCTTGAGCGCGTCCACCATGATCAAATGCTCCATAATCCACTGGTTGATAGGCGCCGTGTGGCTCTGCAGCACGAATGCGTCGCTGCCACGGACCGACTCAAGGAAGCGGACGAAGATCTCGCCGTTGGCGAAGTCGTATGCCGTGGTCGGGGTTGGTTCGATGCCGAGGCATCCGGCGATCTCCAGGCCGAGTTCGGGGTAGCCGCGACCGGAGAAGAGCATCATCTTCCGCTCGGGCGTGGCTGTCCTGCCGGTCACTTGCGTTAACTCTCCTTGCGTTGCCACGTGCTTGCGCTTGCTGCCGACGGCGGATGTGCCGACGGGCCACGTTCACTGCCCTGCTGGCTGCTGGACCCCGGCGCCCGGCAGCCAGCCCGGAGGTGAGCGAACGGGCCGACCATGGCGCCCGCTTCGATCACGGCTTCCTCGCACACTGCCTGCAGCACTCTCGCGCCAGCCCCGACCGTCGTGTCGCGCAGCAGGCAGCCGGGCCCGACAGTGGCGCCGGCGCCGATGACGGTTCGGCCCTCGAGTTGGGTGGCCGGGCAGATTCGCGCGCCCGGCTCGATCCGCACGTCGACGCCAATCCACGTACTCGCCGGGTCCACGATCGTCACGCCTGCCGCCATGCAGCAGGCCAGCAGTCGCTCGTTGAGCACGCGCCGTGCCCTGGCGAGCTGAGCCTGGTCATTGACGCCCTGGATCTCATCGAAGTCCGGGCAGAACGCGCTGCCGACAAGGTGGCCGTCGGCGCGCAGGATGGCGGGCACCTCGGTCAGGTACTCCTCACCCGTCGCCCTGGCGGGCGGAACCCGCTTGACGGCGTCGGCGAGCAACTCACCGTCGAACGCGAACATGCCCGAGCTGATCTCGGCCAGCGCTCGCTGCTCTTCCGTCGCGTCGGCTTCCTCGACAATGCCGCTGACCTGGCCGTCCTCGTTCCGGATGATCCGGCCGTAGCCTGTCGGGTCCGGCGCCTGCGACGTCAGCACGGTCACCGCCGCGCCCGCGGCCTCATGCTCGGCGGCAAGGCGCGCCAGCGTCGTGCTGCGCAGCATCGGCGTGTCGGAGAACAGCACGATGACGGTGCCGTGGATGACGCCGACGGACTCGACCACCATACGCACGGCGTGCCCGGTACCCCAGGAGCCGCGGCGTTCCTGCACGACCAGGTCGGCTTCCGGCCAGTGCTCGCGCGCGTACCCGGCAACCTGGCCGCGCAGGTCGCTGACCACCAGGATCAGCCGCTGCGGCCGCAGATCACTGGCGGCGGCCAGCACGTGACCCAGCATCGGGCGGCCGCAGACCTCGTTGAGCATCTTCGGGGTGGCTGTGCGCATCCGGGTGCCCTCGCCGGCCGCCAGCACGATGACGGCGGCCGGACCGTGTGCTGTCACTCGGCTCGGCTCCTTCGGGTCGTCTCAGGATCAAGGCGCGTCTGGCCCGCGCGGATAGCAGTCGGACTGTCGCTCTCCGGCCTCTTGCTGTTGTGATTGTCCCCGGCACCCTCAGTACCCTCAGTATCGCTGGCCGGGACAGCCGGGCGATGAAGCTGCCACCCTCCCGACATGTGCAGGATACCGGCCTGTTACCTACCTTCGGCCAGCCTGGGTGCCTGATCGCACCCGTTGCGGCGCTTCCTCACGATCGTGCGCCACAACCACTCTGTCAACAAACCCACTCTGTCAACAAGCCGCCGTGCGATCTCGCCACGACGCCGCCGACAGGGAGCTGATCATCGCCCGAGCTCAGCCTGGTCCGAGTAGGCTTTCGGGGCAGGATCTGACCTTCCCGGGTCGTCTAGCCGGCAGGACGGGGTCTTTTGGTGTCCCTAACCGAGGTTCGAATCCTCGCCCGGGAGCAGCAATGAGCCGGGAGTGTTGTTCGTGTCCTCCCCCGGCAGCGCCATCGCGGCGAATGCCCAGCCTTCGACCTGCCGGTACAGTTCGGCACTGCGACGCACCTTGATGATCAAGCAACCGCGGTAGCTTTCACCCGTGTTCTTTCGGATGGTCTTCGGATTGTGCCGCTTGAGGGTCGGGCGCCTGAATTGCTCTTCGGGCAGCCCGGTGACGCCCACCCAGAACTGCTGAGCGGCGTCTACGTCTGCGCTTTCGTGGATGTGCACCCGGCAGACAAGCCGTTCCGGCGCGATGCCCGCAACCGTGAGGAACCGCAGAAAGAGCCTGATCAGCCCCGGATCGCTATTGATGAAGCCGAGCTGCTCGCTGGGACGATGCGGCTTGCTCTTGCTGCCCTCGCACCAGTAGGCGATGGCACCTGCGATCAGGATCTCGCGCTCGCTCAGCTCGCCAATCTGAGCCCCGGCACTGTCGCTGACCGCTTGCCGCCTCGCCTCGCGGATCGGCCGCTCGGCTGCCCAGTACTTGGCTACACCATCAGCGTTGCGCTTGCGGAACTCTTCGTAGCTCAGCCGCCCGCGGCGCGGCAGGTCGCGCACCCAGAGCGACACCGAGCCCTTCGAGACGCCCAGCTCGGCGGCTATCTCGTCATAGGTGCGGCCGTTGGCGCGCAACTCGCGCGCTTTCAAGCGCAGCTCGTCTTTTGCCCTCGGTCGTAACGTCCACAGCGGTGCCGGCTCGCCGCGCAGCGCGTGGTTCAGCGTGGAGTTCCCGACGCCTAAGTTCGATACTAAGTTCGGGCGATGGCCACGCATGCGGCGGTCCGCTGCGGGTACGTGCCTCTTACCGTCTCCTATCCAGGACCATGCCGAAGAATTTTCGCTGGCCGTAGTGCAACTTACGGTCACGTAGGTTACGGTTACGTAAGCGTATTCTGCAGGAGCCCCTGCCCATGGCGATGCAGACCGGTTATCCCGCAACTGACGGCTGAGTGCCAGGCGAGGATCCAGATGACTGCGATCGACTCCACCACGGCGGACGCCGCTACGGCAGTAGCGGCGTCCGCCACCGCTATCGACACCACTGCTAACCCCACGAGCGGAACGGGCAAAGCCGCGGCGCTAGCAGCCGGCCGCAAGGCGCCGCTGAGTGATCTTCAAGATGAACCGCGAGGCACCTTCGAGAAGGTGCTGGTCGGGATCTTCGTCGCCGTCCCGATGCTGGCGCTGGTCGCGGCGATCCCGCTGGCCTGGGGCTGGGGCCTTGGCTGGCACGACGTGATCCTCGCGGTGGCCTTCTACCTCATCACCGGCCTTGGCATCTCCATGGGCTTCCACCGCTACTTCACGCATTCCTCCTTCAAGGCCAGCACCGGCCTGCGGATCGCGCTCGCCATCGCCGGATCGCTCGCGCTCGAGAAGTCGGTACTCGAGTGGGTGGCCGACCACCGGCGGCACCACAAGTACAGTGACCGGGACGGCGACCCGCATTCGCCGTGGCGGTTCGGCGACGACTGGAAAGCGCTCACCAAGGGCCTCGTCTACGCGCACGTCGGCTGGCTGTTCGACGACGAGCGCACCTCGCAGGAGAAGTTCTGCCCTGACCTGCTCGCCGACAAGAACATCGTGCGGATCTCGCGCTTGTTCCCCGTCCTGACCGCGGTCTCGCTGCTCGCTCCGGCGCTCATCGGCGGGCTCTGGGCCTGGTCGTGGCAGGGCGCCGTCACCGCGTTCTTCTGGGCCACGCTGGTCCGGGTGGCTTTCCTGCATCACGTGACCTGGTCCATCAACTCGATCTGCCACACCTTCGGCAAGGAAGAGTTCGAGGTCAGGGATAAGTCGCGGAACGTGAACTGGCTGGCCATCCTGTCCTTCGGCGAGTCCTGGCACAACCTGCATCACTCCGATCCCACCTGCGCCCGGCATGGCGCCCTGCGCGGCCAGATCGATATCGCGGCGCGGCTGATCTGGTTCTGCGAGAAGCTCGGCTGGGCGTACGACGTGCGCTGGCCCGACGAAGCCAGGCTGAGCGGAAAGAGGACTGGCACCAGGCGGCTCGGCTCGATGACACGCCGGGCCGCGCCCGAACCGATTGGCCGGCCCGCACCCTGACCCACCATGATGGAGTAGTGACAAATCAGACCGCTTCGAGCAACCGCAAGCGCATGACAGGCAGGGAGCGGCGCGAACAGCTCCTCGACATCGGGCGGCGGCTGTTCGCCGAGCGCGGCCTGGACGGCACTTCCATCGAGGAGATCGCCGCCCAGGCCGGCGTTTCCAAGCCGGTCGTCTACGAGCATTTCGGCGGCAAGGAAGGGCTATACGCCGTCGTCGTTGACCGGGAAGTCGAGCGCTTCCTGACCATGGCCACCAGGCTCCTTGACGGCGAGGACACCATGGCCAAGTTCGAGGTCGCCGCTGTCCACCTGCTGCGCTACATCCAGGAGAACTCCGACGGATTCCGGATCCTGGTCCGTGACTCTAACCCGACCTCAGGCTCCGGCACTTTCGCGAGCCTGATCAGCGACATCGCCAGTCAGGTCGAGTACATACTCGGCGATGTGCTGGAATCCAGGGGCTACGACCCGAAGCTGGCGCCGGTATACGCACAGATGCTCGTCGGCATGGTGGCCTCAGCAGGGCAGTGGTGGCTGGACGCCCGCAAGCCCGACCTTGAGGAAATGGCCGCGCACCTGGTCAATCTAGCCTGGAACGGCATGCGGGAACTTGACCCCAAGCCGCAACTGTCGGCCGAGGCGATGACGCTACTACGCCAGGGCGAGTGATCAGGCGGGCACGGTCCCGGCGCTGAGCCAGAACCCGCAACCATGACCGCGCGCGGCCACCGAGGGCAGGGTGCTCAGGGTCGCTGCGCCACCACGAAGACGCGCCGGAACGGCAGTACGGTGCCGTACTGGGCAGCCGGGTAGTACTGCCGGACCGCCAGCGAGTACGCGGCGACGAACTCGCGGGCTTCGGCGGCGCGGAGCACAGCGAGAACCGGGCGCAGTCCGGTGCCCTTGTACCACTCCGTCACGGGGTCGCTGCCCTGGAGCACATGCAGGTAGGTGGTCTCCCACGCGTCGACGATCAGGCCCTGGCCGGCCAGCAGGTCAAGATACTCGGCAGGTTCGCCGGCCTGGCGGTTGAGCTGGATGCCTGCCAGCCGATCCCGCCACCTGTCTGAGCCCGCTAGCTCCCGCAACACGGCATGGCTTGGCTGGTCAAAATTGCCCGGTAGCTGGAATGCGAGCCAGCCGGCCGGGGCGAGCCACGCTGCCCAGCGCGGGAGCAGCTCTCGATGGTTCGGTACCCATTGCAGCACCGCGTTCGAGATGATCACGTCGGCCGGCCGGCCGGGCTGCCAGTCGTTGACGTCGCCCGTGACGAAGCTGAGCCGGCCACTGCGGGCGGCCTCGCCGTAGTCCGCCTGCTGCGCGGTGGCGATCATCTCCGCCGACGAGTCGACGCCCAGCACCTCCGCACGCGGCCACCTGGCGGCCAGCGAAGCGGTCAGCTGGCCGGGGCCGCAGCCGAGATCGAGCACATGGCCGGGCGCGGTCGCGCCGATCCGGGCAACCAGGTCGTAGAACGGGCGCGAGCGCTCGCCGGCGAAGTTCAGGTACTGCGCAGGATCCCACATGGCGGTTCATCCAATTCCCTTGACATCGAGATACTTCGCGGTATTTCTTACCGGACTAGAAGTCTCGACGTCAAGAGATATGCTCCAGTCATGGCATCCGCCAAGGACCAGGTCAGCAACCGCCTTCCGGCCACCGATGAGGTCGACGGAATCGTCGCTGGCTGGCACGCCGAGCGGCCGGACCTGGACGTAAGCCCGCTGCAGGTGCTCAGCCGGGTGTCGCGGCTGGCCCGGCACCTGGACCGGGCGAGGCGGACCGCATTCGCCACGCACGGCCTGGAGGTCTGGGAGTTCGATGTGCTCTCCGCACTCCGCCGGCAAGGTCCGCCGTACCAGCTCAGCCCTGGCGCCCTGATCCGCGCGACGCTTGTGACGTCCGGCACGATGACCAACCGGATCGACCGCCTGGAGTCGGCGGGACTGGTCAGCCGCCGACGCGACCCGCACGACAAGCGCGGCGTGCTGGTGCAACTCACCGGCGACGGGCTCAGAGCGGTTGACGCCGCGTTCGAGGCTCTGCTGGCGCGCGAGGAGGCGCTGCTGACCGTCCTCGACGGCGACCGCCAAGATCAGCTCGCCGGGCTGCTGCGGATCCTGCTGGCTCCCTTCGATGCGGGGGAGCCGGGTTGATGCCCACACCCTAGCCGCTTCCTGGCCTTTGCCGGGTGATTCGTCCCTTATATACCCAGCGATGGGCTAGGGAGTCGGAACCGCGCAGGATTACTGGCGGTGCAGCCGTCGCCGGGCCCGTGAGTCAGCCGCCGAGTTCCTCAGCCACCGTCAGCCAGCGCTCTTCCAGCGCACTGCGCTCTGCCTGGAGAGCATGCAACTGCTCGCCGAGCTCGACCAGCCTTGCGTAGTCGCTAGCATGGCCAGCCAGGTCCGCGGCCAGCCGAGCTTCGTCGTCGGTCAGCCTGGCGATCTGCCGTTCGAGCCTGGTCAGCTCTTTCTGGCCGGCTCGCTGCTGCGCCGCCGAGGGCTGGCGCGACCCGCCGGGCTGCTGCGCCGCCGAGGGCTGGCGCGATCCGCCGGCCCGCGGCGACCCGCCGGCCCGCGGCAAGCCGCCGGCCGAGGGCAAGCCGCCGGCCGAGGGCAAGCCGCCGGCGCGTACGGCCCGTTCCCGGATGGTCAGGTACTCGTCGATGCCGCCGGGCAGGAACGCAAGCTGCTCGTCCACGAGCCCGAGCACGTGATCGGTCACGCGCTCGAGGAAATACCGGTCGTGGCTGACCACCACGACCGAGCCAGGCCAGCCGTCGAGCAGATCCTCCAGCTCGGTCAGCGTCTCGATGTCCAGGTCGTTGGTCGGCTCGTCCAGCAGCAGCACGTTCGGCTCGGCGAGCAGGATCAGCAGCAACTGGAGCCGACGGCGCTCGCCGCCGGACAAATCGCCGATTCTGGCCCACTGCCGGTCGCCGCGCAGTCCGAGGCGCTCGAGCAGCTGGCTCGCCGACAGCTCGCGCCTGCCGATGACCGCCGAGCCGCGTACCCGCTCGGCGGCTTCCAGCACCCGCAGGTCCTCCTCGACGGCGGGCGGCTGCTGGGTCAGGTAACCGAGGCGCACCGTGCTCCCCCTGACCACTACTCCGGTGGTCGTGACCGGGCCTGTCTCCGCCGCCGGCAGGTCGCCGGACAGCAGCCTGAGCAGCGTGGTCTTGCCGGTGCCGTTCACGCCGACGATTCCCACCCGGTCACCGGGGCCGAGCTGCCAGGTGACGTGGCTCAGCAGCAACTTCTCGCCCGCGCGCACGCAGACATCGTCGAGTTCGAGTACCGTCTTGCTCAGCCGCGCGGCCGCGAGGCGGGCGAGTTCCACGCCGTCCCTGGCCGGCGGCTCGTCCGCGATCAGCGCACTGGCAGCCTCGATGCGGAACTTCGGCTTGCTCGTTCGGGCCGGCGGGCCGCGGCGCAGCCAGGCGAGTTCCTTGCGCATCAGGTTGCGGCGGCGCTCATCGGCGGCGGCCGCGATCCTCGCCCGCTCTGCCTTGGCGAGCACGTACGCGGAGTAACCGCCGTCGTAGACGTGCACCTGGCCGTCGGCCAGTTCCCAGGTCAGTTCGGTTACCGCGTCCAGGAACCAGCGGTCGTGGGTGACGATCACGTAGCTGCGCGCGTACTGCCGCAGATAGCCCGCGAGCCAGCTGATCGCTTCGACGTCCAGATGGTTCGTCGGCTCATCCAGCAGCAGCAAGTCGTAGCTGCGGCGCAGCAGCGCGGCCAGCGCCGTCCGGCGCCGCTCACCGCCCGACAACTGGCCGGCGTCGGCAGTCAGGTCGATGCCGCCGAGCAGAGCCTCGACGACGGCCCGGCTGCGCGGGTCCGCTGCCCATTCGTGCTCGGCCAGGCCGCCCAGCACTATCTCGCTGACCGAGCCGGCCAGGCTCTCGGCCTGCGGCAGGTAGCCGATGGTGATATCGCGAGTCCTGGTGGCCCGGCCAGAGTCCAGCTCCTGTGTCCCGGCAAGCGCGCCGAGCAGCGTAGTCTTGCCTGTCCCGTTGCGGCCGACCACCCCGATGCGCTGCCCCGCCGCGATGCCCAGTGAGACGTGATCAAGCAGGACTCGCTCGTGGTAGGCCTTGGCCGCGAGCTCGAGGTTCACCAGGTTCATGAGCAGGTGCCAGTCATGACGACGACCGGCGGTCGCGGACTACGGTCGCGCCCGGTGCGGGGCCGCTGGCCCTGGCGACAGCGCGACACACCCCGGCGCTGGTCAGCGCAACAGCGAGGTCCCGTGCGCGGTCGGCATCGCTGGACAGGAACGCGCACGTCGGTCCCGAGCCCGACACGATCGCGCCTAGTGCGCCGTTCTGCCGCCCGGCTGTCAGCGTCTGCCGCAGGCCCGGCTCCAGCGACAGCGCGGCCGGCTGCAAGTCGTTGGACAGCAACGGCCCGACCTGCGCCGGGTCGCCGGACCGTAGCGCCGCCATCAGCGGATGACTCAACTCAGGCTCACCCGGCCGCAGCCCGGGCCCGGGCCGGTCACCGCCAGCCGCGCCGCCAGTGGCGCCAGCCGCGGCACGCGCCGCCCTGAGCCGGTCGCAGGTCGCGTAGACCTGGGCAGTGGACAAGCCGCGGTGCCCGAACGCCAGCGCCCAGTGATAGCTGCCGGTCGCCAGGGCCGGTGTCAGCTGCTCGCCGCGGCCGCGGCCGACCGCGGTGCCGCCCAGGAGCCCGAATGGGACATCGCTGCCGAGGCCGGCGGCCAACTCGATGAGGTCGCGCTGGGACAGGCCGGTCTGCCACAGCTCGTTACAGGCCAGCAGGGTGGCCGCGGCATCCGCGCTGCCGCCCGCCAGGCCGGCCGCGACCGGGATCCGCTTCGTGATGCGGATCTGCACGCGGAAGCCGCGCAGCCCGGCCGCGCGGGCCAGCGCGGCCGCTGCCTTCCAGGCAAGGTTCGACCGATCCAGGGGAACGGCGGCCGCGTCTTCGCCGCTGACCGACAGTGCGGTCTTCTCCGCTGGCAGCACCGTAACCTCGTCGAACAGCGAGACCGCGTGGAACACCGTGACGAGCGGGTGATAGCCGTCAGCGCGGGGCGGCCCAACGGCGAGTTGCAGGTTGACTTTCGCCGGCGCCCGGACAGTGACTGCCGCCTGAGCCGGCCTGTTTGCTGAGGTCACGATCTGCCGATCGTATCCGGATCGGGCGCGCGCCCGGCGGCATCGGCTATCCGGGCGAAGTCGGCGATGCCCAGCGCCTCGCCGCGCAGCGCCGGGTCCACACCCGCCGCGCGCAGCACGGCCTCGGCGGCCGCCGGCGAGCCGGCCCAGGCCGCCAGCGCCGCCCGGAGGGTCTTCCTGCGCTGCGCGAACGCGGCGTCGATCACGGCGAAGGTGTCCTCGCGCCGGGCGGCGCCGCGCACCGCGGCTGCATCGGCCGAGGTTCGCCGCGTGAACGAGACCAGCCCGGAGTCGACCCGCGGAACCGGCCAGAACACTGCCCGGCCGACCGAGCCAGACCGGCGGACGGTCGCAAACCAGGCGATCTTGGCCGATGGCACGCCATAGGTTCGGCTGCCCGGCGGTGCGCACATCCGGTCGGCGACTTCCGCCTGCACCATCACCACGCCGCGGGCCAGCGACGGCACGGTCGTGAGCAAATGCAGGACCACCGGCACGGAGGCGTTGTACGGCAGGTTCGCGACCAGTACCGTCGGCGGTTCGCCGGGCAGCTCACCGACTCTGGCGGCGTCCGCCGTCACGACCGAGAGCCGGCCGGCTAGCTGCGGCGCCCTGGCGGCTATGGTCGACGGCAGTTCCGCTGCCAGGGCGGCGTCCAACTCGATCGCCGTGACGTGGCGGGCGGCGGCCAGCAGCGGCAGGGTGAGCGATCCGAAGCCGGGTCCGACCTCCAGCACGACATCCTCCGGGCGCAGATCCGCCTGTGCGGCGATCCGGCTGACAGTGCCCGCGTCGACGACGAAGTTCTGGCCGAGCCGCCGGGACGGCTGAATGCCGAGCCGCGCGGCTAGTTCCCTGATCTCGGTCGGCCCGAGTAGCCGGGCAGCCGGCAGCGGAGTCAGGCCGGCCAAGGCCCGAAGACCCGCTCGCCGTTGGCCTCCATGACAGCGCAGAGCTTGGCGACGTCCAGCTGCTTGACCGCGGCGAGCGCGCGCACCGTATGCGCGACCTGAGCCGGCGTGTTCGACTTTCCCCGGTTCGGCGATGGCGTCAGGAACGGCGCGTCGGTCTCGGCCAGGATCAGCTCGGCCGGCGTGACCGCTGCGGCCTCGCGCAGGCCGGCCGCGTTCCCGAACGTGATGGTCCCGGCGAAGCTCAGCAGGTAGCCAGCGTGCGCGCAGCGCTGCGCTAGCTCCGCGTCGCCGGAAAAGCAATGGAAGATCACCTGCTCGGGAGCGCCGTCCGCGGCGAGGATGGCCAGCACATCCTCGTGGGCGTCCCGGTCATGGATCATCAGCGGCTTGCCTGCTTGCTTGGCGATGTCGAGATGCGCCCGGAACCAGTCCCGCTGCACCTGCGGCGCGGCGCTGTCGCGGTAATAGTCCAGCCCGGTCTCGCCGACGGCGCGAACTTCCGGCAGGCTGGCCAGCCGGGCGATCTCCGTTAGCACCGTATCCCGCTCCGCGGCCGTGGTGGCGGCTGCCGCCGTCTCGTTCGGGTGGATCGCCACCGCCGCATACACCGCAGGGAACGCGGCTGCACAGTCAGCCGCCCAGCGCGAGGACGCGGTATCGACGCCAACGGTGATGACCCGGCTGATACCCGCTGATGCGGCCTGTGCGAGCGTGTCGGCGACGGCCAGATCGATCATGTCGAGGTGGCAATGGCCGTCGAACGCCGGATACGGCAGCGGCTCAGGCGGCGGCGCCTGCGGCCGGCCGACGCCCTCCCCCGGTCCGAACCGCTCGTCCGCGGGCTGTGTCACTTGGCCTCGAGCCTGGCTAGCTCCTCGGTGACCACCGAGGCGTCCAGCTTGGCGAACAGCGGGGCCGGCACGCCGAGCGGCGTGCCCGGCTTGACCGGCATCGACTCCCAGCGGGCCGCGGTCCGGTAGTCGCCGGTGATCACCGGGTACGGCTGACCGCCGTCCTCGGTGACCTCCTCTATCCGCGGCATGCCCGACCACTCGCCGGTCCCGCCGAGCATCTCGAATACCTTCTGCGACGAGCGCGGCAGGAACGGGGTGAGCAGCGTCTTGCCGTCGTCCACGAGCTGCAGCGCGACATGCAGGATGGTGCGCATCCGGTCCGGATCGGACTCGCGCAGCTTCCACGGTGCCTGGTCGGACAGGTACTTGTTGGCCTCGGCCAGCGTGCGCATCGCCTCGGTGCTGGCCAGCTTGAACCGGCAGCGCCGGAGGGCGTCGCCGACCGTGCCGAACGCCGCCTTCGACCGGTCGAGCAGCGCCCGGTCGGTCTCGGTGAGCTCGCCGGGGGCCGGGATCTGGCCGATGTTGCGCGCGGCGAAGGAGACCGAGCGGTTCACCAGGTTCCCCCAGTTCGCCACCAGTTCGTCATTGTTGCGGCGGACGAACTCGCTCCAGGTGAAGTCGGTGTCCTGGCTCTCCGGGCCGGCCACCGCGACGTAGTAGCGGAGCGCGTCCACGTCGTAGCGGGCCAGGAAGTCACGGACGTAGATGACGACCGATCGCGACGAGGAGAACTTCTTGCCTTCCATCGTCAGGAACTCGCTGGACACCACCTCCGCGGGGAGGTTCAGCGCGCCGAGCGAGCCGGGCGTGCCGTCCTTCGCGCCCTTGCCGTTGTAGCCGAGCAGCATCGCGGGCCAGATCTCGGCGTGGAAGACGATGTTGTCCTTGCCCATGAAGTAGTAGGCATCGGAGTCCGGCGACTGCCACCAGGCCCGCCACGCATCCGGGTCGCCGCTGCGCCTGGCCCATTCGATCGAGGCGGACAGGTAGCCGATCACCGCGTCGAACCAGACGTAGATCCGCTTGTCCGGCTTGTCCCGCCAGCCGTCAAGCGGAATCGGCACGCCCCAGTCCAGGTCCCTGGTGATAGCCCGCGGCTGCAGGTCACCGAGCAGGTTCAGGGCGAACTTCAGCACATTCGGGCGCCACTGGCCGCTCTTGCCCTGCAGCCAGCCGCCCAGCACGTCGGCGAACGCCGGCAGGTCGAGGAAGAACTGCTCGGTCTCGACGAAGACCGGCGTCTCGCCGTTGATCTTCGAGCGCGGGTTGATCAGGTCGGCCGGGTCGAGCTGGTTGCCGCAATTGTCGCACTGATCGCCGCGAGCGCCGTCGTATCCGCAGATCGGGCAGGTGCCTTCGATGTAGCGGTCCGGCAGGGTCCGGCCGGTGGACGGCGACACCGCGCCCAGTGCCGTGCGCGGGAAGATGTAGCCATTGCGGTACAGCCCGATGAAGATCTCCTGGGCGATCGCGTAATGGTTGCGGGTCGTGGTCCGGGTGAACAGGTCGTAGGACATGTCCAGCCCGGCCAGGTCCTCGGCGATCACGCGGTTGTACCGGTCGGCGAGTTCCCGCGCGGTCAGTCCCTCGGCATCGGCCTGGACCTGGATCGGCGTGCCGTGCTCGTCGGTACCGCTGACCATCAGCACCGGGTTGCCGCACATTCGCTGGTAGCGCGAGAACATGTCGCAGGGCAGGCCGAAACCGGAGACGTGCCCGATATGTCGCGGGCCGTTCGCGTACGGCCACGCCGGAGCGCTCAGAATGTGACGGCTGCTCATGACGCTCCAGCCTAGTGGCCAGCAGCGGCCTGCTTCCCCTCAGCCAGCAGCCGTGCCCAGCGGCGACCGGTCACCGACCAGCCACAGGTGGCCGAACGGGTCGATGAAGCCGCCTTGCCGGTGGACGCCCAGGCGTGGTGCCAGGACGGCCACCTAACTCACATTCACTGGTGATCATCGTGCCGCTGACCGCTGGCTGCGACTACCGCGGCGTAGAGCTCGCGTTTGCGCAGGCCGAGTTCGGCGGCGACGGTCGCGATCGCGTCCTTGCGGCTGAGCCCCGCGCGCACCCGCTGCTCGACCTCGGCGATCACGTCGGCGGTGATCGCATCGGCCGCCGCGGCCGGCCCGGCCTGGTCGGGGGCGCCGGCCACGACCAGCGTGATCTCGCCGAGCACGCCGTCGCTGAGTTGCCCGGCAAGCTCGCCCAGCGTGCCGCGGAGCACTTCCTCATGGGTCTTGGTCAGTTCCCGGCACACCGCGGCCTGCCGGTCCGCGCCGAATGCGGCCGCAAGCTCTGCCAGCGTCGCGGCTACCCGGCGGGGCGACTCGAAGAACACCAGCGTCCGGGACTCGGTGGCCAGCCCGGCGAACCGGCGAGCCCGATCACCGGCCCGGCGCGGCGGGAAGCCCTCGAAGGCGAACCGGTCGGACGGCAGGCCGGAGACGACCAGCGCGGTGGTGACCGCTGACGGGCCGGGCAGAACCGTTACCCGTATCCCAGCGTGCGCGGCGGCCGCGATCAGGCGGTAGCCGGGATCGCTGACCCCCGGCAGGCCGGCGTCGGTGATCAGCAGGACATCCTGGCCGGCGATGAGCTCGGCAAGCAGGGCCGGTACCCGGCGCGCTTCCACGTCGTCGTAGTAAGAGACGAGCCGGCCAGCCAGCCGGACGCCCAGGGAAGTCGCCAGCCTGCGCAGCCGCCTGGTGTCCTCGGCGGCGATCAAACTGGCGGCACCGAGTGCCGCGACGAGCCGGGGCGAGGCATCGGCGGGCTGGCCGATCGGCGCGGCCGCTACCGTGAGCACGCCTGGCCGCTGGCCGCCCGCCGCCTCGCCGATCCCGCTGGCTGCTTGCATCTCGCCGCCCAGGCTAGCCGCTGCGGCCTTTACGATGGCTGCGATGAACGTCTACCAGACGATGCGTGCCGCCGACGCCGAGGAAGGCTCGCTGCTGGCTCGCGCCAGTAGTCGCGGTCGTGCGCTCGTGCTTGGCAGCACGTTCTGGGGCTGGGCCGGGCCGGCCCTCATCATGATCTTCGGCGGCTTCCTGCGCTTCTACCGGCTGAGCCAGCCCGGCGCCGTGGTCTTCGACGAGACCTACTACGTGCCCGACTCCTACTCGATCCTGCGCCACGGCGTCGAGCTTCAGCACTACAGCTACGTCAACAGCCTGCTGGCCCGCAGCGACCCGAACATCCTGCTGAAGGTCCACGGACAGCTGCAGGGCGAGATCGTCGCTCATCCGCCGCTGGGCAAGATGATGATGGCGGTAGGCCAGTGGGCGTTCGGCCTGAACCCGTTCGGCTGGCGGTTCTCGGTCGCCCTGGCCGGCACCCTGGCGATCCTGATGACCGCCAGGATTGCGCGGCGGATGACCCGCTCCACCATGCTCGGCTGCGTGGCCGGCCTGCTGGTCGCGCTTGACGGCCTGGAACTGGTGCTCAGCCGCACCGCGATCCTGGACATCTTCGTGATGTTCTGGGTGCTGGCGGCCTTCGGCCTGCTGCTGATCGACCGCGATCAGACGATAGCCAGGTTGCAGGACGCGGCCGACGCGGACGGGGCGCGCGACCTCGCCGGGCCGCAACTGGGCATCCGGTGGCTGCGGGTGGCGGCCGGGCTCTGCCTCGGGGCGGCCTGCGCGAGCAAGTGGACCGGCTTCCTGTTCCTGTTCGCCTTCGCCGGGCTTGCGGTCGCCTGGGACATGGGCGCCCGGCGCGCGGCCGGTTACCCGAACTGGCTCGCGGGCGGCCTGCGCAGCGACGTCAAATGGGTGCCCGCCTGGTTCGCCGCGATACCGGCGCTGGTCTACACCGCGTCCTGGAGCGGCTGGTTCGCCACTAGCGACGGCTATGACCGGAACTGGGCCGCGCTGCACGGCAACCACACGCCGATCTGGTCCACCATCGACTCCTGGTACCAGTACAACCACTGGATGCTGCAGTTCGGGCTGGGGCTGAGCGCATCCCAGTCGTACCGGTCGAACCCGCTCGGCTGGCTGGTGCTGCAGCGGCCGATCTCGTTTTACTGGTGCGCTCCCGGAACCAACCTCGCCCCCGGCTGTCACCCGCCGCCGGGGAGTGCCGCCGAGGTGCTGGCCATCGGCACTCCGCTGCTGTGGTGGGGCGGCACGCTCGCGCTGGCGTTCTGCCTGTTCTGGTGGCTCAGCGGGCTGATCGGCGATCTCGTCTTCGGTCGGCTGCCGCGACGCGACTGGCGGGCCGGCGCGGTCCTGCTCGGCGTGGCGGCTGGCTGGCTGCCGTGGATCTGGTTCTACTACCACGACAACCGGACCGAGTTCTTCTACTACGCGATCGCCTTCGAGCCGTTCGTGGTGATCGCGGTCACCTTGTGCCTCGGCCTGATCATCGGGCCGGCCAGGGCGGCGCCCGGCAGGCGCGCCCTCGGTGCCGTCGGAGCGGGCGGCTACCTGCTCGCCGTCCTGCTCAACCTCGCCTATATCTACCCGATCCTGACAGCCGAGGCCATCCCCTATTCGGCCTGGTTGTCCCGGATGTGGTTCCACAGCTGGATCTGACCGGGCCCTGACGAGCCCGTTCCCGCAGGTTTGAGATAACCCGATCCGGCAGCCCCCGTCCGGGTCTCTAACTCTGCGTAGTTTCTTTGTTACCCAGATCACGCATCGGGCGGGCCGCGTGATGCGTCATAGGAGTGTCGGTTGACCGAGGGAAACGGGGGCGGATAGTGGCTCAGGCTGACGATCTCCAGCGGGTACTGCCTGATCGCGATGCGCGATTCGAGCGTGACGTGATTCCATGCATGGGTCAGCTTTACCCGGCCGCCCTCCGCATGACCAGGAACCCCAGTGACGCCGAAGACCTGGTACAGGAGACGGTCGCCAAGGCGTATGCGGCCTTCCATCAGTTCACGCCCGGCACCAACCTGCGAGCCTGGCTGCAGCGGATCCTGTCGAACACCTTCATCAACGGCTACCGGAAGAAGCGCCGCGAGCCGATCCAGGACCTTGGCGCCGAGTTCCAGGAGGACTGGCAGACCGGCCGCGACCCGTTGATGCCGCCTAGCCGGTCCGCTGAGGCAGTGGCCATCGAGCGGCTGGCCAGCTCTGAGATCCTGCTGGCCCTGCGCGAGTTGCCGGCCGAGTTCCGGGTTGCCATCTACCTCGCTGACATCGAGGGTTACGCGTACCGGGAAATTGCCGAGATGATGGACACCCCGATCGGGACCGTGATGTCCAGGCTGCATCGCGGCCGGGCCAAACTCCGGCAACGGCTACTTAATTACGCCCCGCGCGATAACGCCCTGCATCAGCTTGCCGAGGCCTCCTGATCCAGCCATGAAGCCTGCCAGTCTCGCCTCGCTAGGCGAACCGTCCAGCTGCGCTCCCGTCTGGCAGCGCAGCACCCCGCGATGCCCCGTGGCCGCCTCCCCCCAGCGGTCGCGGGGCATCGCCATGCTCACTCGCCCTGCCACACCGGCTGCCGCTTTTCCGCGAACGCCAGCGCGCCTTCCCTGGCGTCCGCCGAGGTGAATACCGGGCCGATGATCTCGCCCTGCCGCCGGAATGCCTCGGCGGCTGGCCAGTCAGCCGACTCGGCAATCACGCGCTTGCTGGCGGTCAGCGCGAGCGGACCGCCGAGCGCGACCCTGACCGCGAACTCTCTGGCCGCGGTGAGCGCCTGGCCGGCCGGCGCCAGCAGGTTGACCAGGCCGGCCTGGTGCAGCCTGGCTGCCGGAAAGTGCTCGCCGGTAAGGGCAATCTCCATGGCCAGGTGATAAGGGATGCGCTTGGGCAGCCGGAGCAGGCCGCCGGCCCCCGCGACCAGCCCGCGCCTGACCTCGGGCAGGCCGAACTTAGCGTCCTCGCTCGCCACTATCAGGTCGCAGGCCAGGGTGAGCTCGAACCCGCCGGCCAGCGCGTAGCCCTCGACCGCCGCGATGAGCGGCTTGGCCGGCGGGCGCTCTACGATCCCGCCGAACCCGCGGTCCTCAAAGCTCGGAAAGTCGCCCGTCAGGAACCCCTTGAGGTCCATGCCGGCGCTGAACGTGCCGCCCGCCCCGGTCAAGATCAGCACCTGGACGTCTTTGCTCGCGTCGAACTCGTCCACAGCCGTGGCGATGCCGCGGGCCACCGCGCCATTGACGGCGTTCCTGGCCGCCGGCCGGTTGATGGTGATGACGGCGACGCCGTCGCTGACTTCGGTCAGGACTTCTTCCGGCATGGTTTCCCTTACTTCTGGGCTGGCCCGGGTGCTGTCACTTCGGCTGGAAGCGGATGCCGCCGTCGAAGCGGATGACGTCGGCGTTCATGTAGTCGTTCTCGATCAGCATGCGGACCAGGTGGGCGAATTCGGCCGCGGTGCCCATCCGCTTGGGGAAGACCACCGGCGCCGCAAGCTTCGCCTTGAACTCCTCGCTGGCCGGGCCACTGCCGTAGATCGGCGTGTCGATGATGCCAGGGCAGATGGTGTTCACCCGCATGCCGATGGCGGCCAGGTCCCTGGCGGCGGGCACCGTCATCCCGATGATGCCGCCCTTGGATGCCGAGTAGGCCAGCTGCCCGGTCTGACCTTCCAGGCCGGCGATCGACGCCGTGTTGATCACCACACCGCGGGCGCCGTCGGCATTGGCCGGCTCAGTCTTGGCCACCGCCGCCGCGCCGATGCTCATCAGGTTGAAGGTCCCGATGAGGTTGACGTCGATGACCTTTCCGAAAGCTGCCCGGTCGTGCGGTTCGCCGTCGCGGCCGACGGTCCGCTGGGCCCACCCGATGCCCGCGCAGCTGATGACGAATCTCAGCGGAGCGCCCGCCGAGGCCGCAACCGCGACCGCCGCCCTGACAGACTCGGCGTCGCTGACGTCGGTCTGCACGAACATCCCGCCGACTTCGCTGGCCAGCGCTGTGCCGCGGTCTGAATTGAGGTCGGCGACGACGACCTTGCTGCCGGACGCGGCGAGCTCACGGACTGTCGCTTCGCCGAGGCCGCTGGCCCCCCCGGACACGATTGCTGCGGTGCCGTTAAGTTCCATGGCCGGAGCATACTTTGGCGGACTCTGACCCGCCGAACGGGGTTCGGTCTGTTGACCGGCTAGCTCCCGGCTGCTGCTGAGCGCCAGATGACCGAATGTCAGTGCAGTGCCGTAGCGTGTGTGCGGCAGGCAGGAAGCGGCGGGTAGTACTTCAGGGCTGGCAGGTCCGTGCGACCTTCGGCCTGGCCGTGCCCGCTTTCAGGGGAGGACAGCAGTGACGGCAGTGGCAACGGACTCCAAGCACCACAGGAACCCCTGGGCCATCCTGCTGGTGGTCTCGCTCGGGTTCTTCATGACCCTGCTCGACCTGACGATCGTCAACATCGCGATCCCGAACATGATCTCGAAGCTGCACGCCTCGCTCGACGACATCCTGTGGGTCATTAACGCCTACGCCCTGGTGCTGGCGGTACTGCTCATCACCTGCGGGCGCCTGGGCGACCTGATCGGGCAGCGCAAGCTGTTCTTTGCCGGGATTGCCGTGTTCACGCTTGCCTCAGCAGCGTGCGGCTTTGCTCCGTCGCCCGGCTTCCTCATCGGGTTCCGCGCAGTTCAGGGCCTGGGCGCCGCCATGCTGATGCCGCAGACGCTGGCTATCTTGACCATGGTCTTCCCGCCCGAGCGCCGGGGTGCTGCGTTCGGAGTCTGGGGCGCGGTCGCGGGAGTGGCAACGATTGCGGGCCCGACCCTGGGTGGCCTGCTGGTCACGGCGTTCGACTGGCGCTACATCTTCTTCATCAACGTGCCGATCGGCGCGATCGTGCTAGTGCTCACCATGGTCCTCATCCCGGATCTGCGCACCGGTCGCCGGCACAGCTTCGATATCACCGGCGTGACGCTGGCAAGCCTGTCCTTGCTCGCGATCTGCTACGCGCTTGTCGAAGGGCAGAAATACAACTGGGGCACGATTACCTCGTTCATCTCCATCCCGCTGCTGCTGGGAGTCGGCTTCGTGCTGCTCGGCCTGTTCCTGTATCTCCAGGCCAGGAGCCAGGACGGAGAGCCGCTGGTGCCGTTCTCCCTGTTCAGGGACCGGAACTACGCGCTGATGAATATGGTGTCCGGCTTCATCGCGATCGGCATGCTGGGAATCTTCCTGCCGTTCTCGATCTACCTGCAGTCCGTCCTCGGCTTCTCGGCGCTGAAGGCGGGACTCACAATGGCGCCCGCATCCGTGGTCTCGATGTTCGTGGCACCGGTGGCTGGCCGGATGTCCGACCGGATTGGCGGCAAGTACATCCTGGTAACCGGGCTCCTGCTGTTCGCCGGGGGCATGGGCGCGATCGCGTTCATCGCGCAGACTAACTCGGCCTGGTATGACTTCCTCGCACCGCAGTTCGTTGCGGGCATCGGAATCGGCTGCACGTTCGCGCCGTTGACCACGATCGCGATGCGGAACGTTAACCCGATGATGGCCGGTGCCGCCTCGGGCGTCTTCAACACCACCCGCCAGATAGGTACCGTGATCGGCACCGCTGGCGTCGGCGCACTGCTGCAGAACCGCCTGATCGCCGGCTTCACGGCACAAGTGCAGCAGCGCGCCGCAGACCTGCCCGCGGCGGCCCGCGACAAGCTCGTAACCGGATTCCAGTCCGCGGCCAAGGGCGGCCTCGAGGTGGGGTCGGGAGCGCGCACCTCAGGACTGGGGGGCGAGATCTTCACGCACGGGTTCGTCGAGGCCATGAGGCCGACGATCCTGGTGCCGATCATGTTTCTCGTCGCCGCGGCACTGAGCTGCCTGCTGGTCAGGCGGCAGCCCACCGTCGGCAGCAGCGGCCAGGTGTCCGGAGCGTCCGAGCCGGCTGCAACCGCGGCCGGGTAACTGCCCAGCTGACCTTCATCGTTAGCTTCAATGCGCTGCCGTCATACGGCTCGGCCAGCTTGTCACGTTCCATGGCGCGCTGAGAGGCACCGTCTACACGAAGTACTTCGGAAAGTCGAGCCGCACTAGGCCGCTCTTGAGCTGCCTGCAAGAGTCCAGGTCTGTACAGGTCTGTACGAGTGGCGGGTTGGCCGCGTCGACCAGTGCCGCGGTTCGGCTGGGTGAACTGTCGTGGCAGTGTGCCCGATCATGACGATCCCACCTGCTCTATCGCGCAGCGAAGACCTGGCGTTCTCGCTAGCCGCGCGTCTGCGGTCAGGAGCGGAAGTGCCAGCGCAGCCGCGAGTGCGACATACAGAGCGTCATAGAAGCTCGCGTGCTGGCGCAGAGCCCATGCGGCACCAGCCAGCGCGCCAGTCATCTGATGACGATGGTCGATGAGCGGTCCGCTCAGGTGCAGGAGTGCTTCGGCGTCGGTCGCCGCGAGGTCGCCGCGCAGGACATGCCGACGCAGTACGTTCCCTACCTCAGCATCGATGAGGTGCGGCGCGTGGCACACCTCGGAAGAAAGGCGCCGCCGCAGGTCCACGGCCTTGGCCGACGTCCCGAGGAGGGCGAGGACCATGGCGGAGGTGTCAATGACCAGAGCCACGAGACGGCGCGTCAGCGGCGCTCAGCGGCCAGGTCGGCGACGACGGAGGCGGCCTCCGGCTCAGGCGTACTGGCCTTCCTCAGGACTGCCTCGATCTGCTCGACCGCTTCTTCCTTGGTGGGTCGCTTGGCGAGGTTCATGATCTGATCGTGCATGTATGCCTGCATCGACTGCCCTTTCCGCCGTGCCCGTCGGCGGAGTACCTCGTAGAGGTCTTCCGGGATCTCCCGGACCTGAATCGTCGCCATAGCGCTATTTTAGCGCTGTAGCGCTAGTAATGCTACGCGGTCGAGCTTCGGAACCGCCAAGGCTGGCACGTCCAGCAGACCCGACCGGGACTCTTCCGCTGGACAACCCCGGCAGGCCGCACCTGCCAGACCGAACCCGACACCTACCCAGCCTGAGCAACCCCGGCACGGTTGACAGCGACCAGTTCAGAATCCCAGTCGCTACCCGGCCCGGATGCAACCGGCACGGATGCAACCGGCACGGATGCAACCGGCACGGCCTCGAACGGGAACCGGTCAGCGAACGCCGGGCGCAGGTCCGTGAGCCAGACCGCATCGGGATCGTAATCGGCGAAGAACGGGCGCCTGACGAGGGAGGGATCCCGCGACTGGATCATGTGCAGCACGAAGACCTTCCGACCGGCGATCTCCGCTACGCCGTCGACGCATACCTTTCCCGGGGTGGCCGACATCGACGGGCCCCGGACCGTCCGGCACAGGCCGGAGACCGTGCTGTAAGCATCCCGGAAGATCTCGACAGCGCGCGCCAGCGGTACGGCGAAGTAGCCCTGCGGTCCGGTATCGCGCTCGACGAACATGTAGTAAGGCACCATGCCGAGCCGTAGCTGCGCGCGCCACATTCGCGACCAGCACTCGGCATCGTCGTTGATGCTCCTGATCAGCGGCGCCTGAGTACGGATTATGGCACCAGCCGAGCGGATCCGGCGGACGGCGGCACCGACAAGAACCGGCTCAAGCTCGCGCGGATGGGAGAAATGCGTCATCAGAGCCAGGGTCTTCCCGGCGGCACTGACGTCCTCGAACAGCCGGAGAGTGTCGTCGGCATCTGGGTCAGTCACGAAGCGCTGCGGCCAGTAGGAGAGCGACTTGGTGCCGATCCGGATTGATTCGAGGTGCTCAAGGCCAGGCCCGAGCAGGGGCTCTAGATACCTTCGCAGCACCGCGGCGCCCATAATCATCGGGTCGCCGCCGGTCACGAGAACGCTGGTGACCTGCTTATGTGATCGCAGGTATGCGGTGACCCTGGCCATATCGTCGGTCGCGATCTTCAGGTCAGGCTCCCCGACGAACTGCGCCCAGCGGAAACAGTACGTGCAGTATGCGTGGCATGTCTGACCCTGTTTGGGGAAGACGAGGACAGTCTCGGGGTACTTGTGCTGCACACCCGGCAGCGGGTCGTCAGCCAGAGCCGGCGTGTTCAGGGCAAGCTGGCCGGCCGGGTGCGGATTCAGGCGCATTCGGACGGCATGCGCCGCACCCTGAATCTCTTCGTCAGGCGCGCCGCGTGACAGCATCGCCGCGATCGGACCCACGTCTTCCGCCGGCAGCATGTCAGCTTGCGGGAAGACGAGACGGTAAATCGGATCTTCAGGCGCAGCTGACCAGTCGATCAGCGAGTCAAGCACGTAGTCATTAGTGCGGAACGGCAATACGGTCGCCACCGCCCTGACGGCCAGCCGCTCGGCATCGCTGAGCCCGGCCCTGGACGTCAGCTGGTCGAGGTGCTTGGCACTGTATGCACGGAATCTGCGGCCCTGAGCGGGCACAACTGGCAAAAGCTGCTGAACGCTCATGCAACTCCCTCCGGCCGCCCGCGACCGCGGCAGCCTGGCTGTTCGCATGATCTCCCCGTGTCATGCCACCCGTATGGCGTACTGCTAACTTCTCTGTGCCCGGTCCCGCCGTCTGAGACGCGATCCGGGGCTGTGGCGTTACCGCCATGCCGGCTAAAGAAGTAACGATTAAGAAACGCTTAGCAGCCGCCAAGGGTTGCGTGACAGACCGCTCAACTTCCCAATCGCCCCTTCTTCCCCGCGGGTCCCACGCCGGGATGCCGGTCTACCCGCTGACATTAGCCCGAAACGCACCATCTGGCCCCAGCAGTCGGAGCAATCCAGCCTGACCTGCTCTTGTGCGCGGCGTCTGCCCAGATGGGCCTGCGCAGTGAGAAGCTAGGCGGCATGCAGGACACCGGGGGGGTGGCGCGCTGAACCGGCCGGCGGAGTTTTCTGCCAACGGCACGCAACCAAACGGCGGCGGGCAACTGGCCGACCGCGACCATGCTGGCGGGGAGCAGGCCGCCCGGCAGCAGGTTGCCGCCCGCCAGCAGACCGCCGCCGGAGAACCGGCCTCCGCTCATGGCGAACTCGTGGCCCGGCCCCTGACGATCGCCATCGATGCCATGGGAGGCGACCACGCGCCGGAGGAGATCGTGGCCGGAGCCGTCGCGGCGAGCCGGGACCTCGGTATCCGCATCGCCCTAGCCGGGCGGCCAAATCTGATCAGGCCGCTGCTTGCCAAGGCGGGCCCGGCGCCGAACGTCTACATCGAGGCGGCTGAGGAATCCATCGCAATGGGCGAAGGCGCGCTGGCGAGCTGGCGCCGGCCCCGGTCGAGCATCGCCGTCGCATGTCAGCTGGTCCGGCGGGGTCAGGCGGACGCCGTCATCTCAGCCGGCTCTACGGCAGCCATTGTGGCCACCGCCCAGATACGGCTACGGCCGCTGCCTGGTGTCGGCCGGCCCGCGCTGGCAGTCGCATTGCCGACCCGGCCGCACCCGACGGTGCTGATCGACGCTGGGGCGATTGCCGATCCCAAGCCAGAGATGCTCGTCCAGTTTGCCCAACTCGGCGTGGCCTATGCCGAGGTCGCCCACGGCATCGCCAAACCGCGGGTCGGCTTGCTGACCATCGGCGCCGAACCCGGTAAGGGCAACAAGCTCGCCAGGCGCGGTCATGAGCTGCTGAACAGCGACCCGCCGCACGGCGGTATGCCGATCAGCTTCGCCGGCAACGTGGAAGGCAACGATCTGCTAGCGGGCCGAGTCGACGTGATAGTCACCGACGGCTTCACCGGCAACGTCGCGCTCAAGACCCTGGAGGGTACGGCAAGCTACTCTGCTGCGCAGTTCAGGGCGGCCATCACCAGTTCCGCTGTCGCCCGGTTCGGTGCCATCCTCCAGCGCCGCGCGCTGCACCAGATGTCTGAGAGATTCGATTCCGAGACCTACGGCGGCGCCGCGCTGCTGGGCCTTGAGGCGACGATCGTGATCGCGCACGGCGCGGTAACAGCCCGCGGTGCTGCGGCAGCATGCAAACTAGCCGCGGAGCTGACCGAGCGGCGCATAACCGAGCGCATCAGGGAGAGACTCGGTCCGAGCCGGGCCGGCCACTTCTTGCGCCGCCCGTGATGGCGGCCGCCGGCACAGTCCGGCTGCCCAGATAACCGCTGGACGGGCCGGTAGACTACTCAGATGACAGACCCGGAGGCAGCGCTCGGCTCGCTAGTGCAGAAGGCGCTGGCTGCTGAGTTTGGCGCCGGGTACGCGAGCACCGACCCGCTCATCCGGCCGTCCGGGTTCGCGGACTTCCAGGCCAACGTCGCCATGTCGTTGTCGAAACCGCTTCGCCGCAGCCCGCGGGACATCGCCGGGGACATAGCGGACCGGCTGACCAGCGCGTCGGCGGTGGCAGCGGCGGGAGCCGTGGCGGTGGGGGCGGGGGCGGCGAAGGCGGTGGCGAAGGCCGAGGTCAGCGGCCCGGGCTTCATCAACATCACACTGGCCGACGACTGGATAGCCGCGCAGTCCGCACAGCAACTCGCCGACCCGAGGCTGGGCGTCGCGCCGGCCGAGCACCGACAGCGGGTCGTGGTCGACTACTCGGGCCCGAACGTGGCCAAGGAACTGCACGCCGGGCACCTGCGGGCCACGTCGGTCGGCGATGCGATCGCGCGCGTGCTGGAGTACCTCGGCCACGAGGTCATCCGGGCCGCTCACCTGGGCGACTGGGGAACCCAGTTCGGCATGCTGATCGAGCACGCCCTGGAGATCGGCGAGCGGGCCACCTACGACCAGTTGGCATCGGGTGAGTTCACCGCGTTCTACCAGGCGGCGCGAGCCAAGTTCGACAGCGATCCGGCCTTCGCTGACCAGGCCCGTAAGCGGGTCGTCCAACTGCAGGCCGGCGAGCCGGACACGATCCGGCTCTGGCAGCTTCTCGTCGACGACTCGATGGAATACCTGCGGAAGATATACGCCCGGCTGAACATCACGCTGACCGACGCGGACATGGCCCCGGAAAGCTTCTACAACTCGATGCTCGGCGACGTCTGTGACGAACTGGAGCGCCGCGGCATCGCGGTCATGAGCGACGGGGCGCTGTGCGCGTTCCCGCCGGGCTTCACCGGCCGGGACGGGAAGCCGGTTCCCCTCATGCTGCGCAAGAGCGACGGCGGCTACGGCTACGACAGCACCGACGCGGCCGCGATCAGGTACCGGCTGACCGAGATCGGCGTCACCCGGATCATCTATGTGGTCGGGGCCGAGCAGAGCCAGCACCTGCAGATGATCTTCGAGCTCGCCAGGCAGGCTGGCTGGCTGGTGCCGCCCGCCACCGCCGAGCACGCCGTGATCGGACTGATGACCGGGCCCGGCGGCCAGCGGCTGCGGACCAGGTCAGGCGAGCAGGTCAAGCTGGCAGACCTGATGGACGAGGCGGTCGACCGGGCAGCCACCGTCATCGCGGACCGGTATTCCGACCCGCTGCAGCGCAGCCAGATCGCTGAAGCCGTCGGGATCGGCGCGCTCAAGTACGGAGATCTGTCGGTCGCGAGAGCTTCCGGTTACGTGCTTGACTTCGACCGGCTGCTGGCGCTGACCGGCAACACCGGGCCTTACCTGCAGTACGCGACCGCACGGATCCGGTCCATTTTCGCCAGGGCGGGGCTGGACCCAGCCGATGCGGCCGGCCCGATCGCGCTGGGCGAGGTAGCGGAGCGAGCACTCGCGCTGCGGCTGCTCGGGTTCGGCCGAGCCGTCACCGACGTGGCCGCCACGGCCGAGCCGCACAAGCTCGCCGGGTATCTGTTCGAGCTTGCGAGCACGTTCACCGTGTTCTACGAGCAGTGCCCGGTGCTGTCGGCCGCCGACGAGACCCGTAGCAGTAGGCTCGCGCTCTGCGCGCTCACGCTTAACGTGCTCATGACGGGCCTTCACCTGCTGGGGATTCCGGTACCTGACCGGATGTAGACGGCGCGTTCCCCGGTCTGATGGGACATCCCTTGGGATAGTTCCCGGGAAGCTCTCAGGCACCGACCCCCGATTCCCCATGATCCGTCGGCAGACTGACTGGCATGAGAAAGCCATTTTCCGCACGAGCCGACCTGGGCGATGGCCTGTCGCTCCGGTCCGGCCGCACCAAGCGAATCCTGGCATCGGCAGCTGCAAGCGCTGTCCTGCTCGGCGGCGGCACTGCCCTCGGCGTGGCCATGACCGGCGGGGCAGCTGCCGCGACCAGCGGTACCCCGGCTAGTACCAGCGCTGCGGTGCGGTCTGCCACGTCCGCGCCGCCCGACACGCGGTGCGGGAAGATCGCCGTCCGGCTCCGCCAGGCTGGGCACGGCACTGCGGCCCGCCGCCTGTCGCTGCTGTGTCACAGTCCGCTGCTCCGGCTGGCGCTGGTCGGGGGCGAATACGGCACTGTGACATTCAAGGCCAAGTCGGGGACCAGGACGCTGGCCTTCGAGCGCGGCACGCTGGAAGCGGTGTCCGGTTCCGAGGTGACCGTAATGGCTGCCGACGGCACCACCTGGACCTGGCATCTGACCTCTGCCACCGTAATCCGCAGCCAGCGGCAGAAGGTCAGCTCAGCTCGGCTCAGCAAGGGCGAGCATGTGCTTGTCGCTGGCCCGATCGTGAACGGCGCGAGTGACGCCCGGGTGATCAGGATCCGCCCGGCGAGCTAGTCGAGCTAGCGCACGAACGCATCCGGCTCCGGCAGGCCCTGTTCCTGCCGGAGCCGGTGCGGTGTGAATAGCCGGTCACCCGCCCGGTACTTCCGTTAGCCTCAGACCACGCCGAACCAGCACGTCCAGGACTTCATGACTGACTCCGACCGGATTCCCCAGGTACTCGTCGTCGATGACGAGCCGAACATCCGCGAGCTCGTCCAGGTCGCGCTGAAGTTCCATGGCTGCGCGGTCACCACCGCGGTGAGCGGCCGGGACGCTCTGCGCCAGGCCGAGACGGCCAGGCCCGACCTGATCGTGCTCGACGTGATGATGCCGGACATGGACGGCTTCGAGGTGTGCCGCCGTCTGCGCGCGGCCGGAAACGAGGTGCCCGTCATCTTCCTGACCGCCAGGGATACCTCGTCCGACACTGTGACCGGCCTCGCGCTCGGCGGTGATGACTACGTGACCAAGCCATTCTCGGTGGAGTCGCTGGTCGCGAGGGTTCGTGCGGTGCTCAGGCGAGCATCCAGGGCCGGCGGCAGTTCCGGCGCAGGACCGCTGCGAGCGGCGGACCTGGAACTCGACGAGGATCGCTGGACCGTCCACCGCGGCGGCACGCCGGTGGAGTTGTCGCCCACGGAGTTCCGGCTGCTCGCCTACCTGATGCGGCATCAGGGCCGGGTACTGACCAGGGCACAGATCCTGGAGAACGTCTGGGGCTGGGACTACGCCGGTGAATCCCAGATCGTTGAGACGTACGTCAGCTATCTGCGCCGCAAGCTCGATCCGCTCGGACCGCCGCTCATCCACACCCAGCGCGGCGTTGGGTACAGCCTGCGGCCAGGGCGGCAGGACCAGGCAGACGGCCCGGTCTAGTGACCGAGGACGAGCGGCCGACGCTGAGCTATCCGCAGCTGCCGCCTGCCGGGCAACAACCGCCCCCGCCCACCGGGCGACAACCGCCCCCGCCTGCCGGGCCGCTGCCGACGGCCAGGCGTCCGCGGCCGGCGGGCCGACGGCTCTCGCTGCGAGCGCGCCTGCTGATCGTGCTGCTCAGCGTCACCGCGGTGCTGCTGGTCATCATGGGCGTGGTCAGCATCTTCCTGCTCGGGCGCCGGGTGAACCAGCAGGTCCTCGCCGCGGACCGGCGGCTCGTCGCGCTTACCACGGCGCTGGCGGCCGACCCCCAGGCGGCCCTGAACGCATCCGTGACCGACTACGCGGTGGTGCTGATCCCGGTCCGGGCGCAGCTCACCGTCGAGCCGCTGACCAGGGGCGCACTGACCAATCAGCTCACGCAGGCCACCCGAGCCCAGCTGAAGAACCCGGCTCTGGCCCAGGTAGCGACACTCGCCGAGCGCGGCGAGTTCGGCCGGGCCAGGCTCGTCCTGGCGAGCATGGACTGCCAGCAGTTTCCCGCGCTGGGTTGCAAGCCGTTCCCGATATCGGCCGGGCTCATCGCCGCGACCAGGTGGGTTGGCCGGAACGCGCCAGGAATCAGCAGCGCTTACCGTGGCGCCATCCTGGTGGTGTCCGAGCCTGCCAGCACCCAGCATGGCGAGCTGCGCGGCTTCGTCCTTGCCGAGCTGGTCACCGGCGTCGCGCTGCTGTCGCTCGTCGGCCTGGCCGGTGAATGGCTCATCGGCCGCGGCCTTATCCCGCTCGACGAGATGACCAGGACCGCTAACGACATCACCGCCCGCGGAGATCTCACCACCAGGATGGACGCCGACGCGCAGACCGAGATCGGCCGCCTGGGCTCGGCGATCAACATGATGCTGGACCGGATCCAGCAGGCTTTCACCTCGCGGCTGCGCTCGGAGCAGAAGGTGCGCGAGTTCGCCGCCGACGCATCACATGAGCTGCGCACTCCTCTGACCACCATCAGGGGTTATGCCGAGCTGTACCGGCAGGGCGCACTAGGGCCAGACCAGCTTCCCAGCGCCATGCGCCGGATCGAGCAGGAATCCGAACGGATGAGCATGCTCGTCGCCGAACTGCTGGAGCTGGCCCGGCTCGACCGCACCTCGTCGCTGGACCTGACCGAGACCGATCTGGCCGAGGTGGTACGCGATGCGGTCGCCGACGCCGTGGCGGTCGAGCCGCAGCGGCCGGTCCGGGCCGATGTCCCGCAGCGGCTGATTGCCCTGGTCGACGAGGCGCGGATCCGCCAGGTACTGGCCAACCTGCTGGGCAATGCCCGCGCGCATACGCCGGTGAGCACCCCGGTGACGGTCCGGCTGGCCAGCCTGGACGGCGGAGTGCTGCTCGAAGTTGCCGACGCCGGCCCTGGCATGCGGCCCGATGATGCCGCCCGCGCCTTCGACCGGTTCCACCGGGCCGGCGAGCGCGCGGAGAACCTGAATAATGCCGGGAACGCCCGATCCGGGGCAGCTCCATTGGCCAGCGACTCGGTCCCGGCTGACACCAGCAGCGGCAGCGGTCTCGGCCTGTCCATCGTGCAGGCCATCGCAACGGCGCATGGCGGGCGCGCAACGCTGGACTCGGCGCCCGGCAGGGGAACCAGGGTGCAGCTCTGGCTCCCCGTCAGGTCCTTCGGCTAGCTCCGCTCAGGCCTGGTCGCTGTCCGGGCTGGCCTCGGCAGGCTCGGCGGGTGCGCCGACCATGGCCGACTGCTGGACCGAGCGGATCAGCAGCTGAGCGACATCCACGACCTCGAGCGACTCCTTCGCCTCCCCGGCGGCCTTCTTGGCGGCGACCGCGTCACCGAGCATTACCAGGCAATACGGGCAGCCCGTGGAGATCGTGTCCGGATCCGTCCCGAGCGCCTCGTCGATCCGCTCGGTGTTGATCCGCTTGCCGATTCGCTCTTCCATCCACATCCGGGCGCCGCCGGCCCCGCAGCAGAATCCGCGTTCCTTGCACCGGTGCATTTCCTGCGCGCGAACGCCGGGCACCTGCTCCATGATCTCCCGAGGCGGGGTGAACACCCGGTTGTGCCGGCCGAGGAAGCACGGGTCGTGGTAGGTGACCTTCTCGTCGATCGCAGTGACCGGCTTGATCTTCCCGTCGGCGACGAGCCGGGCCAGCAGCTGGGTGTGATGGATGACCTCGTAGTTGCCGCCGAGCTGCGGGTACTCGCGCGCGATCGTGTTGAAGCAGTGCGGGCAGCTGGCCACGATCTTGCGGGCGCCGGCCTCGTTCAGCGTCTCGATGTTCTGCTGAGCCAGCATGCTGAAGACGAACTCGTTGCCGATCCGCCGCGCCGGGTCGCCCGTGCAGGTCTCCGCTGGGCCGAGCACGGCAAAGCTCACCCCGGCGGCATGCAGCAACTGCGCGATCGCCTTGGTGGTCTTCTTCGCCCGGTCCTCCAGCGCGCCGGCACAGCCGACCCAGAACAGGTACTCCACGTCGGCACCGATCGGGCCGTCGACGACCGGCACCTCGAAGTCGAGCTCGCCGATCCAGTCGGTCCGCTTGTTCCCTCCCATGCCCCACGGGTCGCCCTTGTTCTCAAGGTTGCGCAGCATCGTGCCTGCTTCAACCGGGAACGCGGATTCGACCAGCACCTGATGCCGGCGCATCCCGGTGATGTGGTCGAGGTGCTCGATGTCGACCGGGCACTCTTCGACGCACGCGCCGCAGTTGGTGCAGGACCAGAGCTCATCGGGGTGGATGACGCCGCGGGACTCCTCGTCGCCGACGATCGGCCGGGCGGCTTCGGCCTTGACCGCCTCCGGCAGCGCCTCGCGGGCCTCGTCGGAGCCGGCCAGCAGGTACGGCGCCTTGGCGAAGGCGTGGTCGCGCAGCTCCAGGATGATCATCTTCGGTGAGAGCGGCTTGCCGGTCGCCCAGGCCGGGCACTGCGACTGGCAGCGGCCGCACTCGGTACAGGTGGCCAGGTCGAGCATGGCCTTCCAGCTGAGATCCTCGACCTTGCCGATGCCGAAGACGTCCTCGTCCGGATCAGCCTCCTCGAAGTCCAGCACCTTGCCGCCCGACCGCATCGGCTGCAACGGGCCGAGGCCGTTCGGCCGCCGCGAGAACAGCACGTTGACCGGCGCTATCGCGATGTGCAGGTGCTTGGAGTAGGTGACGAACACGCCGAAGGCCAGGATGACCGCGAGTTGCAGCAGGATGAAGGTGGTCTCGATGCCCTTGTTGGCGGCGCCCAGCGGGTGCAGCCAGTGCCCGACTATCTCGGAGGCGAATGCACCCTGCGGGTACGGGAAGTCACCGGTGTTGATCTGCGCCCCCCGGTAGATCAGCAAGGTGGCGACGACCAGGAAGATGCCGAGTAGCACTAGCCAGGCGGCGCCGGTATGTGACCCGGCGAAGCGGGACTTGCGCCCTGCCTTTTTAGGGTCGGACATCAGCCGGATCACGGTGAAGGTGATGATTCCGGCGAGCACCGCGACGGCGAACAGGTCTTCGAGGAAGCCCACGAAGGCCCAGGTGCCGATCCCCGCGATCGCGAAGTGCTTGCTGAACAGCGCTCCGTAGGCCTCGATGATCGTGAGCAGCAGCACGATGAAGCCCCAGAAAGTAAACGCGTGCGCCAGCCCTGGCACCGACCACTTGAGCAGCTTCCGCTGCCCTATCACCTCGGTCACCTGCGTCTGCGCGCCCCGGCCCGGGTGCTCGCGCAACGCCACCACCCGCTCGGGGGCCGGCTGCCCGGTGCGGCCGAGGCGATACAGCCAGAACATGCGGCGACCGGCTATCGCGCCCGCGACGACCGTCAGGGCCAGTCCGACGATGATCCGCAGAACCAAAGCGACCTCCAGGTATGCAATGGGTGACAGCGTACGCGGAACCATCCTCGGCGCCGCCGCCCGCCGCATTCCGGGCCGGGCTCGACGTCCGGTACGGGTTGCTGCCTACGTCTCACTAGGGTATTCAGAACGCTGAAACCTCGACCTAGGAGATCAGTGAGCGCTGCGGTCGCCGCCAAGCACGGCACGGATCGTCCCGCCTGGCGGCAGGCCCGGCTGCACAGCCTGCGCGAGTGGCTGCCGGCGCTGCGCTACTGCGCCGTTGTCTACCTGGCCGTGCGGATTGCCCTGTTCCTGCTCGCGGCCGCCGCCTGGGGCCTGACCAGGGAACAGCAGTCGTCCATGCCGAACGGGCAGCCGCTGCCGCTGACCAACGGCTGGCACAACGTCTTCACTGACTGGGACAAGCTGGACGCCAACTGGTTCCTGTATATCGCCAAGACCGGATACAGCAGCCACAACGCCACGGCCGCCTTCTACCCTGGCTACCCAATGCTGGTGCGGCTCGTCGGCTATCTGTGCTTCGGCCACCTGCTGCTCGCCGCCTACCTGGTGTCTAATGTGGCGCTGCTGGCCGCCCTGATCCTGCTGTACCGGCTGACCGAGCACGAGTATGACCAGGCGACAGCCCGCCGCGCGGTGCTCTACCTCGCCATCTTCCCGACAGCCGCGTTCCTGTTCGGCCTCTATTCCGAGTCGCTGTTCCTGCTGGCCGCGGTGGGCGCCTTCTACCTCGCCAGGCGCGGGCACTGGTGGTGGGCCGGCTTGGTCGGCATCGGAGCCACGCTGGACCGCAGCATCGGCGTCGTAGTAGCGCTGGCGCTGGCCGTCGAGGCCGTCCACCAGACCATCGAGGACCGCCACCGCGGGGCGCCAGGAGCCGCTGCGCGTGGCCGCTTCGCGGTCACGCTCGCGGCCAGGCTCGCCGCCAGCGCCGTCCCGCTCGCCGGAACCGTCGGCTATCTGCTGTTCTGGCAGTTGCGCTACCACGACTGGGCCCGCTCGATTACCCTCCAGAAGACGCATTGGCACCGCGTGTTCAGCCTGCCGTGGCTGACGCTCTGGCACGGTCTCACCTTGGCTGCGTCGCACGCTGTGGTGGGCGATAACGCACGGTGGACCTTCGACTTCGTCTTCCTCGCGGCCGGACTAGCGCTGGCCATCTGGGTCGCCGTCCGGACCCGCCCCGCCTACGCCGTCTACACCTGGGGCAGCATCGCGCTCTTCATGTCTGAGGCTGTGCCGGGTCGGCCGCTGGAGAGCGATCCCCGGTTCCTTGTGACCGTATTCCCGCTGGTCTGGGCGCTGGCCCGGCTGGGCCGGCGGCCGGGCTGGCACGAGGGCGTGGTCGCGGTCTGCGCCGCGTCGATGGCGATCGTGTCCTGGCTGTTCCTCACCACGCAGCTAGTCTTCTGATTAGGCTCTTTTGACTAGGCTCTTTCGACTGGGCGGGCCGTCACCAACTGGGTAACGACGGGCAATCGCGGAGCGAGCGGAGATGATGGGCGAGCAGGCCTGGCGGGGAGGAGCGGCGGAGCCGACGTCCGCGCAGTCCCGTCCGCGCGGGTCCGGTGCTGCGATCGGCCGCTGGGCGGCGCTCGGCGGCTCAGCCATCGTCCTCGTGCTCGCCAGCCTGCTGGCGGCGGGCCTGGCGGTCGGGGCGAAGCAGGCCTGCCGGACCGGTGCATGGAACTTCGGTGTCGCGCAGTACCAGGCGCACTGCTACACCGACATCTATCCGCTGTACTTCGACGAAGGCCTGAGCGCGGGCAAGATTCCATACCTCGACCATCACGTCGAGTACCCGGTGCTCATCGGCGCCGTCATGCAGGGGGCCGCCTGGGTCGTCCGGTCCATCAGCAACCCCTACGTCAGGGGCCTGCAATTCTTCGACGTCACCGTGGCCGTGCTCGCCCTCTTCCTGGTCGCCGGCGTCCTCGCGACGGCGTACTGCGCAGGCCCGGCCCGGCGGTGGACAGCCCTGCTGGTGGCACTGTCCCCGGCACTGATCCTGGCTGCCTTCATCAACTGGGACCTGATCGCGATGGGCCTGATGATGATGGCCCTCGCCGCCTGGGCGGCGCGCCGTCCGGTCCTCGCCGGGGTGCTGCTCGGCCTGGCGGTAGCCACCAAGTTCTACCCGGTCCTGGTGCTGTGGCCGCTGCTCCTGCTCTGCTTGCGGGCCGGCCGGATGCGGGCGTTCTGGCAGACCACTGGCTCCGCAGCGCTGGCCTGGCTGGCTGTGAACCTGCCGGTGGCCATCATCGCCCCGAGCGGGTGGGCGACGTTCTACGTCTATAGCAGCAAGCGGGGCGCCGACTGGGGCTGCATCTACTTCTTCTTCCAGCACATGCACTGGCCGGGCGTCGATACGTACTCGGTCCCGGCGCTCAACCTCATGTCGGGCGCCGCGTTCGCGGTGGCGTGCGGCGCGATCGGGCTGCTGGCCCTGGCCGCGCCGCGGCGGCCGCGGCTGGCGCAGCTGATCTTTCTTACTACCGCCGCGTTCCTGCTGACGAACAAGGTCTGGTCGCCGCAGTACGTCGTCTGGCTCGTTCCGCTGGTCGTGCTCGCCCGGCCGAAGATCGGCGGCTACCTGGTCTGGCAGGCTGCCGAGGTTGGCTACTTCTACGCCATCTGGGGCTACCTCATCACCGTGATCGAAGGCGACCGGTACCCGGGCGCGATCAGCAGCGCCCTGTATTTCACCTCGGTTCTGGCCCGCTTCGGCACCGTCGCGCTGCTGTCCGGCCTGGTGGTGTCCGAGGTGCTACGGCCCGGCCGGGACGTGGTCAGGTCCGCGGGCGTCGATGACCCGGCCGGGGGCGTGCTATCTGGCGCGGCGGACGTATTGCTGCTGCGGGGCGGGCTGCGGCGGCGCCGCCCGCTCACCGCTGCCTAACCGCTGGGTGGCCTCGCCTGGCGGCGAGCGGCCTGCCGCGCCGGCCGGCCGTTTCGGATCGGCTCCTGTGCTGGTCGGCTTTGCGTACTGTGTGAGGGCGTCATGTGCTCCGCAGTGAGGAGAGGCAAGCCGTGAGCGCCAGTGTGAGCGCGAAGGTCCGCGCGCCGCGTGCCGTCCGCCGACCAGCCTGGGTGCCGCGCCTCCCGATGGCCTGGCGGCCCGCCGTCGGGTATTGCGCCGCTGTCTATCTAGCCGTGCGCCTCGGGCTGTTCTTGCTGAGTGCCGCAGCCTGGGGGCTGACCAGCGAAAAGGCCTCGATCAAACCGAACGGCAAGTTCGTCACCCTGACCAATGGGTGGCACAACGCGATTACCGGCTGGAACAAATGGGACTCGCTGTGGTTCCTGCATATCGCCCAGCACGGTTACAGCCCTGCCGATGCAAGCGCGGCGTTCTTCCCGGCATACCCACTGCTTATCCGTCTCGTCGGCTACCTGTGCTTCGGGCATCTGCTCGTTGCCGCCTACCTAGTCTCCAACGGCGCGCTGCTCGCTGCGCTCATCGTGCTCTACCGGCTGACCGAGCGTGAGCACGACACTGGCACCGCGCGGCGCGCCGTCCTGTACCTGTCCTTGTTCCCGACGGCGTTCTTCCTGTTCGACACCTACTCCGAGGCGCTCTTCCTGCTGGCGTGCGTTGCCAGCTTCGCGCTTGCGCGGCAGCGCCGGTGGGGCTGGGCCGCGGTTGCCGGGATCGGCGCAACCCTGACCCGCAGCGCCGGGGTGGCCGTCGTTCTCGCGCTGGCTGCCGAGGCCGTGCATCAGGTGATCGAAGATCGCAGGGCCGGGGTGCTGCCCACCTCAGCCGCATCAGGCCCGCTGCTCGGCGTCCTCGTGCGCAGGCTCACCGCCAGCGTGGTTCCATTGGCCGGCATCGGCGGCTATCTGCTCTTCTGGCAGGTGCGGTTCGGTGACTGGTACCGGCCGATCGCCGTGCAGAAGATCTACTGGGACCACGTGTTCAGCCCGCCGTGGCGCACGCTCTGGGATGGCATGACGCTGGCGTTCCGGTACGCGCCAGACGGCGGGGTGGGCTGGCTGATGCTGGACTTCGTGCTCGTGGCGGTCGGATTGCTGCTCGCCGTCTGGGTGACGGTCCGCGCCCGCCCGGTCTATGCCGTCTACACCTGGGCCAGCATTCTCTTCTTCCTGAGTGTGGCGTGGGCGGGCAGGCCGCTGATGAGCGACCCCCGTTACCTGGTGCCCATCTTCCCGCTGGTCTGGCCGCTGGCCCGATTCGGCGACACATCCGGCCGCCACGAAGCCATCGTGGCCGTTTCTGCGGCGTCCGTGGCAATCGTCGGCTGGCTCTTCGTGTCTTCGACGCTGATCTTCTGATCCAGTGCTGCTGACCGGCGGCTCCTCGTCGTGCCGGAAATAAAAGTTGAGCCTCTTACGCTCAACTGATTTGCCAACCTCTCGGTCGGCTGGCAGACTTGAGTGGTCAGGACTCAATCTTTCAGTACGAGACGAAACCAAGGACAGAACACATGGCACGTGCGGTAGGCATCGACCTGGGGACGAC
>JAJYUU010000177.1 GCA_021792405.1 Actinomycetes bacterium
GCGCCCGGCGCCCCGGGCTGCTTGCCCGGCTTCCGCTTGCTCCCGCCGCCCTGCTTGCCCTCGCGCCGCGGCGGCTTCTTCCCGGGCAGGTCATCAGTGCTCGGCGGCATCGAGGAGTTTCCCTGTTAACTGAACTACGGGATGTTGCCCCAGCTCAGGAGGCCCAGCCGTGCCAGCCGCCGATCGTCGGGCTGTCCGGAAGATCCCGATTGCCAGGTCGCGGCGGCCATGTCGCCACTCGATCGCCGCAGAAACCCGATATACGGCGCTCAATTACCTGCCCAGCTTCTCCTCGTTGCCGATTTTTGGACATCAGCTGCGGGCGGCCGCGAGCGTCTGTACAGCCACGGTGACCTGGCACGACGCCCCAACCATGCAACTCGGCTCGCATAGTTCAGAGAACCCCGAGTTCCGGGAGATCAGCCGCTCCAGCCGCGCAACCCGCTCCTCCAGCTCGGTGTTCCGTGCCCGCAGGTGCGCGATGACCGCGTCCTTATCCTCCAGCAGCATCCGCAGCCGCTCGCCGGCCTCCCGCAGCCGGGTGATCTCCGCGTGCAGCGCGGGCACATCACCGGGCACACCGGGAGTCTCAGGCGTATCGGGCACGCCGGAACTACATCAGAGCCGGCCCTGCGTAAGCAATCCGACACGCCCAGCCGGCCGGCAAAGCTTCCCGGTCACCCACCCCAAGGCAGCAGTCGCCGGCACGCCAGTCAGCGGGCGCCAGGGGCCTGAATGGTTACGCATCGATGTCGTGGCCTGTCGCCCGCCTGGTGGCTGAGTAGAGTTCGGCAATGTCGGCAGGAGTGAGCCGGCTTACCATCGCCGCATAGTTGACGGCCTGCATGTGCACCGTGTGTGGCGCGACTCCGCGCTTCAGCTCGACGACCACAATCCGGCCGTCCGGGCCGATGCCGAGTATGTCCAGCCGGTCCTGCACCGGGTCACCGCGGGCTGTCTGCCATCGGTCGAATTCGCTGGTGATGATGTCGACACCTGCGCCGAGGATGCTGGGGTTGGAGATTAGCCACTCCTGAAGGTGGGCGCGCTCCCGTAGCTGCACATCGGACAAGTCGATGCGTTCAACCAGCGTGGCCTTCTTGGCGTCAACTCTGAACAGCACCTCGCCATACACCGGCGGCTCCAGACCTAGCGCCTTTCGGCACGCGACGAGCGCTCATGGCGGCAGCGTAGCCGTTACGCACGCTATGCCTCACACTAAGGAGGGAGTCGGCAAAGTCCGCTCTTGCCGCGGGTAGCGCCCGACGTGGAAGCCAACCCTCGGGCGGGTTGCGGTAGTAGTTATGTGTGCTGTACCGGATGCGTATGTATCAGGCGGTCAGGGAGAACCTGCCGGTCTTTCATGATTTCTTTCGCACCTACCTGCTGCCAGTCCAGCTCCGTGACGGCGCCCGCCTGGTCGGCCGATGGGAGACCGAAGACAGCCGGGCAGTCGCGATCTGCGCGTACGACGACCAGGCCGCCTGCGAGCGCATCGAAGCGGCGGTCCGCGCTGACCCCGACGCCACGAAAGCGCAGCAGCATCGGGCGCAGCTCCCCAGGCTGATGACCGCCACCGACGTCCTCATGCACTCGACCGTGGCACCCGATCTGACGGCCAGAGACTAGGCTCCCGAAGCCATCGGGACTCCAAGCGCACTGCACGCATCTGCCGCGGATCGTTCACGGCGTCGAGACCGGCGATCCTGCCAGATAGCGTGCGCTGGGCCGAGCGCATGCCGCGATGCGGATGATTACTCCCAAACATCGGATGGTTTGACCGCGGTGATCCGCGCGTCAGCAAAATCCCGCCAACTAACAGCGGCCCCCCTGCCGATTACATGTGGTCGAAGTGCAGGTCGAGTGTCTCAGGGGCTGGCGTCTCCGAGTCAATTGATCGTGGGCCAATCCTGTAGAAGATCATGGGCAAGCAGGGAAGGTGAGCGTCGGCGAGGGTGTGTACGAGCCTCGATCCGGACAAGCCGTCAGACGGCAGAGAAACCCTTGCGGAATGCAAGGGTGTCGGGATGATCGGGGCCCAAGACCTGCTCGGCGTCGGCGAGGGTTCGCCGGTGAAGAGCACTGGCCTCTGCCAGCCTTCCGGAAGCTCGATAGGCGCAGGCGAGGTTGTGGCGAGCCTTTAGGGTGTCGGGGTGGGTCTGACCCAATACCTCCTCGCGGTCGGCTAGCGTGCTCTCATACAGCGGGATGGCCTTGTCGAGCTGCCCGGCGGCCTGATACGCGTGGGCCAAGTTGTTGCGTGATTTCAAGGTCTTGGGGTGCGTCTTGCCGAAAACGTGTCCGCGGTCGGCGAGATTGCGCTCATACAGCGGGACGGCTTCTTCCAGCCGCCCGGCGGCCTCATAAGCGCGCGCTAGGTCATTGCGGGACGTAAGAGTGCTGCGGTGGGTCGGGCCTAGGACCTGCTCGCGGAGCACGAGATTGCCTTCGAAGATCGGGATAGCCTCATCCAGCTGCCCGGCGGTCCGATAGGCATCTGCCAGGTGGTTGCGCGACTTCATGGTTTCAGGATCGGTGGGGCCTAGAACACGCTCGCTGTCGGCGAGATTGCGCTCATACAGCGGGATCGCCTCATCCAGCTGCCCAGCCGCGCGATAGACGCGGGCCAGGTTGTTGCGCGCGATAAGGGTGTCAGGGTGAGCCAGGCCTAGCACCTGCTCTGCATCAGCGAGGGTGCGCTCACACAGCGGTATCGCCTCTTCCAGGCGCCCGGCCGCCCGGTAGGCAGTGGCGAGGTGGTTACGAGCGGTCAGGGTGTCATGGTGGGCCGGGCCGAGCATCTGCTCAGAATCGGTGACCAAGTCCTGACCGTATTCGACGGCCTGCGCGAGGTTGTCGCCGAGTTCGTTCAGGTATCCGACCGTCCAGATGCGCAGCTGCAGCAGTGTCCGGCTCAATTCAGCGTCTTGGTCGCCGAGGTGCGGGGCTAGGTGTCCGTTCAGCGCCATGATCTGCTGGATGGCATCGCGGGCGGCACCCCGGTTCTGCCACGGCTCACGCAAGGATTCGGTCACCGCCGCCAGCGTCGAGGCCACGTCGGCGCCGAGCCTGACCAGGTTTCCTTGCTGTGCCTGGAGTTCGACGGCCACGCGCATCGTCAGCCGGTGCGCGGCCACGGTGGTGTCACCCTGGGTGCCATCGGTGCCAAAGGTCAGCAGGGAGGCGCCGGCCAGTAGCCCGAGCGCCTCATCAATCTCGTGCGGCCAGGCGCCGGTCTCAGCGCCCTTCCGCTGGAGGACGCCCTGTTGGCCTGCGGCGTAGAGCAGCTCGCGAGCGACCCCGGCTTCTGACAGAAGTGCGACAAAGTTCACTAGCCCCCAGCACAAGCCAGTGGGGTCATTGTCGGACACCGTGTCCAGAGCCAGTGTGATGGCATCGGCGACGCCTTTACGATACGGCTCCCCCGCAGTTCGTTTCAGGAGTTCTCTGGAGGGCTGCTCGCGCAGCCGTTCCAGATACTTGGAGTAATCGAGATGCCGGGCCTTAATCATCGCTGCAGCTTGCGCGAGGGCCACGGGCAGGAATCCCAGTTCCGTCGCGAGCTGGCGGGCCCCGAGCTCATCGGCTCGGCCAGTGCGCTTGGCTAGGAACGCTAGCGCCTCTTGTTCGGCGAACTCGTTCACCGGTATGTGCTCGCCTAGTCCCGCCATTTCGAGCTGGTTACTCGTGATGATCACTTGACACTGTCCGGCGACGGGAACGAACTGTGAAAGCTCATCAGGGTTGGTGGCGTCGTCGAATACCACCAGGGACCGCTCCCCGTCAGTCTCCAGCCGTCGCCTGACCTCCCTTCCGATGGTTTCCAGATCCGCGCCGGGCACGCTTACCCCCAAGGCTGCGGCTATCTCCGCAAGGCCGTTCAGCGCCTGGGCCAGGCTCAATGAGTTAACCCACGCCACCATGCGCCAGCGCGCGTCGATACAAGATCGGGCGTACTGCGCCGCGATCTGGGTCTTGCCCACGCCGGGCATCCCTGTGACCACCCGAACCGCCGGGACACCTGCACCGCTCTGGGCCAGCCGGTCCGCCAGCTCGGGACGAGGTAGAAAGTCAGGAGCGCCACGTGGCACCTCTCCGACCACCAGCGGGCCGACCGCTGATGCTGTCGGCAGGTGAGATTCGATGTACGCCTGTATGAACTGCCTCGGCCGCGCATCGTCTGAGCTGACCAGCACAGCCTGATCACTGGCTACTTCTGCCCTTGGTGCATCTTGGGCCGAGTTCGCGATATCGGATGCTGACGCAAGCGCCGTGACCTCTCTGAGGAGCGGCTCGACCTTCTCGGCTGCCTCCGGCAGGCCCAGCACACGGAGTGCCCGGCCGGCGTTATCGACGGCGCGGAGCGCGTCAAACACGCCGATGTCCGGGGTCCCCGGATGCGAGAGGGGATCTCGGATTGTCTTGATCTCCCTGGCGTACGACAGCACCTGCCTCTTCAGCTCGTTTGCCTGTACCGGCGAGAGACCCTCCACAGGAGCCAGGACGCTGAAGTATTTGTCCAGAAGCACCGGAAAGTGACTCACATCGAGATAGTCGAAAACATCTTGATGAGGGTGTGCAACTACACCGGTGATAGACGACTCGGCAGCAGCGCTGACAATCGCGTCCCAAGATCCGAACCGTGACGTCACGAGACTCTCATAATCACTGGGGTAGGCCGCCTGCATGCCGGACCGTATCCGGTCGACGACCGCGTTCCGGTAGACCCGCTGGATGGCTTCATAGACCAGTGCGTTGCAGGAAGTCATACGACCTCGCAAGGCTCACCAAATGCTGGCGTCGCGCGCGTGGCACCATAGCCTGCATACGACGGTGGCCCTGCCATGTTCACCTGCCGAGGCAACGATCGGAAGACCTGTTTACCTGCTGTGCATAGCACTAGACCAATTAATAGCGCCGCACCGATCCGGCGTCTAGCCAGACGCATTCTGGCTAGACGCTCATCGCTAGTGCCGAGATAGTGCTGTCACAGCCGCTGGACGGCGACAAATCAGGCCTGACGCAGTCCTGCGCGCCGGCCCGCTTGCGCTCCTAGTGCCCACCGCGTATGCTGGTGTGCAGCACACCAGCATACGTGGAGGCTCTGGGTGATGACAGCCGCCAACGACCGCAGGACTCAGCTCGGTTCTGGCGGGTACAGCTCCGCTACGCCGCCAGTCCGCGCTGGTGCCCGCGCGGACGACATTCTGCCGTCGCAGCGGCGCAGAGGTCTCGGTGTTCCGGGTCTCTGGCTTGCTCTGTCAATGGCGGCGCTCGGCCTCGTGGCGGCCGCAGCCGCGATTGTTAGCTACTCGGCCCAGTACCGGATGGTGTACGCGACCAAGCGAGCCGTGATCTCCGCGGCGTTGGAAGCCGGGATACCCGACGTGGCGGCGCTGATCTTCGCTGGTCTGGGCATTGGCTTAGCGCTGCATGGCAGGCGGGCGCTGCGTCCTAGGACGCTGAACGTCTGCGCGGTGGCGACATCGGTCGCGATGAACCTGATGGCCGCGGGTCACGGCTGGCGGGATCTTGCCATCTGGGCTATGCCGCCCATCGCGTACGCGCTCGCCTCCGACACCGCGATCGGTGTAGTGCGAGCCTGGACGATCGCACGTCAGCGGGCTCCGAACGAGGCGCTGGCCGACGAAGGCACGACTCCGCTGGCCATCGTCGGCGGCCTGCTGTGGATGCTCCGGCTCGGCTTCGCGCCGGCCTCGACTCTCGCCGGACTCCGCCGCTGGGTGACCGAGGAGTGCCCATTCGCGCCCGGCCGTCGTGCACACATCACGGCGGACGTCGTCGGGCACATCGCTTCCAGGCGGCGAGCGGCGATCACCAGCGGCTCAGCCAGGTCGCAACCGAAGCCCAGGAAGAAAGCGACAGCCCAGCCAACCAAGACCGAGCGCTTCCTCGACCTCGTGACCGACCGTTACGGGCCGCTGGCGCAGTTCCCTATCGCGAGCGTCTCGCGAGTCTGCACCGAGCTGGCGCCCGAGATCGACCTTAACGTCGGCGCCGCTCGCACAGCCCTGCGTCGTCACGTGCTGGCGGCCAAGAACGGAGCTGGATCATGAGCGACTTCGTCAGGCTTGCCTTAGCGCTCGCCATCCTGGGAGCACTGCGCTGGTGCTTCCTGCCGCACGGCCGCCTGCCGAGGTTCCGCGTCAAGTACACGCAGCTGCGCCTGCTGCTCCGCCTGCATCCCGGCCGCGGCCACGCCACTGCCGTTGAGCTGCACTCTCGCTGGGGCCGCCTGGCAGCCTTGCGCCGGTCGCGCCGCTCCCGCCGTTCCCTTCCGGCGTGGCAGCGACTCACCCACCCGGACCAGCACTCCCTCCTCCTGGGCCGGGCGCACTACGACCACCGGCTGCGCATCCCGGTCGAGGAGCACTGCCTGATCATGGCGCCTCCCCGCACGGGCAAGACCGGCCTGCTCGCCAAGCTGATCCTGCACTACCCAGGCCCAGTGGTGAGCACCACAACCAAGGCCGACGTCTTCGAGCTGACCAGCGGTATCCGCGCCCGCCGCGGTCCGATCGACGTCTTCAACCCGCAGAACATCGGTGGCGTCCCCTCCACGTTTCGCTGGAACCCCATCGATGGCTGCGAAGACGAGGCGGTCGCGATCCGCCGCGCCGACGGCTTCGCGAATGCAGTGAGCCTGAGCGGCACCGAGGACTCCTCCTTCTGGTCCAGCAAGGCCTCGAGTTACCTGCGAGCCTCGTTCCACGCCGCGGCGCTGGCAGGCGCCGAGATGCGCGTGGTCGTGGCCTGGGCGCTGGGCAACGCCGCGGACGCCGAGGACATCTTGGCGCAGGCAGGCAAGGTGCAGTGGGCGCTGGAACTCGGCGAGCTGCACGGCGAAGCCGAGCGCACCGCCGCGACGATCAAGATGGTCCTGTCCCGCGCGCTGGCATTCATGACCGACCCCAAGCTCATGCAGTCAGTCCTGCCCGCCGACGACCAGGCCGAATTCGACATCCCCGCCTTCCTCCGCCAGCAAGGCACCCTGTACTTCATCGCCGAAAGCGAGCACGACGACAGCCCGGTCGCGCCGCTGTTCGCCGCGATGGCCGGCGAGATCCACCACGTTGCCGCGCAACTCGGCCAGACAGCACCAGCCGGCCGCCTAGACCCGCCCTTGCTCATGGCTCTGGACGAGATCGTGCAGACCTGCCCGGTCGCCCTTCCCACCTGGCTGGCGGACTCCGGCGGCAAAGGCATCCAGCTCATCCCGGTCGCGCATGGCGAGGCACAGCTGCGGACCCGCTGGCAGCACGACGGCGCTCAGGTCGTCCTGGACACCTGCGGCGTGAAGATCTGGCTGCCCGGTATCTCCGACATCGCGACGCTCAAGATGGCCAGCGAACTCTGCGGCCAGGCCGCGCTCCGTGAACGCGGTCAGCACCATCACAGCCGCCACGACGTCGTGACCCCCGACATGATCCGGCAGCTTCCGGCCGGGCACGCGCTCATCGTCCGCGGCGGCTACTCACCGGTCATCGCCAGGCTGGGCGTGGCGTGGAAGGACCGGGCCTACAAGGCCGCCCGCCGCCACGGCACCGCCATCGCCGCGCTCGTCCCGGCACCCACCACCCAAGCCGCGAGAACCGGCACGCCGGCAGCGCGCCCGGTCTGGCCAGAGGCCCCGCTGCGACGCACGGATCACGAGGATCCCGACACCGTCGGCGCCGGCGCCGCCAGCACAGACCACCCGTGGAGTTGAGCCGAGATGCCAGGACCCGATGCCCTCGCCGCCGCGCTGCTGCGACTGTCCGAGCACGCCGACCGGCTGGCCCGGCTCGATGAGCGCGAGGCCAGCCACTCCGCCGAAACCGCCGACCGGATCACCGCCCTGACCACACTCGCCAATGCCATGAAACGCACGCTCGACGACCAGGCCGACATCCTCGCCGGACTGCGGGACCTCGACGACAGGGTCACCGGCCTCACGGCCCGCATCGACGGCATCGCGCCCGCCGATGACTCACCGGGGCGCGGCTACCAGCCCGTTCCCTCCCCGAGGTTCTGGAAGCTCGACGGCGCCGCCCGCGAGGAGGCGATCGGCCGGCTGCGCGCCTGGGTCGAGCACGTCTACCAGCCCGGTTACGGCCACCTCGCGGCGTCGCTGGGCGCCTGCTGGGAGCAGCACCCGCTGTGCCTGTACGCGCTGGACTGGCTGAGCGAACTGTGGTCGGTGCTGTACCTCCAGCCGCGCCGCACCACCGGCGCGCTCGCCGGGCAGGCCGAATGGCAGACCCGCCTGCTGACCGCCGCGGCGGGGCTGATGGCCGCCGAGACGGTCCGTTGCGGGCACACGCCGCCACGCGCCGGCCGCGCCGCCCGGATCGGAGCCATGCCATGAGCAGGCCAGTTCCGAGGACCCGATGGCCCGGCCGTTCCCGTCCCTTTCCCCGCCCGTTTTCAGGGAACGGGCTTTTACCGGCCTCAGCTATTGGCAACGGCGCGGTGGCCTGGGCGCTGACGTGTGCCGAGCGGGGCTGGCCGGTCTTCCCGTGCAAGCCAGGAACCAAGGAACCCGCCACCCGGCACGGCTTCCGCGACGCCACCACGGACCCGGACCAGATCCGGGCCTGGTGGGCCCGCTGGCCGGATGCGAACCTGGCAATCGCCACCGGCGCGCCCGGACCGGACGTGCTCGACGTCGACCACCACGGCGACGCTGGCAACGGCTACACCGCGCTCTCGCGGCTCAAGCGCGCGGGCCTGCTCGAGAACGCCGGGGCCGTCGTCCGAACGCCGCACGGCGGCCTGCACATCTACTTCGCTGGCAGCGGCCAGGCCTCGGGCAGGCTGCCGCGTCATCATCTGGACTTCAAGGCCGCGGGCGGCTACGTGGTGGCGCCGCCGTCTCGCGTCGACGGCAGGCCTTATTGCTTAGTACGTCAGGCCGACCCGTCGGCGGGGCTTAGCTGGGCCGCCGTCACCCGGACGCTCGACCCGCAGGCCGGCCGGCCGCAGCGGCAGCTAATCGCGGCTACCGAGGGAGATGTTGGCCGGCTCGCTGCCTGGGTGGAGCGGCTCGAGGAAGGCAACCGCAACGCCGGGCTGTTCTGGGCTGCCTGCCGCGCCGTCGAATCCGGCCAGGCGCACGCGCTCGACGAGATCGCCGCCGCCGCGGCAGCGACCGGGCTCGGCGACCGTGAGATCGCCCGGACCATCGACTCGGCCAGGCGCCGCGGTGATCGGCAGCAAGACCGCGAGGCGACGCCATGAGTGCCCTAGCCTCCACCAGTCTAGCGTCCGGTACGGCCGCGAACGTGGACGCAGGCGGCACAATGTGGCGACTGCGTTCCCTCGTCGCGATGGGGCACGACGCCCGAC
>JAJYUU010000022.1 GCA_021792405.1 Actinomycetes bacterium
ACGTGGGATGCCGCCCGCTGCTCAGGCGGCGCGCAGGCGGCAAGCCAGCCGCCGTCGCCAGTCTCGAACTCATCACGCTGATGGTAGAGCGCGATCGGCTCGAGGAAGATGCTGACGCTGCCGTCGAGTTCGGCCGCCGCGAGGCAGGTGCGCAGCATCGCGGCCGCGTCGTCGGGTCTGGCCGGGCAGGCCACGATGAGGCCGGGAATGTCGCGCAGCGCCGCAATGCCGTTGTCGTTGTGGAAGTGCCCGCCGAAGCCTTCCTGATAGGCCAGGCCGGCGATCCGCACTACCATCGGGTTGCGGTACTGGGCGCGGGAGAAGAACGACAGGGTCGCGGCCTCACCGCGGATCTGGTCGGCGGCATTGTGCAGGTAGGCCAGGTACTGGATCTCCGGCACCGGCAGCAGGCCAGCCAGGCCGGCGCCGAGGGCGACACCGAGGATGGACTGCTCGTCCAGCGGCGTGTCGAAGACGCGGCCGGGCCCGAACGCGCGCAGCAGCCCCCTGGTCACCCCGTAGACCCCGCCCTTGCGCGCGACATCCTCGCCGAAGACGATCATTCCGGGGCGGTCGGCCATCTCCTCGGCGAGCGTCTGGTTGATCGCCTGGGCGAGCGTCACGGGGCCGCCGGCCGCAGCCTGCTCCGAGCCGGCGGCCTGGCCGGGCCGCGCGCTGCGCTGCTGGCGTGCCCGCTCGGCCAGGTTCGCGGCGATAGTGGCGGGCCTGCGTGGCGCGATCGGCGCCATCACCTGCGCCGCTGTCGTGAGCCGGGGTGCGCCGGCCAGCCGGTCGGCTTGCGCCAGCACCTGCGCTCTGGACGCCTCGTACCGGTCCAGCACGTCGGCCGGAGTCAGCGCGCCCGCTTCGACGAGCAGGCGCGCGGTGCCGAGCAGCGGATCGCGCGCGGCGTCGGCTGCGAGTTCGGCGGGGGTTCGGTAAGCGGACTCCACGTCGGTGCCCGCGTGCCCGCCGAGCCGCACGGTGCGCAGGTGCAGGAAGGCCGGCGCGCGCCGGTCGCGCGCCCACTGCGCTGCCCTCGCCGCCGCCTCGAAGGCCTGATCCAGGTCGGCGCCGTCGGCGCTGACGTACATCAGCCGCGGCCGCCCGGCGCTGACCGATTCGATCCAGCCTGGTGGCGTGCGGACGCTGATGCCGATGCCGTTGTCCTCGCAGACGAGCAGCAGCGGCAGCGGCAGGCCCTGGTAGGCGCAGTAGGCGGCGGTGTTCAGCGCGCCCGCAGCGGTCGAGTGATTCACCGAGGCGTCGCCGAAACTGCACACTACGACCGAATCCTTCGGCCACGGCGTGTCCAGGCCGAGCTTGGCCGCCCTGGCGATGGCGAACGCCAGGCCGACTGCCCGCGGCAGGTGCGAGGCGATGGTCGAGGTCTGCGGGATCACGTTCAGTTCCGGGTGGCCGAAGACCTTGTGGCGCCCGCCGGCGATCGGCTCGGCCGCGGCGGCGACCAGGCCGAGCAGCACGTCGGCGACGCCGTCCCTGGGCGGACTGGCCTGAGCCGCCCGGACCAGGTAGAACGCGCCGGACCGGTAATGCAGCAGGGCAGGGTCGGTCATCCGGAGAGCGGCTGCGACGGCCGCGTTCGCTTCGTGCCCGGACGAGCCAATGGTGTAGTACCCGGCGCCGCGCGCACGCAGCCAGCGGGCTGCGGCGTCCAGGTGCCTGCTGGCCAGCTGGGCGTCGAACAGCTCCAGGCAGCGGGCCACCGACAGGCGGCTGCCGGGCCGGATCGGGTCGTAGGGCGCCGGGCGCACGCCGGGATGAAAAGCGGCCAGATCCCGGATGGACTGTGCCAGTCGCTGCTCGGCAGGATCGAGGCTACTCTGGCCGGCCGGGCCGTCGGCGGTGCCCGCGTAGTAGCCCGGATCTGACCCTGCGACCTCGGCGCTCATCATCTGACGGTAAGCCACGACAGGGTGCTAAGCACAGCCAGAGTGGTTGCCCGTCAGCGGAACCGCGATGATGGGCGGTGACGTCACGCCATCGCATCCTGGAGGCCGCCGTGCTGCCGTGGTCCGCTGAGCTGGCCGGCACGCTGAACGAGCAGGTGATCTCGAGCGACCTGCTCCGGGGCAACCCGCTGGGCGATCCCCATGAGCGCCCGCTGTGGGTCTACACCCCGCCCGGTTACGCCGCGGAGCCGGAGCGCCGGTACCCGGCGGTGTACGTGCTCCAGGGCTTCACCGGGCACCTGGGCATGTGGCGCAACCGCACTGCGTTCGAGCAGCCGTTCCCCGAGACTGCCGACGCGGTGTTCGCGGGCGGGCAGGCGCCGCCATCGATCGTGGTGTATGTCGATGCATGGACCAGTTACGGCGGCAGCCAGTTTGTCGATTCGCCGGCAACCGGGCGTTACCACTTGTACCTGTGCGAGGAGGTCGTGCCGTGGGTCGATGCCCGGTACCGGACGCTCGCCGACGCCGGGCACCGCGCGATCATGGGCAAGTCCAGCGGCGGCTTCGGCGCGATGATCACTCCCATGCTGCGGCCCGACCTGTTCGGCGCGCTCGCCTCGCACGCCGGCGACAGCCTCTACGAGCAGTGCTACCTTCGCGATTTCGGCCCGGCGGTACGCGCGCTGCGCGGCTATGACGGTGACATCTGGAAATGGTGGCGCGACTTCCGCTCCAGGGTGCCGTTCACCAACCCAGCCGATGCGCTGCTGATCGGCCTGCTCGGGGTCGCCGCGGCCTTCTCGGCCAATGACGACGGCACTATCGACCTGCCCTTCGACCCGCGCACCGGAGCGCTCCGGCGCGAGGTCTGGCAGCGCTGGCTCGACCTCGACCCGGTGCGGATGGCAGCCGGGCACGCCGATGCACTCCGGTCGCTACGGGCGATCTGGATCGATGCGGGCACCAGAGACGAGTATTTCCTGGACGTCGGGGCGGCGGCGATGCGAGCCGAGTTGAGCGCAATCGGCGTCCGGGACGATCTGATCCGCTTCGAGCTCTTTGATGGGGCGCACGGGTCGCTGGGATACCGGTACCCGTTGTCCCTTGCCTGGCTGTGCCAGCGGATGGCCGACGGCTAGCGGGCTTGTGCCCGGCCGGCCGCCCGGTGGCAGTCGGGCTGAACGTTTCCCGGCTCGGCTACGTAGTCCTGGGTAAGTACATCCAACAATCAGCGAGGAACGGAGGCTAGTATGCGCAACCGATGGTGGGCGGCGCCGATCCTGGCCAGCGGGGCGGTTGTGCTGGCAGCCTGCGGCAGTTCGGGGTCCCCGGCAGCGAGCGGGACTACCCCGGCCGCGCAGCACAGCAACGCCGCGGCGGGAAGCGTGGTGATCTCCACGCGCAGCACTAGCCACGGCACCGTGCTGACCAACGCGAAGGGCGAGACGCTGTACTGGTTCGCCCTGGACACGCCGACCGCGTCCAAGTGCACCGGCACGTGCGCCACGTTCTGGCCGCCGGTCATCGGGAAGCCGGCGAAAGCCGCCGGCGCGTCGCTGCCGTACGGACTTGGCTCGATCACCAGGTCGAACGGCCAGGTGCAGGCAACCTACGACGGTCACCCGCTGTATACCTACGCGGCCGGCCTGACGCCGGGCCAGGTCAGCGGCAACGGACTGAAGCTCTCCGGCGGCTCTTGGTGGGCGATGACTCCGTCGGGCGCCAAGCTCAGCGCCACTCCGTCAAGCACTCCGTCATCGAGTTCGAGCGGCGGCGGATACGGCTACTAGGGGGCCGCGGCATCAGGGTCGGGCAGCCCGGGCCGGGCGATAACTGCCTGGAGACGGCCGGGTCGCCGGGCGTAGCATCGGGGCCATGCCTCCGCAGCGGCGTGCGGCGACCACCGGGCCGCAGTTCCTCCAGGTGCAGACCACGACCGATTCCAGGGCGGAGGCCGTTGAACTCGCCCAGGCGGCGGTCGAGGCGCGGCTGGCGGCCTGCGCCCAGGTTGCCGGGCCGATCGCCAGCACATACTGGTGGGAAGATGGCCTGGAGCGGGCAGAGGAGTGGCTGATCATGCTGAAGTTGCCGGCCGACCGGTTCGACGACCTGGCTGAGTTCCTGGCCGAGCGGCACAGCTACGACGACCCGGAGATCATCGCGACGCCCATCGTCGCGGGCTCGCAGTCGTACCTGGACTGGGTGGCCGAGGAGACCAGGCGCGGTGACTAGCCGGCCGGGCGCCGATCACGGGCTGTTCGGGCCGGACTCGGTCACCTGGCGGGTGCTGAGCGAGCCGGTGATGTGGATTGCCGGCGTCCGCGCCATGTACATGCAGGCCCTGCACCCCAGGGTGATGCTCGGGACATGGCAGAACACCGCGTTTGCCAAGCCCGCCGAGGCTTGGGGACGGTTCACCAGGACCGTGGAGTTCGTCCGGGTCCGTACCTACGGCACGACCGCGGAGGTCGACCGGGCGGGCGCCCGGCTGCGCAAGGTGCACTCCTCGCTCACCGGCACGGATGCCGATGGTGCCAGGTTCAGGCTGGATGACCCCGAGTTGCTGCTGTGGGTCCATTGCGGCGAGATCGGGTCATATGCGGAGATCGCCAGGCGCAGCGGCGTGCACGTGACGTCCGCTGAGCTGGACGCGTTCATCGCTGAGCAGCGGCGCAGCGCCGAGGTCGTCGGGCTGAGCCCGGCAATCGTGCCGGCCAGCCTGGCCGAGCTGGAGGCGTACTGCCAGCGGATGCGGCCCAGGCTGCGCGCCTGTGCCGAGGCCAGGCAGGCCCTCCGGCTGTCCTTCGCGCCCCGGCTTCCGATCGCGCTCACGCCGCTGAGGGTCGTCGTGCCGCCGGTGAACGTGCTGGCGTATGCCAGCCTGCCGCGCTGGGCCCGGCGCCTGTACGGCACGCCGGCGATCGGGCTGACCGATGCCGCCGTGACCCTCGCGCTCCGGGCCGCATTCGAGTCCACCACCCGGATCCCGCCGCAGCTACTGATACGGGCGGGCGCCGCGGACGCAAGGCGCTACCGGGTGCCTGCTGCCTGATCGCGGGCCGGGCCGGCCCGCGATCAGCTGCGACGGGGCCGGTTATGACTGGCAGCGATCGGAGAAGATAGCCGTGTGACCGAGGTACTGCCGCGACTGAGGCGCGTCGTGCGGGACGACCTAGACCAGGGCCAGCGTGCCGCGCTGGCCAGCTGGTTCTCCTTCGCGATCACCTTCGCCGCCGTCCGCGGCATCACGTACAGCATCCGGGCGGGCAGGGGTCCGTTCCGGAACGTCAGCGCCGGCGGCGAGCACCTGCATCACTACCTCTGGGGGATCGCCATGCTCGCCGGGGTCGGCGGGGTGGCCGTGCACGGCGAGGAGCAGTACCGCGATCATCCGGTGGTAGCGATGAGCTACGGCACCGGGCTGGCGCTCATCGTGGACGAGTTCGCGCTGCTGCTTGACCTGAAGGACGTCTACTGGGCAAGGCAAGGCCGGGTGTCGGTGGACATTGGCATCGGCGGCATCGCGGTGACGGGAAGCTACTTCGCGGCGCTCCCCTTGATGCGCGCGCTGCGCGCGCGCCGCGCAGCGGATCAGAAGGACCAGGCTGCGGCAACCGCGAACGACTGAGTTACGTCCTAAGGTCAGCTCACGAGCATCGCCGTCAGCTGGCCGCAGACCGGAGGCCTCGCGGCGCGGCCCGCCGGGCTAACCGCATGCTAGCCGGCCGCTAATCCGATGCTAATGACACGCTAGCCCCCCGCAGAATACTCGATACAAAAGACGAAAATGGCCAATGGCGCAACTCGCGATGCGCTGCCTCGTCGATGAACTGACGAGAAGGGCTGCACGCCCGGGGTCTGGGACAAGAAAGGTCGTAGCGAATGAAGTTTTATTGGTTCGATCTGGTATTGCCTGACCTTAAAAGCCGGTGAGCGAATATGTTAAATCGCAAGCTGACTCGTGGCAGGGCTCTTGCCTGGCTCGGCGGGGTGGCATCCCTGACCGCAGTGACCCTTGGGCTTGCCGTCCCTGGCGCCGCGTCGGCATCCAGCATGCCGCAGACGGACTGGAGTTACTACGTCACGAGTCTCAATACCAGTACGGCGGCTACCCTCGGCTGCAACCAGGGAAAGTTCGATGCCAGTCACGGGAATATCAACAGTACCGCTACGCTCGATTTCGGCGGCCAGAACTCGTCGAACAATGGAACGATTCTGACCTTCTCTGGAACGCAAGTCTCGTACTCGCAGGTCGAGTCCTATGCCGAAACATTCGGCTACAACTACTGGCTGTGCACGGGTGCGGACACAACCTCGTATCTTACGATGTCGATCGGGACGAATAACAGCGCCTACTACGTGAATAGTAGCGGCGGGGCCTCGTGGGCCGGGGTCGTCAACGCTGTTGCCTCATACATGAACAGCTACGGTCAGGTCACGGTGTGGGGCGCCAACGACATGGAACTCGACTGGGCCTCTTACTCCGCCACCAGCGGCTGGGAGTCTGGGTATGCCGGTCACACATCCGCGCTTTACAACGACTACGGTGACGCCGCAGGGTGCCCGCCGTACGGTTCCTGCGACAACGGCTGGACGCAGCACGACGTCTACCTGGTGGCGTGGGGCGACCCCCCGGCTGAGGTGACCCCCGAAATCTACTACACAAGCCAGGGCAACGAATGGGTGTCCGTGTCCAACACGCAAGGGCTGATCAGCTTCTGGGGGCCACTAGACGAATATGACCTCGACTCGGGCACGCTCACCGCGTCGCAAGCATGGTCGGCGCTGCAATGCAACGGCGCACAGACCTGCCTGTTCTCTCTTCAGATACACAAAGCGAGCTGAGGTACAGCGATGCGGACAAAGAATCACCAGCGCAAAGCTACCACTACGCGCGGTCGGCACTATCTAGGCCGGAAAGCACTGGTCGTCGTGATCGGCGGCGCTTTTGCCCTGTCGATCGGCGTCGGCGTGGCGGCAGCACAGAATGGCTCCGCGCGAACCGTAGCCCTTAGCCGTGCGCGGGCCGTGTCGGCTGGCTGGCCATCGGCTAAGGCCAAGCTGTATCAGCAGGGCGTCGCGCGGGCTTTTCCGGTAACTCCGAAGGCGAAGCCTGATTTGGCCAAGCCAGGGCCGCAGGCTGCGCCTGGCGTCCCGACAATAGTGGTGCCTGATGCGCGGCAGCACGGTATCTCCAACCTGCGCCAGGCCCCGTTCGGCACGGCCGACTTCGCTGTCCGGAACAGCTATAGCGCCCTGGTCAAAGGACGCTGGTATGTGGCATACGCCGGCACGATCGGCGGTGACGTCGCTACCTCAGGAGAAGGTGGCATCCGCGTGTTGTCGGCAGACGCAACGCAGAACAACGGCATCACGGACCTCGGTACATTCGCCGCGGCTGGCACGAGATCGCTCGAAGTGACCGCATACTCGGGCGATACGATCACGCTCGTCGCGAACACCGGAGCGACATTCATTTTTAACCTCGATACCCTCACTTATCAGTGAGACGTGCGGCTGGCCGTCACATCGAGAATGTGCCGTGTGACGGCCGGCTGGCATGTTGATGCTTGCGCGTTCGCGCGCGGTTCTAGGCCTCGATCCACCACGTGAATAGCGCCGCCATCTCACGATCGTCGTCGCGACCACGATCCGCCGCTCACGCGTTCGAGCAGATCAATGGCTCTGTTGGCGCTGACTGCGACCGGGTAACCTGTCTGTGTAAAGCTGGTTGCGAAGGTGCCGTAACGAGAATGAATAATCCTCGCTTTTCAGTGGATTGGCAGCAAGCACTGCCACGTGGGCTGATCAACGGAGGGCCCGGATTATGCCGTTCATGATGGAGTTCTTCCTGCTTGGGCCGCTGCTAGTGCGCGCCGACGGGATCGCGCTGTCCGTGACGCCAGGGAAAGAGCGTGCGGTGCTCGCGGCGCTGCTGCTCAACGCGAACCGGATCGTATCGGTCGATGAACTGGCTGAGACCTTATGGGGAAGTGCTCCGCCGCCGTCGGCAAGGGTAACCATTCAGAACTACGTGAAGCGGTTGCGCCGTGCGCTAGGCGAGATTGGCGGAACTCGGATCAGCACGCATGCGGGAGGCTACCGAATCAGAGTGGATCGCGGCGAGCTGGATGTCTCGCGTTTCGAGGCGCTGCTGAGAACGGCGCAGTCCGCTGTCCGCAACGCCGCCTGGGCGGAGGCGTCCGCGAGTGCCAGTGCTGCACTTGCGCTCTGGCGGGACAAAGCGCTGGCCGACGTGGATTCAGTCCTGCTGGCGCAGCGGTATGCGTCCCGATTGACGGAGATGCGGCTGCAGGCCACCGTGTCGCGAATCGAGGCTGACCTGCACCTCGGCCGCCAGGCGGAGGTGATCGGTGAGTTGCGGCAGCTTATTGCCGCCCACCCGTTATCAGAGCGCCAGCATGCGCTGTTAATGCTCGCCCTGTACTCCGACGGCCGTCCAGCTGAGGCGCTGGCCGTCTACCGGCAAGCCCGCAGGCTGCTCATCGACGAGCTTGGCATTGAGCCAGGGAATGAGTTGCGCCAGTTGCACCAGCAAATTCTCAGCCGCAACCAGGCTCTTTCCGATCCCGGCATTAAGCGGCTGGCCGTAGTCGGATCGGCTGGCGGGAACGGTCATGGCGCTCGCATCGACTTCGCGCGTCGTGGGGGAAGGAGAACATTATGCCGGCGAGACATTGTCTAGCGGGCCTAGCCGTAGCAGCCAGCGCGATCGTCGCTGCCGGGTGTGGCACCTCCGCTCCGGTCTCGCCGTCAGGAAGCCAGGCCGCTTCGTCGTCGGCCACTCAGCATGCAGCTACTTGTCAGCCCTCACAGCTGCGGCTGACGGTGGGCCAGAAGGTCTCAGAGGCGACCCAGCAGAGCACGTTGCTGCTGGTGTTCCGCAACATTGCCGCGACCAAGTGTTACCTGCGTGGCTACCCTCGCATCGCGCTGGCGGACAACAGTGGGGCACCGCTACCTTTCAGTTACGCTCAGCGCGGCGACCAGATGCTGACCAGCAGACGGCCGGGTCGGGTGGCATTGCCGTCTGGTGGTGTCGCTTACTCAGCTATCAACAAGACCACCTGCACTGCCTTCGCCTCGCGCACCGCGGCGCGTGCCTGGGTGACCCCTCCGGGCGATCACGAGCCGCTAAGCCTGCGACTGCCTCGGTATCCGGTCCTGGGATACTGCGGGGCCGGTGATCCAGGCCACGTCGTTGACATCGCGCCGGTCGAGCAGATGAGCGTGGCAGTTCTTGCCGGGTGATCATGGAGGCCGCATTAGGCGGCTCCCGCCGGGCCGGAGGGCGGGATATTCCACGAGCTGATCACCGGCTGCTCGTGCTCGGTGCCGAGGGTGCTGAACGTGCCGGTGTCGAGGCGGAACAGCCGCCCTGCGGCCGGTTCCAGCCCGAGCCAGCGGGCGGTCAGCACCCGGAGCAGGTGGCCGTGCGCGACCAGTGCGACATCGCCGCCCGCCAGGAGCGGCCGGACCCGGCTGAGCACGGCGTCAGCGCGGGCGCCGACGTGGCCTACCGTCTCACCCGGGTGGCCTGCGTCACCCGGAATGACGCCATCGCGCCACAGATACCAGGACGGGCGCTGCCTCCTGATCTCGCTGGTGGTCAGCCCCTCGTATCCGCCGTAGTCCCACTCCCACAGGTCGGGGTCGACGCCGACCGGAGTGAGCCCGGCTAGCCCGGCGGTCTCGATTGCCCGGCCGGCCGGGCTGACGAAGGCCGCCGCGAGCTGCCGGGCCGCCAGGGCGGGCCGCAGCGCTACCGCGGCCGCCCGCCCGGCATCCGTCAGCGGCACGTCAGTGCGGCCGGTGTGCCGCCCCGAGCGGCTCCACTCGGTCTCACCGTGCCTGATCAAGATCAGCTCACCCATGCGCAGCATCATGTCATCGCGGCCGTCCGCGCCAGAATTTCCGCTCGCCTGGTAAAGAACTGGTCAGAGGCGCTGATAGCGGGCGCACGTACTGCTGCCGCCGGGTTACAGTTGCCGGAATCAGCCGCGGCGTGCTCCCTGCCCCTGACGCTCTGGCGGCTCGCATCTCGTCACAGCGTCCGAGCCAGAGAGCGACCATGCGCCTGCTCCCTAGCCAACTCAGTCCCGCCGGTGGCCGGGTCGTTCGGCGGCCCGCCGTGGAGCGCGTCGCCTGCTGGAGCGCCACGCATCGCAAGACTGCCGTCGGTGCCTGGCTGGCGTTCATGGTCGCCGCATTCATTGCCGGGCAGTTCGCCTCCGGGACCGCCGTGCAGCAATACGACCCCGGCCAGGCCGGGCGCGCCGAGCAGGTGCTCACCAGGCTAGGTGTGGTGACCCCGCCGGCCGAGAGCGTGCTCATCGAGGCCAGGGTTGATGAGCGGCATCTGGCCACGGCCGCGACGGCCAGCATCCGGCGCACGGCGGCCGAGGTGAGGCGGGTCACTTTGCAGGTCGAGGCCGCGCTCGCGGCGCTGCCGCAGGCAGCGTCCGACATCCGCGCTCCGTTCCGTCCCGGCGCGCCCGGCGCACGCGGCACCCCCGGCCTGCTGGCCCGGCACGGCACGGTGGCACTGGTCACCTTCCAGGTCGCCGGACCTAACGCGGCAGCTGACACGACCGTGCTTGCCGACCTCGCGGCCGTGCGCCACATCCAGGCATCCCATCCCGGCCTCCTGGTCTCCGAGGCTGGCGGAGCGAGTACCGACCGCGTCGCCAGCGCGATTCTGGGTCAGGATTTCCGCAAGTCCGAGTGGACTTCGATCCCGCTGACGCTGATCCTGCTGCTGGCCGTATTCGGCGCGCTGATCGCGGCCGGCATCCCGGTCTTGCTCGCCGCTACCGCTGTCGTCACCGCGGTCTCGCTGCTCGGCATCGTCGGCCAGTGGCTGCCGGTCGGTTCCGGTACGTCCGAGCTGGTGCTTGTCATTGGGATGGCGGTCGGGGTCGACTACTCGCTGTTCTACCTGCGGCGGGAACGCGAGGAACGGATGAACGGCCACGATAACCAAGCGGTCGTCAAGATAGCGGCCGCGACATCGGGCCGGGCCATCCTGGTCTCCGGCCTGACGGTCATGATCTCCCTTGCCGGGCTGTTCCTGACGGGCATCGACATCTTCACCGGCATCGCGTTCGGCACCATCATGGTGGTGGGAGTGGCGGTGCTCGGTTCGCTGTTCTTCCTGCCGGCCCTGCTGTCCTGGCTGGGGCCGTGGTCAGACCGCGGCCAGCTGCCCTACCTCGGTCGCCGGCTAACGCACCCGCAGCCGTCGAAGCTGTGGGCCGGCCTGGCGCGCCGGGTGGTGCGCAGGCCGCTGCTGCTCGGCGGCGTGGCCGCCGCTGCCCTGCTGGCGCTGAGCGCCCCGGCGCTGGGCATGCGGATCGGGAACCCGGCGATCGACCTGCCGGGCAACCTTGGCGTGGTCCGGGTGCTGGCCGAGATCCAGCACGAGTTCCCCGGCAAGCCGTCTCCCGCCGACGTCGTGGTCAGCGGCTCCGGCCTGCAGAGCCCGGCGATGGCGACGCAGATAGCGGCGCTGCAGGCCGCCGCGCGGTCCGGCGGCGCGATTCATGGTCCGGTCAGCGCGGCACTGGTCGCGCACGGCAAGGCCCTGGTGATCGAGGTGCCGCTCGCGGGCAGTGGCACCGGCAAAGTGTCCGACGCCGCGCTGGTGACGCTGGAGAACAAGATCCTTCCCGCGACGATAGGCAAGGTGCCGGGCGCGAGCTTTGCCGTGACCGGCAATACGGCCGCTAGCTACGACCTGCGGTCCATCCTGGACTCCCGGACGCCGCTGGTGTTCGGCGCGGTGGCCCTGCTGGCCTTTGTGCTGCTGATGTGCGCCTTCCGGAGCGTCACCATCCCGTTGGTCTCGATCGTGCTGAACCTGCTGTCCGTCGGCGGCGCCTACGGGCTGGTGACACTCATCTTCCAGGACGGGCACCTGCAGGGGCTGCTCGGCTTCACCTCGTTCGGCGCGCTGGTTCCGTGGGTGCCGCTGTTCACGTTCGTGATGCTGTTCGGGCTGAGCATGGACTACCACGTCTTCATCCTCAGCCGGATCAGGGAGTTGTGGACCGGCGGGGCGAGCGCCCGCGACTCCATCGTGAACGGAGTCGGCAACAGCGCGGGAGTGGTGACCAGCGCCGCGATCATCATGGTTGCGGTGTTCTCCATCTTCGCGACGCTGTCCATGATCGACGTCAAGATGCTGGGCGTGGGACTGGCCGCCGCGGTACTCATCGACGCCACCGTGGTGCGCGGTCTCGTGCTTCCGGCCGCGCTGGCCCTGCTGGGAGACCGGGCCTGGTACCTGCCGCCCTGGCTGAGCTGGCTGCCGGGACGGGGCCTGGCCTGCGAAGGTGGCCAGAGCACTGCTGCTCCGGCCGACGGTCAGGCAACCGGGCGGCCGCACTTGCCCGTTACCCTGCTGATGCCTCGAGGTTCGGAAGCAGCCCGTCTTCGGTTACGGCACGGTCAGGATGTCGTACCCGGTTGCGGTGACCGCCAGGGTGTGCTCGAACTGGGCGGTCCGCTTGCGGTCTGCGGTCACCACGGTCCATCCGTCCGGCCAGATGTCGTACTCGACAGTGCCGAGCGTGAGCATGGGCTCGATAGTGAAGGTCATCCCCGGCTCCATGATCACCCCGACTGAAGGGTCGTCGAAGTGCGGCACGACGAGGCCGGAATGGAACGTGGCGCCGATGCCGTGCCCGGTGAAGTCCCGGACGACGCCGTAGCCGAACCGCCGCGCATAGGACTCGATCACCCGGCCGACCGCGTTGAGCGGCCGGCCTGGCGCCACCGCGCGGATGCCGCGCATCATCGCCTCTTTGGTGCGCTCCACCAAAAGGCGGGATTCCTCGTCGACCTCACCTGCCAGGAACGTGGCATTGGTGTCGCCGTGCACGCCGCCGATGAACGCGGTGATGTCGACGTTCACGATGTCGCCGTCGGCGACGACCGTGTCGTCAGGGATGCCGTGGCAGATGACCTCGTTCAGGGACGTGCACAGCGACTTCGGGAAGCCCCGGTACCCGAGGGTGCTCGGGTACGCACCATGGCTGATCAGGAACTCGTGGCCGATCGCGTCCAGCTCGTCGGTGGTGATGCCAGGCTTGACGTGCCGGCCGACCTCTGCCAGCGCACGGGCGGCGATCCGCCCCGCGACTCGCATTCGCTCGATGGTGTCGGGGTCCTTGACGTCCGGCTCGCCGAGGCGCGGGGCGCGGCGGCCGACGTATTCGGGGCGCGAGATGCCGGCGGGCACGCTTCGCTGCGGGGAAACCCGGCCGGGCTGGAGGGTAGCAGACATGATCTGCAAGTCTAAGGGTCATGGACGGTGACAACAGCTGGCTAGACGATGACAAGAGCTGGTGGTTCTGCCTCAGGCACCACGAGGCCGAGCAGGGACCTGGCTGTCCGGGCAAGGACCGGCTGGGCCCGTATCCCACCAGGGACGCGGCCGAACACGCGCTGGAGACAGTGCGGCGCCGCAACGAGGAGTGGGACGCTCAGGACCGGTGGCCTGGCGAGACCGCGGGCAGTTGACCCGCGCCATCCGGGGCGGCGGCTGGGCCGTGACCCCGGCGATCTTGTATGGTGAGGCCAGCGGCAGAAAGCGCGACAAGGGGGCGCAGAGTGACCGTGAATGAGCCGGGTCGTAACCTTCCGCCCGCCGCTGAAGCCCGGATGGCAGAGGTCCGGCGCAGCGGCACTTGGTCATCTGCGCTTAGCACGGACGAGTTCGCCGCGATCAGGAGCGCCGGTTTCGAGCCCGTCGGCCAGGTGCTCGGCGCGGCCGTCTACAACCTCGGATATACCGGCGGATACGGCTGCCCTGCCTTCGGGTCCGGGTACGGCCTCGGCCCGTTCGGCGGCTACCGCGGCGGTCCTTTCGCCGGCGCGACCGCGACGTCGGGTGGCGGGACGTTCGGATCATACGCACCGCTGGTCAGGACCATGTACGAGGCGCGGCGGCAGGCAATCGGCCGGATGACGGCGGAGTGCCAGGAGCTGGGCGGTCATGGCGTGGTCGGTGTCCAGCTGACGATCGGCAGCTTCCCGGCAGGCGGGCTGGAGTTCAAGGCGATCGGCACCGCGGTCCGCGCGCCGGGCAGTGCGGCACTGCGCGAGCCGTTCACGTCCGACCTCAGCGGGCAGGACTTCGCCAAGCTCGTGCTGGCCGGGTGGGTGCCGGTAGGGCTGGTGCTCGGCATCTCGGTCGGCGCCAGGCATGACGACTGGGCGACGGTCAGCCAGACCCGATGGGGGACGGGCAACATCGAGGTGAGCGGTTACACCGACCTGGTGAACGCGACCAGGCATGACGCCCGTCACCAGCTTGAAGCCGACGTCACCAGGCACGGCGCGGACGGCGTGGTGCTGCAGCAGATGAGCATCAGGGTTGGCGAGCATGAGTGCCCGGTACAGGAAGGCCGCCGGGATCATGTGCTCGAAGCCACCATCATCGGCACGGCTATCGCGCATTTCGGCCGGCGGCGCGAGACGGCGAAACCGCCGCTGGCGATCATGTCACTCGATCCGGGCCGCCGCCAGGCGGCGCGGGTCCGGCTCGGCTGATGAGGGCCGTCTGCGGGCCGCGGAAAGTGAAACTCGACGCTGAGGGAGCACGATGACTGAGCAGCAAGGCACCGACCTCGGGGTGCTCGGAGTACCACAGGACGCGATGCGCAGGCTAGCCGAGCTGCAACCGGGCCGGCCAGGCGCGATTTTCACCTCAGATCTCTCGGTCAATGAGTTCCTGCTCGTCCGGGAGGTCGGCTTCCGGCCGGCCGGGCTCGTCCTCGGCAGCTCGATCTACCACGTCGGGCTCCAGTTCGGCCGGTGGGGCCAGAGCCAGGAACTGAACGTGCTGTCCGAGGCGATGTATCACGCCCGCGAACTCGCCATGACCCGGATGGAAGCTGAAGCGAAGGCGCTTGGCGCCGATGGCATCGTCGGCGTCCGGCTGGACGTAGAGATGAAGGAGTTCGGCGCGGACATCGCCGAGTTCATCGCCGTCGGCACGGCCGTGGTAGCCGAGCCGGGGGCGGGCGGTGGCGGAGTCACGAACTGGCGCAACAACAAGGGCATGCCGTTTACCTCGGACCTGTCCGGCCAGGACTTCTGGACGCTCATCCGGGCGGGCTACGCGCCGCTCGGCATGGTGATGGGCTCGTGCGTCTACCACATCGCGCACCAGCGGCTGGGCAGCAAGATGACTAACGTCGGCCGAAACGTCGAGCTTGAGCAGTTCACCCAGGCGCTCTACGACGCGCGCGAGCTGGCCATGAGCCGGATGCAGGCGGAGGCCGAGGAACTTGCCGCCGAGGGCATCGTCGGGGTGCAGTTGAGGCAGCACAGCCACACCTGGGGTTCGCATACAACCGAGTTCTTCGCGATCGGTACCGCGGTGCGGCCACTGCGTGACGATCACATCATCCAGACCCCGACCATGGTCCTCAGCCTGGACTCCTGACCGGCCGCCAGAAAGCACTGGTACGCCGATGTCGCCCAGCGATCGGGCTGACCACGGCCCGCCGAGCGCTGAGCCGCCCGGCCAGGACCTGCATCGAGCGGGCGTGCCGGCCGCAGCACAGGCGCGGCTGGCGGACCTGCGGAAGGCTCACGCCTTCGGATCCTCGCTGACCGTCAGCGAATTCGCCGCGATTTCCAAGGTCGGCTTTCAGCCGGTCGGCCAGGTACTCGGTGCCGCTGTCTACAACATCGGCGACGCCGGCGACGAGGAATGCCCGTACGGCCTGGCCGTCTACCGGGGCGAGGGTAGCCGTGCCTATCAGCCGCCGGGGAGCGGCATCCGGCTGCGGCCCGGTCCGGTGCAGCCGCCGGTGGGTGCAGCGGCGATCGGGTCAGCCCGGCCGCTGGTCTCGGCTCTGTACTCAGCCCGGCGCGCCGCGATCGGCCGGATGACGGCGGAGTGCGCGGCACTGGGCGGCCTCGGCGTCATCGGCGTAACGCTGACGATCGGGCCGTTCGGCGACGACGAGAGCGTCCTGGAGTTCCGCGCGTTCGGCACCGCGGTCCGGGCAGCAGGCGTGGTCAGCCGCGCCCAGCCGTTCGCTTCCGACCTGTCCGGCCAGGATTTCACGAAGCTGGTCGCGCACGGCTATGTGCCGGTAGGGCTCGCGCTCGGCGTGGCGGTCGGCTACCGGCACGACGACTGGCTGACTCAGGGCCAGAACCGTTTCACTGCCGGGAACGTGGAAGTGACCGGTTACTCCGAGTTGGTCCGGCAGATGCGCACCGATGCTCGGAACGAGCTAGAACTCGATCTGGTGCGCATGGGCGCCGACGGCGTGGTGGTCCGGGACATGTCCACGAGGATCTCCGAGCGCAAGTGCCCGATCGTGCCGTTCGGCAAGGACCACGTCGTCGAGGCGACCATTGCGGGCACGGCGATCGTGCAGTTCGCGCGGATGGCGCCGCCGCCCATCTACGGCATCCACAAGCTCGATGGCCGCCGGCCCGTCCAGCCGCCGGAACGGCAGGTCTCGGTGCGCCTGGACGGCGAGGCCGGCGAGCGCGACGACTCGCCGGAACCGCCTCCGCCCGGCGCCGAGCCCGGCCCCGCCGTGCCCTAGTCCTCGCCCGGCGAGCCGGCCACCGCGTCCAGCAGCCGTGCCAGCCGCAAGCGCAGGTTGCGGCTGCCGCCCGCGGTCGGCACCGCGCGCTGGCTGCCCGGCGCGGCCCCCAGCGCGACTGCCGCTCGCCGCAGGCCGACGGTGTCGCCGTCGTCGGCGACCGCGGCGGAAACGAGGTGCTGGGCTGCCTCAAATGACATCGGCGCGGTGTCAGGGCGTACCGGAAGGGACTCGTGTGCCAGCCCGTCTAGCTCGGGGTCGTCGCGGTCGAGCGCGAAGACGGCAGCCCCGGACCTGCGGACGTCGTACACGCGCTCGAGCAACTCGGCGGGTGCCGGCTGCGCGCTGACCACGAGCAGGGTCTCGGCGCGGCCGGCGTCGCGCAGCCGGTCCAGGCCGGCCGACAGGTGAGCCGGAGCACCGGGCTCCGGGGCCCACCTGATCAATGTGGGAGCCAGCTCGGGGATCCCGGCCAGCCTGCTCTCGTCCGTCAGGTGCGCCGTCATGTGCCACGGCTCGTCGTCGGCCGGGCCGACGACGAGCAGGCCGTTCGGCGTCCGGGCGCTGCGCCGGAGCGCCCGCGCGAAGGACGAGGTCCGGTCGAGCCAGCCGGTCGGGGCGAGCAGCGCGCGCAGTGCCGCCACCTGGTCCGCGTTCATGCCCACAATGGTGCCTCAGCGGCGCCCGCAGCGCGCGGATCCGGGCTGTTCTGGCAGGATCGGTCGCATGGCAGCTGACTCCGCGGGCGGCGCTCGCGTGCCCCGGCCCCCGGATCTGGCGGACCTGGCTATCGGCGTTCTCGGCGGGACCGGCGACCAGGGCCGCGGCCTGGCACGGCGACTGTCGATGGCAGGGCACCGCGTCATCATCGGCTCGCGCGACGCAGGCCGGGCGGAATCGGCGGCGGCCAGTCTCGGCGGCGGCCGGCTGCTCGACGGCGGACTCAACAGTTACGCCGCCGCCGAGGCCGACCTGGTGATCGCCGCGATTCCCTGGGAAGGCCATCGTGACCTGCTCGCCGATCTTGCCCGGGCGCTGACCGGGAAGATCGTCGTCGACTGCGTGAACCCGATAGCCTTCGACTCCCGCGGCGCGTACCCGTTGCCCGTGGCCGAGGGCAGTGCGGCCGAGCAGGCTGCAGCGGTGCTGCCGGACAGCACCGTGGTCGGGGCCTTCCACCACGTGTCGGCACAGCTGCTGCTCGACCGGGACGTTGACAGCGTGGACCTGGATGTGCTGGTACTCGGCGATGACCGGGCGGCAACCGACCTGGTCATCGCGGTTGCCGGGCAGATACCCGGCATGCGCGGCGTGTATGGCGGGCGGCTGCGCAACTGCGGCCAGGTCGAGGCGCTCACCGCGAACCTGGTCTCGATCAACCGCCGGTACTCCGCGCACGCCGGGATCCGGATCACCGACGTGTGACGGCCGGGCCGGGCGGCCGATCAGCGGTAGGAATACTCCGGCGTCGGGAAGCTGCCGCTCACCACATCGGCGGCGAAGGACTGCGCTGCGTTCCGGAGCACGTCGGCGGCCTCCGCGTAGCGCTTGACGAACTTCGCCGTGCGTGGCGAGAGGCCGGCCATGTCCTGCCAGACCAGCACCTGGGCGTCGCAGTGCGGCCCGGCGCCGATGCCGATGGTGGGAATCTGGAGGCTGGCGGTTACCCGCTCGGCCAGTTCGGCCGGCACGCACTCCAGCACCACCGAGAACGCGCCCGCCGCTTGCAGCGCCTTGGCGTCATGCAGCAGTCGCTCGCCGTCTTCGCCGCGGCCCTGCACCCGGTAACCGCCGAACGCGTTGACCGACTGCGGCGTCAGCCCGATGTGAGCCATGACCGGGATGCCAGCCGCCACCAGTTCCTCGACTTGCCTGATTACCCGGAAGCCGCCCTCGAGCTTGACGGCCTGAGCTCCGGCCTCCTTCAGGAACCTGGTAGCCGCTTGCAGGGCCGCGGCAGGCGAGACCTGGTAGGAGCCGAACGGCAGGTCGGCTACGACCATGGCGCGGCGGCTGCCGCGGACCACGGCGGCGGTCAGCGGGATCAGTTCGTCGATAGTGACCGGGATGGTGGAGTCGTGCCCGTACACGACCATCGCCGCGGAGTCACCGACCAGCAGAACCGGGATACCGGCCGCGTCGAAGACCGAGGCCGTCAGCGCATCGTAGGCGGTGAGCATCGGCCACTTGTCACCGCGTGCCTTCGCGGCCGCGATGTCCCTTACGGTCAGCCGGCCGGCTGCCCGGCCGCCGTACAGCGGCTCCGCGGTTCCGGCTGATTGGGCTGTCGGCCTGGCCTGTTGCTGGTCCTGGGCAGCAGTCATGTAGTCCTCCGCGTCTCGTTGCGCCCCTGTGGCGTCCCCGGACCATCTGATGATCGCATGGCCGGCGGCCGATGACCAGGGGAGCGGCGCGGTCGGCTCTGGGCTGCCGCGGCGCGCAACACCAACGGGCCCCAGCGCCCGATTTGCGATACGATCCTGTCTCGTATCGCTTCGGCACAGAAGGCAGGCATGGACAGCACGACAGTTCACCGGCGCCGCTGGATCGTCCTGGGCGTCCTGATCATCAGCCTGGCCGCCATAGTCCTCGACAACACCGTCCTTAATATCGCGCTCAAGACGATCTCCGAGCCGCGGACCGGGCTCGGCGCCAGCCAGAGCCAGCTGGAATGGGCCATCAACTCCTACACGCTGGTCTTCGCTGGCCTGCTGTTCACGTTCGGGGTGATCGGCGACCGGATCGGCCGCCGCCGGATGCTGATCATCGGCATGGCCCTGTTCGGCGTCTCCTCGCTGCTGTGCTCCTATGCTCAGACACCGGACCAGCTGATCTGGGCCAGGGCGGCGATGGGGCTGGGCGGCGCCGCGGTGATGCCGCAGACGTTGTCCATCGTCACCAACGTCTTCGATCCGGCCGACCGCCCGCGGGCGATCGGAATCTGGGCGTCGGCAGTCGGGGTCTTCGTCGCCGTCGGCCCGATCGTCGGAGGGCTGCTGCTCGATCATTTCTGGTGGGGCTCGGTCTTCTTGATCAATGTCCCGCTGACCGGCGCCGGCATCGTCGCGATCGTGGCGCTGGTGCCGGAATCCAGGAGCCCGGATCCCGGCAGGATCGACTACCTCGGGGTGCTGCTGTCCATCGCGGGCCTGGTGCTGGTCGTCTACGGGATCATCCAGGGCGGCGATCTTGGCTCCTGGGGCCATGCTGAGGTCCTTTGGCCCATTGCCAGCGGGCTGGCTGCGCTGGCCGTCTTCGTCTGGCACGAGGCCAGGACCGATCACCCGTCGCTGGATGTCCGGCTGTTCCGCGACCCGCGCCTGTCCGCGGCCGCGGCCGCGATCGCGCTGGTGTTCTTCGCCATGGGCGGCGTCTATTTCTTCATCAGCTTCTACACCCAGAACGTGCGGGGCTATAGCCCGCTGCATGCAGGGCTGCTGACCATACCGCTGGCGGCCGGACAGCTCCTGTTCGCCACCCGCAGCGCCCGGCTGGTGCGGTGGCTCGGACCCAAGGGAGTGTGCGCCGGGGGACTGGTGGTCATGTCCGCCGCGCTGGTCGGCTATCACTTCCTCGGCACGAGCTCGCCGGTGTGGGAACTCGAGCTGACGCTGCTGATCCAGGGCTCCGGCATGGGGCTGGTGATGCCGTCAGCGACCGAGGGCGTGATGTCGGTCGTGCCGCGGGAACGCGGCGGAGCAGGCTCCGCGATCACCAATACCTCGCGCCAGGTGGCGGTGGCTCTCGGCGTTGCCGTCCTGGGATCGGTCCTGGCCCAGGTCTACCGGGCGAAGCTGCAGCCCTACCTGGGCGTGCTGCCGGCCGGCGCGCGCCAGGGCGCCACCGTGTCCATAGCTCAAACCCAGGTCGTCGCACAGCATCTGGGCCGGGCGGGCGCCAGGCTGCTGGCGGCCGCGGACTCTTCCTTCGTGGCGGCGATGCACGTCGCGGCGCTGATCTCGGTGCTGATCGCGGTCGCTGGTGCGGTGGCGATCGGGATCTGGATGCCCGGCCGCAAGGCCAGGCCGGCATCCGGCATTGCCGCTGGCGCGGCGCTGGCGGGCGAGGCGGCCGCGAGCACCGGGACACTCGATGCCTAGCAGCGCGGCAGTGAACCCGCCAGCCGGCCAGCGAGCCGGTGCCGCCCGGCCGCCCGGGCCACGGCGCCCCGGCCGGCCGCGCAGTGAGCACGCCGAGAAGGCGATCCTGGCTGCCGCGCTGGAGGAACTTGCCGACTGCGGCCCGGACTCGCTGTGCATCGAGCAAGTGGCGCTGAGAGCCGGGGTGGGCAAGGCGACGATCTACCGCCGCTGGCCCGGCAAGGAGGACATGCTGGTGGACGCCCTGGCGGTGGCCGGCACGCAGCTGCCGGAGCCGCAGGGCAAATCGGTGCGGGCCGACCTGATCGCCCTGCTCACCGCGATCTGCCGGGAGGCGGCGGACCCGCGCCAGGCCCGGCTGCTCGCGCTGCTGCAAGGCGAGGGCAGGCGATACCCTCGGCTGATGGCCAGATACCTGGCCACCGTCGTTCAGCCCCGGCGTGAACTGGTCAGGTCCGTTCTGCGCCGCGGCGTGGCAACCGGCGAGCTCCGCCAGGACACTGACATCGAGGCAGCGTCGTTCCTGCTGGACGGGGCTGTGCTGGCGAGCTTGCATGGCCCGGGCCCGGCCGACGTTCGCTACGCCAGGCGCGTGGTCGGGGAACTCATGCGCGGACTCGCGGCGCGCTGAGCGCTACGCTCGCTGTCATGCTGCTCACCAAGCTCGGGCACGCCTGCGTGCGGCTGGAGAAGGACGACGTCCGGCTGGTCATCGACCCCGGCATCTGGGCCGGCCCTGATGCGCTGCTGGGCGCCGCCGCCGTGCTGATCACGCATGAGCACGCCGATCATGTGGACGACGCCGCGGTGCGCGACGCGCTTGGCGCCGACGCGGACCTGCAACTGTGGGCCAGCGAGGCGGTAGCCGGTCAGTTTGCCGGGTTCGGCGACCGGGTACACGCGGTGCAGCACGGCGACGCGGTGCACATCTGCGGGTTCGACGTGCATGTCTACGGCGCGGAGCACGCCCGGCTGGACACCGCGATCCCGATCGTGCCGAATACCGGGTTCCTGGTGGACGGAACCGTGTTCCATCCGGGCGACTCGTTCACCGTGCCGGAGGATCCGGTCGGGGTGCTGCTGGTCCCGGTGAGCGGGCCGTGGCTGAAGTTCAGCGATGTTGCCGGATACCTGCGGACGGTGGCGCCGGAGCGCGGCTACTGGATCCACGACGCGCTGCTCAACGACAAGGCCGCGCACCTGTGGCAGAACCTGCTGGGCCTGGTGCCCGCGCGCTCCGGCCCAGCCAGCTACCTGGTGCCCGGCACCAGCGTGGAGATCACGTCCGCCCCATCGTGACCCGCGTCCAGGCGTCCCGCCTGGCCACCTCTCCATCCCGCCATCACGGCAACGTCGCCTGGCCTGCAGATGCGGCAGGTTCCATTCTGCCCAGGCGGGCAGCGGATAGGCGGGGTAACTGGCTGTCGGGCCTGCGTGGCAGGGTTGAGGTGACCCACAGTCATGGTCGGCCGGCCCAGAGTGCGCGCCGCCGGCCGTCAGCCGGCGGGGGGACTAATAATGGCGGCGACGGTGCTGCTGGTGGAGGACGAGCGGAAGCTACGCGAACTGGTGCGCACTTACCTGGAACGGGCCGGATTGACCGTGCTGTCCACAGGCTCGGGCGCTGAGGCGCTCTCGCTTGCCGCCAGCACAGCACCGGACCTGGTCGTTCTTGATCTTGGCTTGCCCGATGTACCCGGCGAGAGCGTGGCCAGCGAACTGCGCGCGGCGGGGCCAGTGCCGATCCTGATCCTTACCGCGAGGGCTGCGCAAGAGGACAGGATCGCCGGCCTGGAACTCGGCGCCGACGATTACGTCACCAAGCCGTTCAGCCCGCGCGAGCTAGTGCTGCGCGTGCAGGCGATCCTGCGGCGCGGCCACCATGCCGCAGGGCAGGAATCCGCCAGTTATGGCAACGGCGTCCTGGTCATTGACGAACCGCGCCACCGGCTCACCGTGCGCGGCGCGGACGTCGACCTCACCCCGACCGAATGGGGCATCCTGGTCGCGCTCGCCTCGGTTCCGGGCCGGGTGTATTCACGGTTCGAGCTGATCAACCGGGTGCGCGGGTACGAGTTCGAGGGATATGAGCGCACGATTGACTCGCATGTGAAGAACCTGCGCCGGAAGGTGGAAAAGGATCCCGGCAGCCCGGAGATCGTGCAGACCGTGCTCGGCGGAGGGTACCGGCTTGGCATCGACCGAGATGGCTAACGGCGACAGGCCGCCGGACGCAGCAGGCCGCGGCAGCAGTCTCCGCATGCGGCTGGCGCTGGCGTTCGTGGGCGTCGCGCTTGCGTCGATCGCCGTGCTTGCGGGCCTGGTGGCTGCCTTCGCTGCGGCGGACGTATCGGACCTCACCGCGCGGCAGCGCGACGGGTACACGGGCGCGGTCGCCCTGGTAGCCGGCGCGGAATGGTCACGGCACGATAGCTGGGCATCGGCGAGCCTTTCGCCGGTGCTGGAACTGGCAGCGAATAGGGGCGCAAATGCGCAGATCCGCGACCAGGCCGGGCGCATAGTGGCGGCCTCGCCGGGCTTCGCCGCGAACAGGCAGGCGCGGCAGTACCGCATGCCGATCGTTGTCCACGGCCAGCGGGTGGGCGAGGTCGCAGTCCGCTTCGCCCACGGCGGGATCGTCCGCGCCGTGGCTGTGCTGCGCGCCGACCTGCTGCGCGCCATCGCGGGCGCGGCCGGACTGGCAGCGCTGCTAGCGCTCATCTGCGGGCTGGTCCTGGCCAGGCGGCTCACCAGGCCAGTCGAGCGCATCATCGCCGTCACCCAGGCGAGGAAACGCGGCGAGCGCAGCGCCCGGGTCGGGCCGCTCGCCGCGCCTGCCGAGCTGCGTGATCTCGCGACCTCACTCGACCAGATGGCAGACACGATTAATCGCGAGGAACAGCTGCGCCGGGATCTGGTCGCGGACGTCGCCCACGAGCTGCGCACTCCGGTGGCGGTCTTGCAAGCGGCGCACGAGGCACTGCTCGACGGCATCGCCGAGCCCACGCCCGACCATCTGACTTCGCTTCGCGATGAGGTGCTCAGGCTAATGCGGATGGTGAGCGACCTGGAGACGCTGGCTGCCGCCGACGCCGCTGCCCTGCATCTCACGCTCAGTCGCTGCGACCTCGCGGGCATCGCCGAGGGAGCGGCAGACAGCCTGGCCGGGCGGTTCGAGGCGGCGGGGATCACCCTCGAGCGGCGGCTTGCGCCAGCCGAGATCCACGGCGACCCGCTCTGGCTGCATCAGGTGATCACGAACCTGCTCACCAACGCGCTGAAGTTCACCCCGTCCGGCGGGACCGTCACGGTGTCGTCCGGGCCGGCAGGCAGCCACGCCGTACTGACGGTGACCGACACCGGAACCGGGATTTCCGAGGAAGAGTTGCCGCATATCTTCGAGCGGTTCTGGCGTGGCAGGCGTGCCGCACAGACATCCGGCAGCGGTATCGGCCTGGCGCTTGCCACCGGACTCGCGGCCGCGCATGGCGGACAGCTGACCGCGAGCAGCCAGCTGGGACACGGCACGGTGATGACGCTGACGCTGCCCCTCACCTGACAGCAGCAGTCCGCCTGCCCGTCAGCGGTGGCGCGGCTCGCGCCAGCGGCTCGTGATCGGCAGCCGGCGGTCCCGGCCGAAGTTCTTGGCGCTGATCTTCGGGCCCGGCGGGTATTGCCTGCGCTTGTATTCGGCCCGGTCGACTAGCTGGATCACCCGCTCGACGAGCGCCGGATCGTGCCCGGCAGCGACCAGTTCGGCGGAGCCCATGTCCTTCTCCACGTAGTCGTCAAGGACCTTGTCGAGGATCTGGTAGTCCGGCAGCGAATCGGTGTCGAGCTGACCGGGCGCGAGCTCGGCGCTGGGCGGCTTGGCGATCGAGTTCTCCGGGATCGGCGGAGTCTGGCCCCGCTCGGCCGCCTGCTGATTGCGCCACCGGGCCAGCTCCCAGACCAGCGTCTTCGGCACGTCCTTGATCGGGGCGTAGCCGCCGACCGCGTCCCCGTACATGGTGGAGTAGCCGGTCGCGAGCTCACTCTTGTTGCCGCAGGCCAGGACCAGGTGCCCTTCCTCGTTGGACAGCGACATCCAGATCATGCCGCGGATCCTGGCCTGCAGGTTCTCCGCGGCGAGCCCGTGCAGGTCAAGACCGGTAGCAAAGCCGTCCATCATCGGCTTGATGGCGATCGTGCGGGCATCGATACCCTGCCGCCTGGCCAGGTCCTCGGCATCGGTGACCGAGTGCCCGGAGGAGTACGGGCTCGGGTTCAGCACCACGTTCACCCGGTCGGGGCCGAGCGCGTCGGCCGCGATCGTCGCGCACAGCGCCGAGTCGATGCCACCGGACAGCCCCTGGATGACGGACGCAAAGCCATTCTTGCGAACGTAATCGCGGACGCCGAGAGTCAGCGCGCCGTAGATCTCAGCCAGGTCGCTGAGCCGCGGCCAGATCATCGGGGCGCCGAGCGGCGAATCCGGCTCGGGTGCCGGCAACGGCGCCAGCTCGATTCGCTCGATCGTCATCGTGGTGCCGTCGCCTGCGCTAGCCCGCTGCTGGCCGGCCGGAAGGCGCGAGGCGCCGGGCAGGTCCAGGTCTGCCAGCACTAGCGCCTCCTCGAACTGCGGCCCGCGGGCCAGCAGTTCGCCGTCAGCGGAGACGATGATCGAGTCGCCGTCGAAGACGAGCTCGTCCTGGCCGCCGACCATGTTCGCGTACGCCAGGACCGCGCCAGCCTCGCGGGCGCGTCGCTGGCACAGTTCCAGCCGGACGTCATCCTTGTTCCGCTCGTACGGTGAGGCGTTGGGTACCACCAGCAGGCCTGCCGCTGCTGTCCGGGTGACCGCGACAGGCCCGCCGTCCTGCCACAAGTCCTCGCAGATGGCGATCGCCACGTCGACCTGGTCGCCGTCCTGCGCGGCGATCCGGAATACCGGGAGCGTTTCGCCAGGCACGAAGTAGCGGTACTCGTCGAATACGCCGTAGTTGGGCAGGTGGTGCTTCGCCGAGGTGATCATCACCGAGCCGCCGTGCAGCACGGCCGCCGCGTCGAGCGGCGCACCGGCCGGCACGCCGACCCGCGGCGGCAGCCCGGTACGCCGGTCCAGGTACCCGACGACGACGGCGATGCCGTCGAGTCCCTCGGCGGCGAGGTCGGCCGCCAGCTTGCGCAGCGCGCCGATGGAGGCGTCAACGAACGACTTCCGCAGGGCAAGGTCCTCGACCGGATAACCGGTCAGCACCATCTCCGGGAAGACCACGATGCGCGCGCCCTGCTCGGCGGCACGCATCGTCCATTCGATCACTTTGTCGGCATTGCCGGCCAGGTCACCCACCGCTGCGTTGACCTGAGCCAGCCCGATCCGAAGCTGAGCCACGCAACCAGCCTAATCGCCGGGGCCGGTAACAAGCAGGAAACATGCGCCGGGCACACTGTGTCGGTGGACAGGCAGGAAGAGTTCGTGCTGCGCACGCTCGAAGAGCGAGATATCCGGTTCGTCCGGTTGTGGTTCACCGACGTGCTGGGCTACCTGAAGTCCGTGGCCGTGGCGCCGGCCGAACTTGAGGGAGCATTTGCCGAGGGCATCGGCTTCGACGGGTCCGCGGTCGAGGGCTTCGCCCGGGTGCATGAGGCGGACATGATCGCCAAGCCGGATCCGTCGACGTTCCAGCTGATGCCGGTGGGCACCGACAGGGCGGGCACGGCCCGGATGTTCTGCGACATCGTGCTGCCGGATGGCTCGCCGTCCTACGCCGACCCGCGCTACGTGCTCAAGCGCGCGCTGGCCAAGGCGTCCCGTCTCGGCTTCACCTTCTACACCCATCCCGAGATCGAGTTCTTCCTCCTCATGGAGAAGCCCGAGCCCGGTGCCAGGCCGTTGCCGATCGACTCCGGTGGCTATTTCGACCACACGCCGCACGGCATCGCCCATGACTTCCGCCGCGAGGCCATCACGATGCTCGAGGCACTCGGCATCTCGGTGGAGTTCAGCCACCATGAGGGCGCGCCTGGCCAGCAGGAGATCGACCTGCGCTACGCCGACGCGCTCAGCACGGCGGACAACATCATGACCTTCCGGCTGGCGATGAAAGAGGTCGCGCTGCAGCAGGGCGTCTACGCCACGTTCATGCCGAAGCCCTTCACCGAGCACCCTGGCTCCGGCATGCACACGCACATGTCGCTGTTCGAAGGCGACCGTAACGTCTTCTACGAGCCGGGCGGCGAGTATCACCTGTCGAAAGTCGGCAAGGCGTTCATTGCCGGGCTGCTCCGGCACGCCGCCGAGATCACCGCAGTCTGCAACCAGTGGGTGAACTCCTACAAGCGGCTCTGGGGCGGCACCGACCGGATTGCCGGGGCCGGCGGTGAGGCACCCGCCTACGTCTGCTGGGGGCACAACAACCGCTCGGCGCTGATCCGGGTGCCGATGTACAAGCCGAGCAAGGGGAACGCGACCCGGATCGAGTTCCGCTCGATCGACAGTGCCTGCAACCCGTATCTGGCGTTCGCCGTGATCCTCGCGGCGGGCCTGCGCGGCATCGAGGCCGGCTATGAACTGCCGCCCGGTGCCGAGGACGACGTCTGGGCGCTGACCTCGACCGAACGGCATGCGCTCGGCATCGCGCCGCTGCCGCAGAACCTGTCCGAGGCGATCTCGGTGATGGAAGGCAGCGAACTGGTCGCCGATGCGCTCGGCGAGCACGTCTTCGATTTCTTCCTGCGCAACAAGCGCGAGGAGTGGCACGAGTACCGGCGCCAGGTCACGCCGTTCGAACTGGACCGCTACGGCATCCTCTGATGAGCATCCGTGGCTGGCGCGTATCACGGCGATGCCGGGCAGCTGAGATAAAACCGCGGCAACGGTCTCTGCGCCCGCTTGCTGGCGGTCCGGGTGCGGCCCGCACTGAAGCGTGTTTCCGCGGGAACGCGCTGTGGTCGGCCAGCCGACTGTCGGAGCTGCGGCTTACTATCAAACACATGAGCGAATTAGCAGAGCACGCTGGTGAGGTCGCGCCTGGTACCTCGGTGGCCGGGGGTGCGGCGGGCGGGGGTGCGGCGGGCGGGGGTGCGGCGGCCGGCGACGGGACTGTGTCAGCGGTGCCGCTGGAGCGGCTGGAAGCGGAGATCTGTGAGCTGGCCGGGCATCTGGCCGCGGCGACGTGCCGGTTCCTGCTGCTGGTCGGTGATTTTGACGCGCGGCAGGGCTGGGCGAGCTGGGACCTGCCGTCGTGCTCGGCGTGGCTGTCGTGGAAGTGCCAGGTCGCGCCGGGCGCCGCGCGCGAGCATGTCCGGGTCGCCCGGGCGTTGCGGGACCTGCCGGTGATCACCGGTGAGTTCGCCGCCGGGCGGATGTCGTATGCGAAGGTGCGGGCGCTGACCCGGATGGCCACCGCGCAGACCGAGGCGGGCCTGGCCGAGCTGGCCGGGCCGATGACCGCCGGGCAGCTGGAGCGGTTCGCCGCCGCGCACCGCCGGGTCTCCCGCGCGGATGACCAGCACGCCATCATCACGCGCCGGTGCTCGTTCCGGGTCGACGATGACGGGTCGCTGGCGATGACCGTCCGGTTGCCGGCCGCCGACGGCGCGGTCGTGCTGCAGGCGCTGCGCGCGGCGTGCGGGGACACCGAGCATCCGCACCGCCTGCATGAAGACCAGCCCGCCGCCGGCCCGGCCGGCACCAGCAACGACACCGCCCAGCAGCAGACGCCCGCTGGCCTGGCCGGCGCGCTGGTCGACATCGCCGGGGACTTCCTGGCCGGGAAGATCGCCCGCGCCGCCAACCCCGACATCTACCAGGTCATCGTCCACGTCGGACCCGAAGCGCTGACCGCCGGCACCGGCCCGGAGGCAGAGCCGGGCGCAGAGCCGGAGCCGGGCGCGGACGGCCGCCCGGCCGGGCATCCCGCGGATCCGGCGCGCTGCCACCTGGAGGACGGGCCGGCGATCAGCCCGGCGACCGCGCAGCGGATCGCCTGCCAGGCCACCGTCAGCTGGATGCTGCACGACCACCACGGGAACGTGCTGGACGTCGGCCGCCGCCACCGCCGCCCGCCGCCGGCGCTGCGCCGCGCGGTCGGCGAGCGGGACCGCTACCGGTGCCAGGCGCCGGGCTGCCAGTCCCGCCGCACCGACATCCACCACATCCGGCCCTGGGCCAACGGCGGCATGACCCGGCTGCGCGACCTGATCTTGGTCTGCGAACCGCACCACATGATCGTCCACGCCTGCGGCTACCTCATCACCGCGGCCGGCGACGGGACATTCACCTTCACCCGGCCCGACGGCACGACCCTGCCGGCCTGCCCGCCGCTCCCCGCAGCCGACGGCGACATCGCCGGCCAGCACCACGCCGACATCACCCCCGCCACCATCATCCCGGCCGGCCTCGGCGACAAACTCAACCTCGACCTCGCCATCTGGGCCTGCTTCGCCAACGCAAGAGTCGCCGAAGAACGGCGCCAGGCACAGGAACAAGCACACGCCCACGACCTAGCCGCATGAGCGCGCGGCCCTGGCCGGGCAGCCGAATGGCGAAGCGCTCGGTGATCACCTCGGCAGGCATCCAACCGACGGGCGGGCCGTGTACTACCCGTAGTACATTTAGTGTATGGAAGCGACGGCCAGGGAACTTAATCAGCAGACCGCTAAGGTTCTTTCGCGCGTCCAGGCCGGCGAGACGATCACGGTGACCAGGAATGGTGAGCCGATTGCGGTGATCCGTCCGTACGGGCCTGCAGAGCCAGCGGCGTACCCGTTCCGCACAGATCCCATGGGTGCCGCCGACGACGTCCCGACGTTCCAGGGAGATCCGCGGTTCTCCGAGCGGGTCGATGACCTGCTCGCGGGCTTCGGATCCGATGACCGCTGACATCCCAGTGGCGGTCGCGGACACCTCAGGCCTGATCGCGTTCTTCAACGCAACGGATCAGCACCACCAGGCCTTCCGCAATGCCGTCGCCGATGTTGGTCATCTCGTCGTGTCGCCGTGCGTGCTGGCAGAGCTCGACTATCTGGTGGCCGACAGGCAAGGTGCCGGCCCGGCCAAGGAGATCGTCCGCTACATCGCTGGCCGCGTGGCGGCGGGCCGCTGGGAGGTGCCGGGCATCGGCGGCCTGCTGCTCGCCGCGCACGCGGTCTTGGCTGTCTACCCGGCTATCGGCCTGACCGACGCCATTAATGTCGTACTCGCGCGAGAGTTCCGGACCGACGTTGTGGCGACGTTCGACATCCGGCATTTCCGCATGATCCGGCCGCTGACACCGCACGCCGCTTTCAGGCTTCTGCCGGACGACTTCGGGAACTAATCTGTGCCGGAAGCTAGCTGCCTGCGCGCGCGGGCCTCGCCGGGTAGCCGCGTCTCTGCCAGGCTGGCTCGCTACGGTGCTGTGGTGAACATGCCGCGAGGGACGCTGGCCGGGCAGCTTGCGGCGATGGGATTCGCCGATACCGCCCGCGCCGAGGCGCTGATCAGCGAGCTCGATCTCGGGGCCGGCAACGCGGCCGGCGAGGATAGCGGGACAGACAGGCCCCTACTGGAGGCGCTGGCCGGCGCGGCCGACCCGGATCTCGCGCTGGCGGCACTGGCCCGGATGGCGCCCGGCCACGAGCTGCGCCAGGCGCTCCGCGATGATGCTGAACTCCGGGATCGGCTGGTGACCGTACTCGGCGCGAGCGCAGCGCTCGGCGATCACCTCGGCAGGCATCCAGCTGACTGGCGGCTGCTAGCCGGAAATTCCGCGTTCCCGGCGGATAACGCTGCCGCCGTGCTGACGCAGGAGCTGCTCGCTGTTGTCGGCGCCGCAGCCGGGCCAGAGCCGGTGCGGCGCGATCCGGTCACCGCGCTCCGGATCGCCTACCGGCGGCGGCTGCTGCAGCTGGCGGCGCTCGACCTGACCGGCGCGAGGTCGCTGGACGAGGTGATGGCCGGGCTGTCCGACCTCACCACGGCGGCGCTCGCGGCCGCGCTGGCGATCGCCCGCGCTGAGCTGCCGCCGGGCCTGCCGCCGGCGCGGCTGGCGGTGATCGCGATGGGCAAATGCGGCGGGCGAGAGCTGAACTATGCCAGCGACGTCGACCTGATCTTCGTGGCGAGCCCGTCAGCGGCGGCTTCCGCGGGCGCTGACGCGCCGAACGGCAGCACCGGCGACGGCAGCACAGGCGACGAAGAGGTCGCCGCCTTGCGCGCTGCGACGGCGCTCGCGAGCGCCATGATCCGGGTGTGCTCGCAGTCCACTGCGGAAGGCCAGTTGTTCCCGGTCGACCCGAACCTGCGGCCCGAGGGCCGGGACGGTCCGCTGGTCCGCACCGTCGCCAGCCACCGGGCCTACTACCAGCGGTGGGCCAAGACCTGGGAGTTCCAGGCACTGCTCAAGGCCAGGTTCGTAGCCGGTGATGCGGCGCTCGGCGCCGAGTACCTGGCAGCGGTCACCCCGATGGTGTGGCATGCCGCGCAGCGCGACGACTTCGTCACCGATGTGCAGACGATGCGCCGCCGGGTGGTGCGCAGCCTGCCGGCGAACCTAGCCGGACGAGAACTCAAGCTCGGGCCCGGCGGGCTGCGCGATATCGAGTTCGCGGTCCAGTTGCTGCAGCTCGTGCACGGGCGAGGGGACGAGACCCTGCGCGAGGGCGGCACGCTCCCGGCGCTGGCAGCGCTGGCGGCCGGGGGATACGTCGGCCGGGCCGATGCCGCCGCGATGGCCTCCGCCTACCGGTTCCTGCGCGGAGTCGAGCACCTGCTGCAGCTGCGCCAGCTGCGGCGGACCCATCTGCTGCCCGAAGACCCGGCCGTCCTGCGTGAGGTCGGCCGGGCGGTGCGCCGGATGCGACTGGGCCCGCCTGCCGGCGAGCCGGCGCTCGACACCGACCCGGCAGCCGCCCTGGTCACCCAATGGCGGCGGCAGGCGGCCCAGGCACGGCAATTGCACGAGAAGCTGTTCTACCGGCCGCTGCTCGACGCCGTCGCGCGGCTGCCCGGCGAGGCGATTCGCCTGCAGCCCGACGCCGCGCGCGACAGGCTCGAGGCGCTCGGCTACGCAGATCCGGCCGGAGCCCTTCGGCACATCGAGGCGCTCACCGCCGGAGTGTCGCGCAAGGCCGCGATGCAGCGGACGCTGCTGCCCGTGCTGCTCGGCTGGCTTGCCGACGCGCCCGAGCCGGATGCCGGGCTACTGGCCTTCCGGCAGGTCAGCGAGGCGCTCGGCGGATCGCCCTGGTACCTGCGGCTGCTTCGGGACAACGCCCTGGTGGCGCAGCGGATGGCCAGGCTGCTGGCGTCTAGCAGGTACGCGACCGGGCTGCTGCTGCGCGCGCCCGAGGCGGTCGCGATGCTCGGCGACGACGAGGAACTGGCGCGGCGCCCGGCCGGGGAATTGCTCGCCGAGGCTTCCGCGGCGGTCAGCCGGCACGACAGCGCGCCGAGTGCGGCACGGGCCGTGCTGGCGATCCGCCGGCGCGAACTGCTGCGCACCTCGGCCGCCGGACTACTCGGGCTGGCTGGCGTCGAGGAGACTGGCGAGGCGCTGACCGCGGTGGCCTCGGTGAGCATCGCGGCGGTACTGCAAGCGGCAGTCGCCGAGTACGAACGCGGCAGCGGCCCGATGCCGACCCGGCTCGCAGTCATCGCGATGGGCCGGTTCGGCGGACACGAGATGAGCTATGCCAGTGACGCGGACGTGCTGTTCGTGCATGACCCGCGGACTGGCGCGTCGGACGAGGCCGCCACCAGGGCTGCCCATGCGGTCGCTGAGAACCTCCGCGGGTTGCTCAGCAAGCCTGGCCCGGATCCCGCGCTGCTGGTCGATGCCGGCCTGCGACCCGAGGGTCGGCAGGGGCCGCTGGTTCGCACGCTCGCGTCGTACCGGGCCTATTACCGGCGCTGGTCGCTTGCCTGGGAGGCACAGGCGCTGCTGCGCGCGGAGTTCGCGGCCGGAGATGCCGGCGTGGGTGCTGGCTTCATCGCGATGGCGGACGAGATCAGGTATCCCGACGGCGGCATTGATCAGGCCGCCGTCCGGGAGATCCGGCGGATCAAGGCGCGGATGGAGGCTGAGCGGATGCCGCGCGGAGTCGAGCCCGCACTGCACCTGAAGCTGGGGCCGGGTGGCCTTGCCGATGCGGAGTGGTCAGCGCAGTTGCTGCAGTTGCGGCATGCCGCGGCGGTGCCTGGACTGCGCACCGCCCGCACCCACGCCGCGCTGGCCGCGGCCAGCGCGGCCGGGCTCATCTCGGCCCCCGACGCAGCCACGCTCACCGCGTCCTGGCTGCTGGCGAGCCGAATCAGGGACGCCGTCATGCTCGTTCGCGGCCGACCGTCCGATACGCTGCCGTCGCTGCCGAAGGACCTCGCCGCCGTCGCCCAGGTGCTGGGCTACCCACCCGGCGGCGCGCAGGACCTGGTTCAGGACTGGCGCCGGACGGCCCGGCAGGCCAGAGCGGTGATGGAACGAGTCTTCTACGGGTAACGCGCGGTTGCCCATCGCGGTTGCCCCGAACGGAGTGAGCTGGGCGTGACTGACGAACAGTTGGCTGACGGACCGCGGACAGCGGAGATCGTTGCCGCGGCGTCGGCACTGCTGGGCCGGCCGCTCAGCGATCCGGCCGAGATCAGCGAAGATCGCGAGAACGCGGTGGTGCTGCGGTGCCGGGATGCCGCAGGCGGCACAGTGGTCGTCAAGACATACCCGCAGACTGCTGAAGGTGCCAGCTGCTTCGCGGCCGAGGCGGCAGGCCTGGAATCGGCCGGCGGCAGCGCCCTCGGGCCGGCCTTCCTGGCCGCTGACGCGCGCCTGCGCCTGGTAGTGATGTCCGACCTCGGCGGCGGCCGCAGCCTGGCCGACGTGCTGCTCGGCGGCGACGCGGCGGAGGCACGGACGGCCGTGCTGGACTGGGCTGCCGCGTGCGGGCGGCTGTCGGTCGTGACCCAGGCGCACCGCGCCGTGTTCGACGCGAGGACGGCACAGTACCTGGCCGGATGGCCGGACGAACGGCATCTGGCCGGGCTGCCCGGACGGGTGCTGGCCGCCGCGGACAGTGCCGCCAGAGTCGCTGTTTCCGCGCCGGACGGGCTGGCTAGCGAGCTTGCCGAGGTGGCTGCCGCCGCGACAGCGGAGGACTACGCGGTCTTCTCGCCGGGTGACATCTGCCCGGACAACAACCTGCTGACCGGCGACGGGGTCAGGTTCCTCGACTTCGAAGAGGCCGGATTCCACCCGGCATTCCTGGATGCCGCCTACATCAGCATGCCGTTCAGCACCTGCTGGTGCGTGTTCCGCTTCCCGGCGGAGCTCAGGGCCGAAGCCGAGGCCGCCTACCGCGAGCAGGTCAGCTCGGTCTGGCCGGACCTGGCCGACGACGCTGTCTGGCAGCCGGGCATGCGGCGCGCGGTCGCCGCCTGGACCATGTCGTCCACGTCCTGGCTGCTGCGCCGTTCGCTGGCAGCCGATGTGCCGATGAACCCCGAGCAGCCCTCACCGCACACCCGCCAGCTCATGCGTTACCGGTGGCAGTCGCTGCTGTCCGAGCTTGAGCCGGCCGGTGACCTGCCCGCGATCGCCGCGCTGGTCCGGTCGCTGCTGTCGGCGACCGACCAGTGGCAGGCGCCGGAGCTGCCGTTCTACCCGGCTTTTCGCTGACCTTCCCGGTAGGCGGCCAGCAGCGCGTCCCGCTGGCCGGCCGGCAGCCACTTGACCGCCTCGCGCATGGTAACACCGGACGCCCGGTGCGCCCGCGGTGCGAGCCAGCCTGCTACCAGATCCGGCTGGCGCTTGCCGGTCTCGCGCAGCACCCAGCCGATCGCCTTGCGGATGAAGAACTCGCGCTCGGCGAGCATGACGTCGGCGTAGCCGGCAAACCGCCGGAAATTCGCGGGATCACCGCGCCGCAGCGGAACGAGCAGCGCCAGCAGGGCAGACCGGCGGATCCAGAAGTCCGGGTCGGCGGCCCACTGGTCCAGGACGGGATGCAGTTCCTCGCCGTAACGCTCCACCAGGCTGCCCATCACGTCGGCGGCGAGCCCGTCGACCAGCGCCCAGGTGCCAGCGGTGCGCAGCAGCCGCTCGACCAGCGCGGCGTCGTGGGCCTGCAGCAGCGCACGCCGGTTGGCGAGCAGCAGCACGGCGGCCAGCCGGCATTCGTAGATCGGCCCGTCCCAGAGCGCGGCAGCGACCTCGGTGAGGCGCTGCCGGGTCAGCTGCGGCTGGGAGCGCCGCCATGCGGTGACGATCGCGCGCGCCTGCGGGACGCTTGTGCCGGCGAACTCGAGCTTGCTCTTCAGGTAGTTCTGCTCGCCGGCCGCTCGCTCCGGCGAGCCAGCGGCGCGGAGCTGTTGTTCGATCAGCGCGGCATCGGGGTTGGCAGTCACCTGGATAGCTTGCCCGGCTTCGACGGGCCGGGCAAGCTATCCGGGTCTGGCGCTAGCCGAGGTAGATGGCGCTCCGGGGGACACGCCTGTCGCCGCACCCATGGTGACCGGGAAGGCCCATGCCGTCGCGGGATTCGATGTCCTGCGTGCAGCCCTGGACTTGCCAGCGCGCGCCGCCGTTCCGCAGCGGTATGTAGAACGTGAACGTCTGCACGAACTCACCTGAGTTGATCCGCCGGGGCCTGGATGCCGTGGCGGTCGAGCTCAGCGTGTAGTCGCTGGGCACGCGCGGGTAGCCGACGGCCTGGTACAGGTACCAGCGCCGGCGGGACTGCAGCCGGTACGCCGACGCTGGCAGCATCGTGTAGTTGCGGAAGGAGAACCTGCATTGAGTGGCGCTGCACCGCTGGCGGACATGCGCGTCGCGGCCGCCGGTGGCGACGTAGACGTTCACCACGGCGGAGACAGCGAAGTCCGTGCCGGTCAGCCGCACCTTGTAGCTCGTGGCGAGCGACGGGGTCACGTTAAACGAGTACCTGGCGATACCGTGGATCGTCGGAGTCAGCGTGACTCTCGCGGCAACCGTGTACCTCCTGGCGCGGAACGGCCTCGCCAGCAGGGTGGCTGTGTCATTCGTAGCGCGGGTCAGCACCTTGCCGCTGACGACGCCCGTGTTCCGGCCGCGGCCGGCTTCGTAGATCACCAGCGCGTAGCCATCGACCAAGCCATGGTTCCTGGCCCGCAGGCCCGGATAATGCGGTGACGTGGCGTTGATCGTGATGCTAGTCGCGGCCGTGCTGGCCATCGCGGCCGGGATCGATGGCAGCCCCGCGATGAGCCCGACGGCTACAGCGGCCGGCGTGATCCATCGCCAGATCCTTGACATGCGCAGCTACCTCCTGCCCGCTGGGCGGGCTACTCGAATGGGCATCGGGGCAAAGTCTGGCAGCCCGCTCAGTAGCCAGCAATGGCGATTCGAGTAGCGCACAATCGCTCATGGGTGGCAGTGGGTAATGTCTATCGCGCACTCCGTGCGCGGGCGCCGCGCCATCTTTCCTGCGGTGCGGGGGAGTCCTCTGGCACAGCCGCATAGTCTGGCGCGGTGGCTTTCGACGTTAGCGCGGACTCTTACGGCCGGTTCATGGGCCGGTTCTCCGAGCTCCTTGCCGTGCAGTTCGCGGAGTTCGCCGGCCTGCGAGCCGGTCAGCGAGTGCTGGACGTCGGCTGCGGGCCAGGTGCGCTGACAGGGCAACTGGTGCACCGGCTTGGCGCCGGAGCGGTTTCGGCGATCGATCCGTCTGCCTCGTTCGTCCTCGCGATCCGAGACCGCTTCCCTCAGCTCGGCGTGCACCGCGGGGTCGCCGAGCGGCTCCCGTTCGCTGACTGCACATTCGACGCCGCGCTGGCACAACTAGTCGTGCACTTCATGGCCGATCCGGTGGCAGGGCTGGCGGAGATGGCGCGGGTTACCCGTCCCGGCGGCGTGGTAGCCGCCTGCGTGTGGGATCACGCCGGAGGCACCGGCCCGCTCGCCGCGTTCTGGCAGGCAGTGCACGACCTTGACCCAGCCGCGCGCGATGTGGTCGGGCTGGCCGGCGCGGGGGAGGGCCACCTGGCGGAACTGTGCGCAACCGCCGGCCTGCACGACATCGAACCCGGAAGGCTGACCATCTCGGCTCAGTTCGCGACCTTCGCCGAATGGTGGGAGCCGTTCACTCTTGGCGTTGGGCCAGCCGGTGCCTATGTCAGTCAGCTAGGTCAGGCGCAGCGCGAAGCCCTGCGATCGCGGTGCGAGCAGCTCCTGCCGCCAGCGCCCTTCCGCCTCTGCGTCTCAGCCTGGTCTGTACGTGCTCATCCCTGATGCCCGCGCACAGCGCCATCCCGGCGGCTAACGCTCCCGCTGTCAGGCGAAGGGGCCGGCGAAGTGAACTCGGGGAACTGCGCTGCCAGTAGATGGAGAACACTGCGCCCCCCTGCCCGCGGGCGGCTGCCGCGGTCCGCGGAACGGGCCGTCGTCCCGGCGCGGGCATCGTGACGCCGGGCAAGACCACGGTCAAGGGCGGCGCCTGCGGCGCCGTCACCCGTGATTCCCTCCGGTCACCCTGGACCGCGTTCTTTCCCGGCATGACCCTGGCGCCTGTCGGGGACGAGGGCCAGGAGCGGACAATCACTGGCTGCGGGCGGCGGCCCAGGTGAGCTGGTTCTGGGTCGCGTCCAGGGCGTGCTGCAGCCGCCGGGCTGTGCCTTGCGCTACCGCGCTCGACACTTACAGCCGTAGCAGAGACGGAACACCGGACCAGATCAGCTAGAGCTATGGCCGGTCAGAGTCGTGATGATCGTTAGACGTCGTAGTAGAGCTCGAACTGATACACGCCGGAACGTCACCGCAGGTCATGGGCTTGATACTGCCTCTGAGCTGCCGATACCTGCCGTTGGCTCGCGTTGGCTGACGCTGGCTGTCGCCAGCATCTTGCGACCGTGCCGCGGGTTTTTTGTGGGCCGTGATCTGGACCGCCCGCTCGCCGCATGCCCTGGCGCTGCGGCACTTCGCCATGCCCGGATCCGGGCTGGCTCCCCGTTAGGAAAGCGGCCCGGCCGCGCGACGACAACGCGCTGACCGGGCCTAGGACCCCGCCTGGAACGGAGACGAGGAACTTGACTACTACTGTCACACACCTTGACGGCCGCACCCGTCACCTGCGGGCTGTCGGCGGCAGGCACGCCGCTGGCACGCGGCCGCAGTCTCAGCCCGCCGCGGCGCCTGACCGGCCCGTCCTGAGCCGCGCCGGCGCGCTGCGCCTCGACCAGGCGGAACTCTTCCTGCTCAGCCTGGACCACGAGATGCAGACCGCTGACGGCCTGCGTCCCGCCTACCTGCTGGGCATCGCCGAGCTTCACCTGGCCGGCCTGATCGAGCTGCTCCGCGCGGTGACCGCATGAGCGCCGTCAACACCGACCGGGCGGTAGAGGCGCTGCTCCGCGCAGCCCGCACTGAGCATGACTTCGCCGGCTGGCTGGCCTCGGTGCTCGCCCGCGTCGCCGGGCAGCTCGGCTCCAGCGACGCGCTCACCGAAGGCCGGCCGGGAAGCTGGGAAGCCGCGCTCGTCGGCCAGCTCGTGTCCGGTACGGCCCTGCCGCCTCCGCTGCGGAAGCTGACCGACGCTCAGGTCCGCGAGATCCGCGACGTGTGGGCCGGCGGGTTCGGCGGGGTGACCCAGCGGGAGCTGGCCGCCGAGTACGGCGTGTCGGCGCCGACCATCGCGGACATCACCAGCGGGCGCACCTGGCGGTGGCTGTCATGACCGGCACGGACGCCGCGGCCCTGCGCGCCGCCTATCCCGAGTGGGAGATCACCGAGGCCGGCGACAGCATCTGGACGGCGCGTCTGACCACCAGCGAGGACCGGCCGCAGCCGCGGCTGACCGCATGCACACCGGCCGAGCTGGCCGCCGCGCTCGGCGACTACATCGGCGGGGATGGTGCACGGTGAACGGCACGATCAGCTTCCGGCATGACCCCGGCGATGACTTCACCCCGTCAGCGCGGCGGAACTCGGCGAACCCGCTCCTGGTCTACGTCACGCTGTCGGAGCAGACAGAGATCCTGTCGGACTCCGCGGACGAGTGCCGCCGGTACGCGGCAGCGTTCACCGAAGCAGCCCGGCTCCTCGACACGACCGGGGATGGTGCGTCATGACCCGGCCGACCGTCGCCCAGCTCAACGATCGCGTCGACAAGATGGACGAGCTGCTGCAAGCACTGGTGCGCGGCCTGCTCGCCACCACCGCCGCAGCGGGCGCACCCGAACTGTCCGCCGAACTCGATGCGGTCGCGCGGGCACGGCGGCGTGCCCGCCTGCACCTGATCAGCGGAGGCAAGCAGTGACCGCGCCGCAGCCGATCACCCATGGCACGCCGTCCGGCGCCCGGACGCATTACCGGCGCGGCGAGAAGCCGTGCGAAGCCTGCCGGTCCGCGGCGAACCTCGCTGGCCGCCTCGGCCGCGACCCGTACGAGTCGACCGCGCCGGAGAACCGCGGCGCGGTGCGCAACGGCCTGCCCACCGTGGCGTACGAGTACCGGGCTCGCCGGTACCCGTGGGCGGTGCTGGCCCTGCGCCGAGCCGAGGCGGTCTACGGCCGGCCTGATGACGAACTGGAGGAGGCGTCATGACCTGGGCCGACCATGACCACCGCGGCGACTACGCCGAGGCCGGCCACGTCCACTACGCAAGCGACATCCACGATGCGGCCGAGCGTCATCACTCGCATTACGACCTGGAGCAGCTGCTCTCCGGTCTGCGCGAGGACCTGAACCGGGCGCTGGAGCGCATCACCGACCTGGAGCGCCGGCCCGGCGGTCCCCTGCACCTGGACGAGGAACCCGAGCCCGACTACGACCCTGGCCCGGAGGCAGACGACGAGGGCGGCATGAGCGAATACCGGCACTTCGCTTCCGGGGAGGAGCCGTGGTGAGCCGCGATCAGGCAAGGACCGTCGCGGCGGCCATCCCGGTGCTGCTGGTCAACGCGGTCGCGTTCATTGGTCAGCTGGCGTTCTTGCGGGCGCACCTGCCATGGCCGCTGGCCGGCCAGCTGATGATGGCTGCCGCGCTGGAATCCATCGCGATCTACCTGGCCTTTCATGCTCACATCGCGGCGCTGGCGAGCGACTCGGCGCTGCGGCTGCGGCTGGCGTCCTACGGATTCGCCGCGGTGATCGCAGCGATGAACTACAGCCACTACGCGGCTCCGGGGTGGCGGCCCACGTTCCCTGCGGTCGCGGTCGGGCTGATGTCGGCCAGCTCGCCGTGGCTGTGGGCAGTGCATTCGCGTCGGATGGCGCGTGACCAGATGATCGCTGCCGGGCTTATCGAGGGCCGGGCGCTGCGGCTCGGCGTGACCCGCTGGCTGTGGCACCCGCTGCGGGCCACGCGGGTGATGTGGCAGGCCACGTGGACCGGGACCACCGACCCGCAGCAGGCGATCGCCGAATGGACCGCAAGCCGCGCCACCGGGACTCAGGCCGCGGACCTGTCCGCCGACCGGGCCGCACGCCTGTCCGGCGCGCTGGCTCAGACCGATGGCCGTACCGGTCCGCGAACCGGTCTGCCGGGTGAGGGCCGTACCGGTCCGGCCGCGCTGAGCGAACCGGTACGGCAGGCGCTGCCCGGACCGGTTCCCGGTGACGCGAGCGGACCGGTCCGGCCGAAGGCAGCGAACCGGTCTGGCAAGCCCGCGGCGAACCGGTCCGGCAAGCCCGCGACAGGCCGGGACGCCGAGGAAGAGTTCGCCGCCGAGATAGCCGCCGGGCAGGTGCCGAGCCTGTACCAGATCCGCAGCCGGCTGCACGTCGGCAACGAGCGGGCCAAGGTGCTGCGCCAGCACATCGCCAGGCAGGCACTCACGACATAGAAAGGCCCCGGCGCCGGGAGCGGTCCGCTCCCCGGCCCCGGTTTGCTGATCCGCATCCCGGCGCCGGTCACCAACCCTCTCAGATTGGAGACAGCATCATGACAGACCAGAAAGCACTCCCGGCCGCGGACGCCGGAACTGAGGCACGCCTCGGCCACGCCACCACGCCGGCGTACGTCGACTTGTCTGATGGCCGCCCGGCCCGCAAGCCGGTCATCCCTCAGCATCTGTTCGACGGCGACGGCATGGCCGGGCTTGCCCGCGGGGTCCGCCGGCACCTGCGCCACCAGGCCGCCGAGCACGGCCACCGTGCCGCCTACCACGGCGTCCGCTCCCCCCGCTACCTGGTCCTGATGCTGGCCTGGGCGGTCGTCGGGATCTTCCGCGTGTCCGGCCGGGTCATCCAGTGGTGGCACGCTGTCGACCTGTACAAGCTGGAGCATCAGGCCGCCGCTGACGGGCTGCTGACCGACCACCTGCGCATCCACCGGCAGGGCCGGGAAACCCGCACCGCCCGCGGCATCATGACCGGCGCCGCCGCTGCCGTGGCCCTGGTCCTGGTGCTGATCGCCGCGCACCTGGCGCCGTGGTGGGCGTGGATCACCGCCGGGCTGATCGCGCTGCCGGTGCTGGCCCGCGCCGGCCGGCCGGCGGGCAAGCCGATCGTCGCGCCGGCGGTGCTGCCGGCTGCGGTGCAGCCGCCCACGCAGGACGTGATCACCCGCGCTCTCGGCTCCCTGGGGATCGCGGGGATCGACAAGTGGCTGCGGGAGGACCGGCCGCTGGTGTTCCCCGCCCCGGTCCGCGAGGACGGGCCGGGCTGGCGCGCCGAAGTCGATCTGCCGTTCGGGGTGACCGCGGAGATGGTGATCGAGCGGCGGGAGCAGCTCGCTTCGGGGCTGCGCCGGCCGCTGGGCGCGGTGTGGCCCGAGCCGGTCACCCACGAGCACGCCGGACGGCTGGAGCTGTGGGTCGGCA